>CAZJWK010000004.1:0-71222 GCA_964549595.1 uncultured Sphingobacteriales bacterium | reverse complement strand
AATTAGTCAACCGGTTAAAGGTATAGCCATCAAATTGCCAATGCGTTTTGACCTGAAGGATTGATTCCTTTAATTCATCAGAAAGGACTTCATCCGCATCCAGGGAAAGCACATGGTCAAATCGTGCCTGTTCCATGGCATAATTCTTCTGTTCTATGTGCCCTTCAAACGGATGTTGTATAAAATCCACAGCCATCTCCCGGCAAATAGCAGGGGTTTGATCCGTTGAATAGGAATCCACCACCAGGATCTGGTCTGCTACCGGTTTGACCGACTCAAGGCAAAGCCTGATGTTGGCTTCTTCATTGTAGGTAATGATGACGGCAGAAAGTTGGACCATGATTATTGATTAAAAACGAAGGGCAATATAAAGATGTTATACCATTTGAAGTAATCCATTTGGATACAAAACCTGACTCAAATACAAACCATCGGGTGGGGCTGCATCCGCTGACAGACTCCGATCCCTGGCAGCCAGGATGTCCTCAAATTCAGCAATGTTCATTCGTCCATTTCCCACCCGGATCAATGTAGCCACAATCAACCGTACCATGCTGCGAACAAAGCGGTTGGCACTGATCGTGAATTTGAACAAATGATCATCAACTTCTTCCCACCAGGCATCATAAACCTGGCACTTGTAATGCTTCAGGTTGGGGTTGATCTTGCTGAACGTCTCATAATCCTCGTATTTCTTCAAATACCCGCTGGCTTGGTTCATCCGGTCCAGATCCACATGGTGAAAGTAGTAGGTAGCCAGATCCAGGTAAAAAGGATTGCGGTTCGTGCAGAGCCAGTATTCATACGTGCGGTGGTACGCATCAAAACGGGCATGCGCTTTGGGACTAGTTGGCCTGAGCAGGTTTTTTACCCAAATATCCCGGGGTAAGATGCGGTTGGCTTTTTCCGCAAAGTTGTTATCCAATGTGTGATCCGTGTCAAAATGGGCGTAAAACTCCTTCGCATGGACACGCGCATCCGTACGTCCACAGCCTATGAGCTTGGTTTCCTCCTGCAAAATAGTGCCAATGCTATCCTGCAGGGTTTCCTGGATAGTCGGGGAATTCCGCTGTATCTGCCAACCACTGTATTTGGCCCCGTTAAAGGCCAATTCCAGGAAGTAACGGTTTTTTCTACTTTGCATGTTATACGCTATCATTGCGGGTTACAAATCCGCAACCAGTACGGAGCCTTGATAGTAGGTTATTAAACCACTAAACCTTTTCGTAAATGATGGCGGCCCCTTGGCCAACGCCCACACACATGGTAGCTAAGCCATATTTTACATTATCCCGTTTTTGCATTTCATGTAATAAGGTTGTAGAAATCCTTGCACCGCTGCAACCTAACGGGTGCCCCAAAGCAATGGCTCCACCGTTCACGTTAATGATGTCGGGGTTCATTCCCAGGTCTCGTATACAAGCAATTGATTGGGCTGCAAAGGCCTCATTCAATTCAATAAGGTCAATGTCCTCCATTTTAAGGCCTGCCCTTTCCAGGGCTTTCTGTGTAGCCGGAACGGGACCCAGTCCCATATAAGCAGGTTCAACCCCGGCAACAGCACGGCTTACCACACGTGCCATCGGTTTCAGGTTAAACTGATTTACCGCTTCTTCACTGGCTGCAATGGTTACGGCAGCCCCGTCATTTACACCTGAAGCATTGCCGGCTGTAACGGTCCCGCCCTCTCTGAAAGCAGGTTTGAGGGTGGCTAACTTTTCCAAAGTGGAGAGCCTTGGATGTTCGTCCTTTTCTACCACAATGTCATCACCCTTTCTTTGGGGAATGGTAACGGATACCAGTTCATCGTTGAATTTACCGGCATCATGAGCTTCCTGGTACTTCTCCTGGGTTTTCTGGGCAAATTGATCTTGCTCTTCCCGGGTTATGCCGTACCGCTCAGCCACATTTTCCGCTGTTCCTCCCATTGAATAGGGATAATAACGCTCAGCCAGCTTGGGGTTGATAAACCGCCAGCCAATGGTGGTATCCTCCATTTCAATCTTTCTATCAAAAGCCCGGTCAGCTTTTCCCACCACAAAGGGGGCTCTGCTCATGCTCTCAACCCCACCGGCAAGGTATAAGCCGGCTTCATCCAGTTTTATAGCCCTTGATGCATCCATGATGGACTGCAAACTGGAAGCACAAAGCCTGTTAACAGTAACACCAGCTATCCGTTCGGGTAACCGGGCTAATAAAGTAGCCATGCGTGCTACGTTTCGGTTATCTTCACCAGCCTGATTAGCAGCCCCGAAAATGACATCTTCAATGGCCTCAGTATCAATATTGGGATTTCTTTCAAGAATTTTTGTTATGACATGCGCAGCCATGTCATCCGGACGTACCGGGCTAAGCGCTCCTCCATATTTCCCAACCGGCGTACGTAAGGCATCAACAATATAAGCTTCACTCATCATTCATTTTTTTGGCATTTAAAGAAAAGCAAAATTAACAAAGTCACTTAAATAATAAATCTTCAAGTAGTTTGATACTTAAGATGGGTTCGCTTCATTCGGAATTCTGGCTTTAGTCCGTCAATGTATCTTGACATCTAAATAAAATTTTTATACCTTTACAGATGGAAATTTCAAAAACCTTGAGCGCCTTATGAATACCGATAATAAAAATGATGTAGAAAATAAATCGGGTAGTTATCGAGAAGAAGACCAAGAGATACTTGAGATTGTAGACAACTTAGACCGAAAACTCCGCTTTTTCAAAATATTAACCCCAATAATCGGAGCCTTGCTTATTATTGTAGGTATTTGGGGTTTGATTACGCCAACTACCGATAACAAAAAGTCAGATGAAACCTCTGATTCCTCCCCAATCAAACAAAAAATGGATTCTATCAAAACCGTCAATGAAAGGTTAAAAAAGAAACAGCAAAACCTTCAAACCAAAATTGAGCAACAAAAGGCTGCATTGGACTCCCTAAAAAATATGAGGGAAAAAAGTACCTCCAATGAGCAAAAAAAGCAAACCATCAATGAAGCTAAAAATTACAAGGTTCAGCCGGATGACAACCTATGGAAAATTGCTAAAAAGTTCTATGATGATGGGTATGCATTTCAAAAAATTGTAAAAGCCAACAAACTTGATAGTCCGGGCTTGTTGAAGGTTAATCAGAAGTTAAAAATCCCTAAATAAAAAATTATGGCTGATAAATGGGTAACAACGCTTGACAGTAAACTTAAAACCAAGTTCCAGGAAATTTATGACCTTAGAGCACAAGTGAATACACTTCAGCACCAACTTGAAGAAGCCAACGAAACGGCTAATCAATTAAGAAATGAAAAAAGTGACCTTGAGCAGAAAAACCAGGAGTTATCTTCCAAGGTCCAGGAGCTTCAAAAGCAAATCGAGGATTATGATGCGGAAATGAAAAAAAAGGACCAGCGTCTTGAAACCCTTGAAAAAGAGAACGAGGGTCTGAAAAACCAACAGGAAGGGGGTGAAGAGAGCGGAGAATAATTCATTACTCATTAGCCCATGCCTTCATAAAAAATTAAGAACTTGCCTTGAAGATCATTCAGGAAGTTTGGGAGAAACTACTGTTTTGCCGGGATATAAAAATTGATAAATTACCAGTTCATTAAATTAATAAGGTATTACAAAATCGCTTTTATGATCTTCAAAAGAAAAAAGTAGTTAATAAAGGAAATTCAAGGGTATAAGAATACAAAGTCGGGTCATGGAAAAAGTGGAGATTGTCATAATGATTATAATTGTCCTATTCCAGATGATTGGTGCTTAGAACAAAGGTCAAACGGAGAGCATATTAGGTTATTGTTCTTAACAGGTGATCATCGCTTAGAGTCATTTGGTGGCCATGACCCTGATCCTTCTACTTTGGTGTTTCGCTTTTTTTACTGGAGTGATAGTTATGGTTCAAGAAATCCTGTCCAGGAATTTGTAAGTTTATCAGGTTCCAACGTTTTAGCACAAAGGGAATTAAATGATACTTCCCGATGGGACAGACTTTGCATTATTAGGAATTACTGGCTCTCGCGCAAGCGGAATTAGCTTACACTTTGCTGGTTGGAATTCAAATCATTTTACTTCGCTTTAAGTTATTGGTTTGCATCATCCTAAAGGAGATATAATAGATGTATTCTCTTTCTGGTAATGTTAGTCAAAGTAGAGATTTTTGGCAAGTTTCCTGGACTAATGGAGCTACTGAAAAAGGATCTTCTGGATCACTATTATTTAATGGAAATCAACGTGTAAAACGTGTAATTGGTAAAAAGATGCTGTTGTAACGGGGCAGATTTAAAGGCTTCGACTATCCATAGGGGCTTTCTCTTTTACTAACAGGTCAGGAGTTTTGAATTCGGGAAAAAGCAATAACCGCCTTCTATCCTGTATTAAGGATTTTCCCGCATTTCATGTGTTCAGAACCTTTTATTCAGATCTCAATAAGAACAAGGTGTGTTGGCCTATTTCTCTTTTTTGCGTTATTCTGTGTTTGATGATTTCTTTGGTTATCTTCCGGGCTTTGGTGTTGGGGTAATTTTGATCAATGACTAAAAAATCAGGCTGAAAACGCTTAAAGAACTGCCTCTTTTGTTTTTCTGAGAAGTTCGGTATGTCAATGGTTGTGTCCCTTTGCACCTTTAACAGGGTATTCATGACGGTATCTTTGTGGTAATAGTCCCAAACCTGGTCACCAAAAGGCCCATAGCCGGCAATCAGGTTTTTCTGGTGAACCGTTTGATGCCACATATCCTTTTTCCGGAAATCCCCGGCTCCTATGTAACCGTTTTTGATGCCAAATGGAATGGGCAAGAGGTTTTCCCCTTCCAAAGTTTTTAAGGTTCGATAAACTTTGGGAGTTTCCTGGATATTAATGGTTTGTATGCCGGCAGGGGCGAATTCTACTAAAAAAAGCAGAAGTAGTATAACCGCATACACCTTTTTGTAAGAAAGTTTTTCAAAGAAGTAAAAAGCGGGAATGATGATTAACAGGTAAACGGGCATGATGAACCGGCCGGGACACCGGAAGGCATTGATTCCGGGAATAAAGTGAAAAAATGATAATGGGTTATTAAACAAGGTTTCGTTGGCGATTGAAACCTCCGGCACCGTCAATGAAAGCAAAATAATACCGGAAAAGCAAAAGGCTTTCAAGGCAGGGGGCATTTTAAACTTTCGACCCAGCCAGAATAGAGTGAAGCTGGCTAATAAGAAGGAAAAGCCCACGTAAATGACATTTTCCAATCCCCTGTTGTGCACTTCGGAGATCCAGGATTCCGGGAATAGATCAGCGATCAAAAGGTGATGCCATGGTATTACCAAACCCAATATGTCAGCTCCCCACCAAAATGCGCCGTTGTCGTGAAAATAACTTTTCAGGAAAACCATTCCGTAATGCCCCGCGGTTATTAAAATTCCCAATAACACAAGGCTTTTGACAGAAAACCGGAAGTTTTGAACAAAAGGCAGTTTGTACCATAGCACATATAAAAGGGTAAAAAAAGCCATAATTATGGTGGTGACCTTGTCACTCAATAAAAGCAGGAAACCTGTCAAAATCCAGATCAAAAAGGTGGAACGGCTATTTACCCTAAAAAGGCTTATTTGATCAAAACGAAAGGCACGGACTAAGAAAAGGATATAAAAAGGCACAAAGGCGGTCTGGATCATGTTGTAGTGGACTTCCAGCCTGGCCATTTTCCAGGGAGAAAAAGAAAAGATAAAGCCGGCTAAAAAACACAACCATGGATTACTGACGAATTGCCTGCAAAGTAAAAATCCCCCAATTCCCGATATCACATAACTAAGCACTAAAAACAGGTTAATACCCAATGCCGTATTTTCAAAAGGCATGGTAAAAAGGCTTATTAAAGGAACGGCTGTATGTAAAAAAGTTTGCTGAACCCCTAACGGGGCGAAAAAAAGGTCTGTTTCAATAAAAAAAATATGGGACAAAGTTTGACTGGTCCGGAAGGTGTCCCAGAGGTATGCGTAAACATCTGAATCCTCCTTACCCGGAATATGGGACAGGAAATTTAAAGCCAGAGGCCAGGTATAAAGGATGTAAATAAAAAAGTAACCCAGTACGGAAAAGCCAATGGCCTTCAGGAGTGATTTTTTCCTTTCGGTACTGTCATTCAACAATGAGAAATTCTTTAAAGATTTAAAGCACTTTTTGCAATGATAAAATATATGGGCCGGAATTTAACCGGTCAGGAAAGAAGTGGTGAAAACCATTATCATTTGGGTCTTTTTCATTGCTAATCAGTAGATTAAGGGGTTTGGGATAAAAACTCCTGAAGTATTCGATTGTCCAGAATGAAATGAAAAGTTCCTGATTTTTGTCTGTTTTTACTACGGGCTAAAACTTTTGGTTCAATATTTAACAAGTTTTTAACTTTGATTTTTTTGTAAAACCTAAAATATGAAAATTATGAAGTATTACTGTTCTGGATTTTTATTGCTTACCTTTTGCCTTACTTTTTTATTGTTTGACGGGGCTAAGGGCCAAAACCCCATTGACAATTATGTGAACAATAAAAGTGAAAATAGTTACAAAATTTTAGCAGATAATTTTGACCGGATAACCTCTCCTATGGACTTGGCCTTTAGAACCGTGCCCTTTAGAAAAAGGGGCCAGTTATGGGTTATAAACAATGGCACAAAAAGAAGTGGCGGAAGTACCGTTATCCTTAAAAATGCCCATAAAAAAGATGAACCGGACGCTGAATACAGGCAGGATGGTAATGCATGGCACTTTATGGCTTTGGCCACTGCCATAGCATTTGGCGATAATGGAAATTTTGCCACGGCCACGGGTATAGAAAATGCCAATAGGCAAGGCATTCATTTTACCGGCCCGGCGTTATGGACCAGTGATTTATCCGTTTATGCCAAAAGGGGTAATCCTCCAACCAGCGATACCAACGGAAGCCACCTTGATATGGTGCACCAAAGCCCCGAATGCAGGGGAATAGCGCATGAAAAGGAAAACATTTACTGGGTTTTTGATGGTTTCTATGGGAATATTTGCCGTTATGATTTTAATGATGGTCACTATCCGGGCGGTGAAGACCATTCCGATGCCAAAGTATACAGATATCCTGAAATTAAAGTCCAAAAAGATGGAATGACACCAAGTCACATGGAAATCCATGAATCCAGTGGCTGGCTTTACATCAACGACATTGGGAATAGTCGCGTGTTGCGAATGAAAATAAATTCCGGCAATAAGAAAAATAGAGCAACCCCCGATCATCGTGAACCCATTGATTTATGGGTCATGGAAAATGCGAATTGGGAGGTGTTTATTGATTCAGGCAAGATTAAAAAACCCTCGGGAATGACCATTGATGAAAACCGCTTAATCATCACAGATAATGCTACCAATAAGATCCTTTTCTACGACATTTCCCAGGGAAATCCCAATAAATTGGGTGAGCTGGCCCCCGGGAACTTTAAAATTGATGATATTATGGGTATTGAAAAGGGCCCCAAAGGCCAATTGTATTTTGTCGATCATCAATTGAAACAAGTGGTTAAAATCGAAAACAAAAAGGCTGAAACCACACTTGGCATCCAAAAAGCCAAATCCTCCAATAAGCTGAAAGTTTTCCCCAATCCCACTGACAATGGAATTGTTAATCTTGAATATGACCGTTCCGGATTTTCCGAAAATGCGCAACTAACGGTTTTAAACAGCCTTGGGAAAAAGGTAAAAACCCCTGTGAAGCTTAAACATAGCCCCAAAACCCTTGATCTTTCCGGATTGCAATCCGGTATGTACTTTTTGAATATCAAAAATCAAGGCAATACCATTCGAAAGAAGGTTATGGTAAGATAAAACCGGAATAAACGGTTTTGAGTTAATAACCGGATCTATTTTTAGGTCCGGTTATTTTTTTGCAAAAATGTCCAAGAGGAGATTGAATTTATTGTTTGCGGGTCATTTTTCCCATCTTTAGCTTATGGGTGAAAATTCAATAAATTTTCCGTGATGCTTAAGGATTTAGATAAGTAAGGAACCCCTATCTTACTGAGATCTTGCTATTAAGGTTTTGTTTTACACAACCAGAAAAGGGCATTTACTGTCAACCATTTATCAACGGGAAGCACGGTTATTCAATGGTTGTTTTGGCCAACAATCTACAAAAACAGGGCTTATCAGATGTGCTTTTTAGCCAATTCATCCCAAATTCGTCAACCAAATACTATTTCCGTTGAATGACATCCCAGCAACCGGTAACCGTTTTCAGCATTACCTTTACATGGCCGGCCTCATGCTCGCGGGTGAGAGCATCTACATGCTCCCGTATTTGCGCAAGACTTTCCAGACCAGCATGGAGACGGTTTTCGGGATCAGCAGTACCGAAGTGGGCTTATTGAACAGCATTTTCGGTATCCTGGCTGTTGTTTGCTACTTCCCCAGTGGCTGGATTGCTGATCGCTTTTCTGCAAGGAAGCTCTTAACCCTATCTTTGGTAGCTACCAGTGCTGGTGGTTTTTCTATGCTGAGTATTCCTGACTATCCTATTCTTTTAGCAATCCATGCGTTCTGGGGCATCACTACCATTCTCACGTTCTGGGCGGCTTTGATTAAAGCGACACGCGCCTGGGGGCGCCCGGATAACCAAGGCATCAGCTTTGGGCTACTCGATGCCGGCCGGGGCGTGGTAGCTGCTCTTTTAGCCTCATTGGCTACCACCGTTTTTGGCTATGCAAGCACTACTAAAACCGGATTGGAAAGTGTGTTGCTGGTTTATTCATCGGCTCCGTTGCTGGTAGGGCTCCTTATATGGTGGGTGGTGCCGGATACCCTCCACCAGGATCAAACAAAAGCCGATACCAAAAATCCGGCTCATGGCAATCAGTGGAACCGAATGGTAAAAGTGCTTAAAAAGCCCGAGGTTTGGCTATTGGCATTGATCATATTTTGCTCTTATATCCTGTATTTGGGCACGTATGATTTTCCTGCCTTTGCCGAAAAAGCCTACGGCCAAAGCAAGACATTCGGGGCCGTGCTTGGGACCATAAGGGACTGGATGCGTCCCATAGCCGCTCTGGGAGCCGGTCTTTTGGCTGACCGATTGATGGCCACTAAAACCATTGGGGGCGGATTTGGCTTGTTGATGTTGACGTTTGGTTCGTTATATTTCATTCCTCCATCCATCAATGATATGTGGATTTTGTGGACCCAGGTGATTCTGGCTGGTTTGGCTGTTTTTGCCCTGCGTGGGGTTTATTTTGCTTTGCTTCAGGAAATCGGCATCCCCTTAAGCTTAACCGGAACTGTGGTGGGCATTGTCTCCTTTTTTGGTTTCATGCCGGATATATTTGCGCATTTGCTTTCCGGATGGTTTGTGGATGCCTTTAACGCCACCCTGGGCTATCATTACTACTTTGGGTTTTTGGCTTTGGTATCGGGTATTGGCTTATTGGCTACCAGGCAGATACAAGGTTATGCATCCGGAAAATAAGGGGATCGAAAGCATCGTCTAATTGAAATGTGCAACCTTAGGCAACCAAGAATAGCGTAAATCTTGCCATCTTGAAGATGCAAAAGCTCTCACTTCGTTCACGGCTTTATTTTATGCCCTTTTAAAAGCAGTCATAGGATTAGGCAATGTTAAGAAATAAAGTTTACAGTTTAATTTTTCCAAAAATGGAATAAGATTGAACACCGTTTGGTTTCTTTTATTACCATGAATGGGAGAGGCCATCAATTGCTTTCTTATGAAACAATGGTCAATTTAATTTCTTCAGTTCAAACGAAAAAAACCTCCAAGTCAAAGCCAGCTAAGATGAAAACGAATATGATAAGGGAATTAAATTGATTGATGAAGAAATTAGCAATTTAAACATTGAACGACACGAATTACATGGAGCATTGAATTACACCATAATAAAATGCCTCAACAATGGTAAATGTTATTTTTTAAAAACCCCTTAGCAGGATAAAAAAGTGCAGTGAACCAAAAATAGCTCATTGCACTTTTTCTGATTTTATGCTTTATCGCTTCATTACTTTTTTAGTAACCTGCTCACTGCTGGCTCTTAAAGTTAAAATGTAGGTGCCCTTAGGAAGTTCTGATCCTTGATTATAGCTGAATTCATTTTGACCTCTATTGGCGTCTACCCGGCTTTGACTAACTACATTCCCTTTCATGTTTCTTAAAGTGAATTTGACATTTTGGTCGCCATTTGTTTTGTACTCAAGGTTGAAACCATTACGGAATGGATTTGGTGAAACTTTTTCAATGGAAAGGGCTTCATTTTGCCGGGTTTTTTCTTTGCCTTTGACGGCTTTAACATTGGAGTATTCATAAGAACCATCGTGATCTACCTGCTTTAAGCGGTAATAGACTTTACCTTTCACGGGTTTATTATCAGTATATTCATATTCATGTTGTTCGGTGGTTGTTCCATATCCTTCAACCTTGCTTATGGTTTTAAATTCAGAGTCCCCGGTTCTTTTTTGAACTTTAAAATGGTTATTGTTTGTCTCAGAAGCTGTAGCCCATTCTAACCTGGCTCCTCCATTAATCACTTTCACATTAAAGTTAATTAATTCAACCGGGAGGGGACCTGATGAAGAATTAGAGCCATAAGTAAATGGACTGAAATTGGATTGAAGTTTCGAAGTAATGCTGCCAGAACCGGATATTTTTCCGGATCTATTATTAATGTTTATATCCTCCCAGCCATTACCATTATGGTGGGCAATTTCCAATGAACTTTTACTGGAAAGGTTATTTAACTTAGAAGGGGTGTTTTGATCCCAGAATAAAGTCACCTTAGCATTTTTCGTACAACCACTGCGGTTAATTTGGTAGTATTCATTATTACTAATCGACTTTAAATTGGTGGTAATAATGGTTGAGCTATTGGTAATGGAGCTTGCTGTATTGGGATTACTTTCTTTGTAGGTTACACTAAAATCGCAGTTATTATCCTGAAAGCCATGAACAGCAACTTTAGCACTACCGTAACTGGCTGAAGGCCGAAAAACTGTACTGTCAACCACTCCACTAGCATCCTTTTTTGAGTAAGATCCGGTAAAATTACTGGAGGACATATTCTTGATTTTTGCTCCTTGTTCCAATACTAAGTCACCACTGGAAGCATCAACAGAACCATTTTTAAGGTCTAATGTCCCATGAACATTTAATTTGTTCCCACTTTTAATATTTAAAGTACCACTATTCTTAAAGGAAAGATTGTTTACATTTTGGTTTTGAGCGACATCAATTGTATTACCATCAATTGTGGCATCATCATTTTTCCCCGGAAAACCTCCTCTTCCGGGACTATTAGATTTAGTCCAATTAAAAGCCCCTTTCCACTTTCCATCCCCATCAGAATTATAAGTTTTGCCGGCTGCAAAAGTATCTTGGATGTTACCCAAATTCAGTGCTATCGTAATTAGCGTTCCGAGTAAAATAACAGAAATACCTGCTATTACTACCGTTTTGGAGGTTAATTTCTGTTTTATCGTTTGTTTTTGACGTGGTTTCATACGAATATCTTGCCTTTTTTTCATGATTTCCATTTTTTACTCCTAAAAATTTAGTTAATCGCTTTCCATTAATTTTTTAAACCTGAACCCTTGGTAATTAACTTTCTTTAACAGTTTAACAATTCCTTTTACACATTGTTTTTTGACTAAGGGAGTATCAAAATTCCATTTACTTTTGGTTTTGATTAAATTAACTCCCTTCAAAAGCCAATGTTTTTAATTTATGTTAATTAAGGGGTCAAATTTTTTCAAAGTTTTAATTCCTATGAGCAAATTGCGGTTTTAAGAAAAAGTGCAAACCCAATTTATTCAATCTATTATTGCCTAACAAATTTATAAGTTTTAGATTTTTTTCAGGAAAAAATTTGGATAAATGATTGTTTTTTTTCGGTGGGAACCTTTGCAATAATGCTTAATGAGTTTTGATAAGAACCAAAATGACTTGCTTCTGAATTCCGCGGTTTTTCCTGGTCCTTGCTTTTCCCTCCCTCTTTTCTCTATGCCAGTTGGCGGAAGAAATATCAATGAGGGGAACTTTAAAGTAACAATGTTTTGATACAGTGGTAATAAGTTGTAAAAAAAGTAACACAGTAAGGCTTTCACTTTTCCTCCATTTTTAGGATGCTAACTTTAGGGAACCTTTCATTCAACCAAAAGCCCTAAAGCCACCAGCTAAAAGCTAATAGCCAATGGCTAACAGCTAATCGCTATTTGAAAATTATCAATTCAACCATTTTGGAATGAGGGTTTTCATACTTTTGTTACAGGTTTTTAGCTAAAACATAATGGGAATGAAAAAATTTACTTTAGTACTAACGATTGCCATTTTGTGTTCATTTGCTGCGGTGAGAAGAAGAGAGGAACAAGATGGTGAGGAATTATTCCAGGAAGCCATTACAAGGATTATGGAAGAAGATTTCCTGGTATACAATGTTTCGGATTCTGAAGCCCATATAGGTAATAATGACCATTTGTTCATGGATTACCCTTTAATGGCTACGCAGGTTCTGGATAGTGCTTTTAACCGTATATTGCTGGTGGATAATAAGGAGGGTATGGATTGGATCAGGGTTTCCTCGCTGCAGAATCAAAGCCCTCTGCCCGATTTTAGGTTTTTAAAATTCCTTAATTAAGCCTTTGAAAAGCTTGAGCTAAGACAAAACCTTATGCCCGGTATGATTTTCGTAGCCTTATTGGCCTTTTTGGTATTATACTTTTTTATACTTTGGATCTGGCATCACTTAAAGAAAAGAAATATCCAACTAAAAGAGCGGATGAAAAACCGGCAAGCAAATAACAATTGCCGGTCTGAGCCCCATACCGATCAGAATAACTCTTAAATTTCTTTTAGGGTTAAAATTTTTTTTGCCTCCCCTTGATAAAAAAATGTTCTTACATTTCCTTTTTGGTGAAATCTGTAAAATAAAGGTATTTTTGCATCCAAAATTTTCGTAAAATGGCGCAATACAAGACTTTAGCGTTAATAAAACCCGACTCTGTGAAAGAAGGTCATACTGGCGAAATATTGGACCAAATCATAAAGGCCGGTTTTAAGATACGGGCTTTGAAGCAGACTCGTTTATCCCTTGAGAAAGCACAGGACTTTTATTCAGTGCATAAAGATAGGTCATTTTTTGATGACTTAACGGAATACATGGCTTCTTACCCTATCATCGCCATGATTTTGGAAAAAGCCAATGCTGTAGAGGAATTTAGAAAACTTATAGGGGACACGGATCCTGCTAAAGCGGAGGCAGGAACCATACGAGCTCAATACGCGAAATCAATTCAGGCCAATGCAGTGCATGGTTCTGATTCAGATGAAAACGCCCATAGGGAATCATCCTTCTTTTTTTCTGCCCTGGAAGTTTTTTAAATAATAGCCGGATTCTTAAATTTGAGGGGTTAGTATCACTTTAAACCTTTTAACAATGGCTGAAGCGGATTACAATAATAAAACCAATGACCCTGAACGGGCGGCTGAAAAAAAGGGCCGTAAAAGCCGGATTATTCTGGGTGTGATAGTAGTTCTGTTGGTACTTTTAAATGGGTTTTTGGGGTACTTGTATTTTAATAAAAAAGCAGAAACCGAGGAAAAGAAAAAAGCCCTCATTAAGAGCAAGGAAATTAAAGAAGATTTAAAAAAAGAACTCTCCGAAATGGAGGGTAAAAACAAGAACTTGAAAGGAAAAAATCAGCATTTGGATTCCTTATTAGCTAAGCGGGACAGAAAAATCAAGAATCAGGCATCCGAAATCAGAAAGCTTGTCCGGAAAAACCGGATTAAAGTGCAGCAATACAAAAAAGCCCGGGAAAAGTTAGAAACTTTAAGGTATTACAAAAAGAAGTATCGGAATAAAATAGATTCTCTCATTCGTGTTAATAAAGAACTAAAAGAGGAAAATTACAACCTTCGTACGGAAGTAAGAGAGACTAAAAAGCAAAAAGATAAACTAAAAGATAAAAACGTACGCCTGGAGAACAAAGTAGCTCAAGGTTCCCGGTTAAAATTGAAAAGCGCGAAGGTTACGGGTATTAAAATACAAAATGATGGGGATAAAAAGGAGACTGATAACACCAATAAAATAGATCAGATTAAGGTTTGCTTCAATTTTCAGGAAAACCCCATCGCTGAAAAAGGCCCACGGAGAGTACTGATACGTCTTATGAACCCAAAGGGTGAGACGATTTACATTCAAAGCCGTGGCTCAGGGCAGTTTTCCTATAAAAATGATACCGCCTTGTATACCTTTAGCGAACAGGTGAAGTTTAAAAATAAAGACCAACCGCATTGCGTTTATTGGTCCAGGGGTGACGAGTTTCCCGAAGGAAAATACACCATGCTGGTTTACACAAATGGTTACCTTGTGGGTGAGAAAAAGTTTGAGCTTAAATCCGGCTTTTTAGGCATTTTTTAATTTAAAAACACATATATAAGCGATATTCATGGCAGCAATCGGTGAGATCAGGAAAAGATCAGGTTTAGTCATCATTTTAATTGGAGTGGCAATCATAGCCTTTGTTTTGAGTGATTTGTTCAGAAGTAACCGTTCGCTTTTCCGCGAGGATCAGAGTAATGCCGTTGGTAAGGTGAACGAAGAAAAAATTACTTATAACCAATTTAATCAAAAGGTCCAGCAGGTCAAGGAAAAATTTAAAAGACAAAGGCGTATACAGGAAATTAGTCCTCGTATGATGGCTACTGTTCAGAATCAAGCCTGGGATCAATTAATTTTTGACCGGATTTTTAAAAAAGAACAGGAGAAGCTTGGCTTAAGGGTTAGCGATAAAGAACTTTTCAATTTGGTACAGGGGGATAATCCCCATCCTTCTGTGAAGAGGGCTTTCCGGGATCCTAAGACAGGTGAATTTAAAAAGGAAAGGCTTCAACAATTACAAAGGCAATTGAAGCAAGGGCCAGGGGGGCAGGCCAATAAGCAACAAATTGAAAGGTTTAAACAACAAAAACAGCAATGGATCAACTTTGAGCGTAACTTGCTAAGGCAAAGGGAACGTGAAAAATATTTTGGGCTTATTCGTAAGAGTTTCTATGTGACTAATCTTGAAGCCGAACGTCAGTATTTAGACGAAAACCGTGTAGCTTCCATTGGTTATGTAAATTTAGCCAAAAAAAGCGTGCCTGATTCAGCTGTTAACCTCACCTCCCAATCATTGAAGCAATATTATGACGACCATAAGGATGATTATAAAACGGATGCCAGCCGTACATTCGAGTACGTTGTTTTTGATGTAACACCCACTTCACGGGATTCTGCGAAAATTTTCCAAAACCTTCATGACTTAAAGAAAACGTTTAAAGAAAGGGATAAAGATTCCAGTTTCGTGGAATTACAAAGCGATGAGCCTTTTGATTCTACTTTTTTAAGTCCGGCTGAAATACCAGCACCGATACAGGATAGTGTTATAAATGGTGATACAGGAGATGTTTTTGGCCCTTACTTAGGGGAAAAAGGTTATGAAGTGGCAAAAACCATTGACACAAAGGCTGATACGGTAGAATATTATAAAGCCCGGCATATCCTTTTTAAGCCAAAGGGCTCCTCAGAAGCTGATACGGCTGAAGCCCAATCTGAGGCTTCAGAGATTTTTAACAAAATACAGGAAGGCGCCTCCTTTGAAAAGATGGCAATGGAACACAGCGATGATCCCTCTGCCAAGAATGGAGGTAGTTTAGGCTGGTTCTCCGAGAACAAAATGGTTGATCCGTTTATCAAGGGTGTCAAACGGCATGATAAAGGGGATGTCTTTCTTGTAAACAGCAAGTTCGGTACGCATATCGTTGAAGTGACAGCGGAACCTGTGAGTAAGCGGTATCAGGTGGGGCGGATAATTCGTAAAATTTATCCCAGTGAAGACACTTATGAAAAGGTTTACAAAAAAGCTTCCGAGTTTCGTTCAAAGATCAATTCCCCTGATGAATTTGAGAAGGTGGTAAGAAAAGCCGGATTAAATAAACAAATTGCTGAAAAAATTGAACCTTCTAAAAGGCTTATTCCTGGTCTGAGCGATGCTCCGGAGCTTGTCCGCTGGGCTTATTCCAACGATGAAGGTAGCCTATCCGGTATTATTGAGGTTTCTGATCAGTATGTAATTGCCAAATTAAAAGATGTTAATAAGAAAGGTGTTCAGCCTTTTGAAGATGTTAAAAATGAAATCCGGGCCGAGGTTCTTAAACAAAAGAAGGCAGATCAATTGATGGAAAAATTCAAAAAGGCCAATCAATCTGCCAAAAAGCTCGAAGAAATAGCGAATAACCTGAATAAGAGGGTGAAAAAGGCTTCCAGCCTCAAGTTTACTGCCTCAACGGTTCCCGGTTTGGGCAATGAGAAACCGGTTATTGGCAGGACATTTGGACTTAAGAAAAATATGGTCTCCGAACCTTTTAAGGGGAACAATGGGGTGTACCAAATTAAACTTAATAAACTAAAAGGTGTTAACCCTCCCGAAAAGCTGGTAAGCACCAAAGAAAAACTTCGCAACAATATATCCGGTCAGGCTCAAAGGCAAATCGTTCAGGCCTTGAAGGATGCGGCTGATATTAAGGATATGCGTTATAAATTCGACTGATTGAATCAAAAAGTTTGGTAAATATGGCAGAAGCGATAAAAAATAAAGTAGAAAAGAGCCCCCTTACCACCATTGATCTCGGGGAATATGCTCCTGAAAAAAATTTAAAACCCTTTGATTTAAAAGATTGGCTTTATCAGGGATTAATTTTAAAAGAAAAAGATTTTAAAGAGGCTGTTAAGAACCATGATTGGAGTCAGTATGAAGGGGAACTGGTTCATGTTTTTTGCTCCAATGATGCCATTGTCCCTGTCTGGGCTTTTATGACCGTGGCTTCTAAGGTTTCTCCTTATGCCGAGGCTGTTTATTTTGGCAATGCCGATGCCGCTCTCAATCAGATTTTTAAGGATAACTTAGAGCAAAACATTGACCCGGAGTACTATAATGAAGGAAAGATTGTCATAAAAGGTTGTGGGGATAAAACCATTCCGAATGGCGCATTTGTGCACCTCACCCAAATGCTTCAACCTTATGTGACAAGTATTATGTATGGTGAACCCTGTTCTACCGTTCCGGTGTATAAAAAGCCCAAATCCAGACGGAGTGCTACTGCGGCAAATTAAATAAGTAAGTAATAACAAACTTCACAAGGCAAAGCCAAACAAATGGATTACCGGAAGGAAAGTGACAGTTTAGGTGAAGTTCAGGTCCCTTCGGCTCGGTATTGGGGAGCCCAAACCCAACGGTCATATCATAATTTTCCGATTGGTGATGCCGGTGATAAAATGCCATCTGACATTATTAAGGGCTTTGCCATTCTTAAAAAGGCTGCTGCTTTGACCAATAAGGAGCTTGGCGTGCTTGAGTCCAATAAAGCTAAGCTTATTGAACAGGTTTGTGATGAAATTTTAAGGGGGGAACTTGATGATCAATTTCCCTTAGTAGTTTGGCAAACAGGGTCCGGAACCCAATCCAACATGAATGTTAATGAAGTAGTGGCTAATCGGGGTCATGTGTTGAACGGGGGAAGCCTGGAAGATTCAGACAAGGTGCTTCATCCCAATGATGATGTCAATAAATCCCAGTCTTCCAATGATACCTTTCCAACCGCCATGCACATTGCTGCTTATCAATTGGTAATAAACCGGACATTGCCGGGTCTGGAGCAGCTAAAGGACACGCTTGCCAAAAAGTCCAGTGATTTTGAAAATGTGGTAAAAATTGGACGCACCCACTTCATGGATGCCACCCCTTTAACCCTGGGGCAGGAATTTTCAGGTTATGTCACTCAATTGGATCATGGTATTCAAGCTGTTAATGAAGCATTAAAATCCGTTTCAGAAATTGCGTTGGGGGGTACCGCTGTGGGAACGGGGTTGAATAGCCCCGAGAATTACGACATTAAAGTGGCCGAGAAAATTGCTGAGTTTACCGGCCTGCCCTTTAGAACAGCCGGGAACAAATTTGAAGCTTTGGCAGCCCATGATGCAATGGTAGAACTCTCAGGGGCATTGAAAAGGGTAGCCACAAGCTTAATGAAAATCGGTAATGATATACGGATGCTGGCCTCAGGCCCACGATGTGGTATCGGAGAGGTAGTGATTCCAGCTAATGAGCCCGGTTCATCCATTATGCCCGGCAAAGTAAATCCAACCCAGCCGGAGGCGCTGACTATGGTTAGTGCTCAGGTTTTGGGTAATGATGTGGCTGTTAATACCGGAGGAATGAGTGGGCAATTTGAATTGAATGTGTTCAAGCCTATGATCGCCTTTAACGTGCTGAACTCCGCACGGTTAATAGGGGATGCCTGTAAGGCTTTTGAAGAAAGATGTGCCAGGGGTATTGAGCCGAATCATGAAAGAATTCAAATGCATCTTGACAATTCGTTGATGCTTGTAACGGCTTTGAATACCCATATAGGGTATGATAATGCAGCCAAAATTGCTAAAAAAGCCTATAATGAAGGGAAAACCCTTAAAGAAGCTTCCGTTGAGTTGGGGATGCTTACGGAGGCACAGTTCGATAATTGGGTTAAACCCGGGGAAATGGTCAATAAATGACCTATTTAAATTAAACCAATGGGGGAGCTTGTTTTGAAATTAAAAAAGTGCTATGCGCTACCGACAATTTCCTACCGATTTTTTTGTTGATAACCGTAAAAGGTTTTCAAGTCAATTAAAGCCCAACGCTTTAGCTGTTTTTCAATCTAATGACCTGATGCCCAAAACAGCCGATCAGGTATATCCCTTCCGACAAAATTCAGACCTGTTTTACCTTTCCGGTATTGATCAGGAAGAAAGCATTTTGGTCCTGTTTCCTGATCATCCATCGGAGCAGAACCGGGAAATGCTATTCCTTCGAAAAACAGATGAAGTTATTGCTACCTGGGAAGGTGAGAAGCTGACCAAAGAAAAGGCGACCGAAATCTCCGGGATCCAGACTGTTTTTTGGTTAGAGGATTTTGACAATATTTTCCCTCTATTGATGAACAATGCAGAATGTTGTTACGTCAATCTTAATGAGCATGACCGGTATAAATCCGATGTGCCCTATAAGGATTTACGCTTTGCCAGGACAATTCAGAGTGATTACCCAGGTCATCACCTGGAGCGTTCAGCGCCTATTATGAAGGACCTTCGCCGGGTCAAAAAGGATATCGAAATTCAGTATATCCAGAAAGCCTGCGATATTACCAAATCCGCCTTTGAAAGGGTTTTAGGGTTTGTTGAACCGGGGGTTTGGGAATATGAGATCGAAGCCGAAATTACCCATGAATTTATTAGAAACGGGTCCGAAGGGCATTCCTATGATCCCATTGTGGCCTCCGGTAAAAATGCTTGTGTACTTCATTACATCACCAATGACCATCGTTGCCATGATGGGGATTCAATCCTTTTTGACTTCGGGGCTACCTACGGAAATTATGCCTCGGACATGTCCAGGGTTATTCCAGTAAACGGTCAATTCACGGCCAGGCAAAAAGAAGTGTATAATGCTGTCCTAAGGGTTTTTAATCAAGCCAGGTCAAAATTGAAGCCCGGTATTAAGCTGAAAGAATACCAAGAAGAGGTGGCCGGACTTGTAGAAGAGGAATTGGTTAAGCTAAACGTATTAAGCCGTGACCAGATTAATGTTGGAAAAAATCATAATCCCCCTTACAAAAGGTATTTTCCTCATGGCGTTTCTCACCATATGGGATTGGATGTCCATGATGTCCCTGATCGCAACAAGGTGATAGAGCCAGGCATGGTTTTTACTTGTGAACCTGGTATTTACATTCACGAAGAAGGAATTGGGGTGAGGATCGAAAATGATTTAATGGTTACTGAAAATGAACCGTATGATTTGATGGCTCATATTCCCATAGAGGCAGAGGAAATTGAAGAGTTAATGCAAAAACGGGCTAATAATCTCACTCAGAAATTGTGAGCTTTTATCTTCCTTTAATAAAACCACTCAATTTTTTCAGTTAAACTTGCCTGCGTTATTTACACTTTGTCACTGTTAATTACTTTTAATGTTTAGAAATTAGGCTTTATGGTTAAGGAGGTCACGCTACACGACAAGGTTTTCCAGTTGTACCTGGATGAAGATCAAATACAGAAGCAGGTTAAAGCCTTAGCTGATCAATTAAATAAAGATTTTTCAGATAAAAATCCGGTTTTTGTAAGTATCCTGAACGGTTCTTTCCTCTTTGCCGCAGATTTGATCCGCTCCCTTGACTTTTTCTGTGAAATTGAATTTGTGAAAGTTTCTTCCTATGAAGCCATGCATTCAACGGGCCAGGTAAAAACCCTTATTGGTTTTAATCACTCCGTAGAAAACAGGCCCATTATTATTTTGGAGGACATTGTGGATACAGGTAAAACCATTAATAAACTCAAAGCTGATATAAGCCGTTATAACCCTTTTAGCATACACGTAGCCACCTTAACTTTTAAAAGAGAGGCTTTGGTAGAACCCCTCGAGCCTGATTATGTGGGTTTTGAAATCCCAAATTTTTTTATTGTGGGTTACGGGTTGGATTATGATCAATTAGGAAGGAATCTTAAAAGTATTTACAAACAAAAAGCTCACTAAGATGCTAAACATCGTTTTATTCGGCCCACCCGGAGCCGGGAAAGGTACCCAATCAGAAAAAATGATTGAAGCCTTTAACCTGGTGCACCTGGCTACAGGCGATCTATTGAGGAAAGAAATTTCGGAGGGGACTCAGCTTGGCCTTAAGGCAAAATCTCTGATTGATGAGGGAAAATTGGTCCCCGATGAAGTCGTGGTCGGCATGATCGAGCAGCAATTACAGGCCCATCAAGATGCGAAGGGATTCATTTTTGATGGTTTTCCAAGGACCAAGGCTCAAGCCGAGGCTTTGGACAAATTGATGGAAAGGTACGGAATTAACGTAGACGGGCTGATTGCTTTACAGGTTCCGGAAGATGAGCTTGTTAAGCGCTTGATGGAAAGGGGAAAATCCTCCGGAAGAAGTGATGACACCGATGAAAATGTTATCCGAAACCGAATTCAGGAATATGAAGAAAAAACAGCACCTTTAGCCGAGTATTATGAAGACCAGGGGAAATTTTTTCCAGTAAAAGGTGTAGGAGAAATTGAAGAGATCTTTGAAAGGATTAAGGCGGTTATTAACCAATTAAAGGAGAAAAAAGCTTAAGTAATAATACTCGCTCTGGGTTTAAATTGGAGGAATGGTTCAGCATAATTTTATCGATCATGTTCGGGTTTGCTGTCGAGCCGGGGATGGCGGAAATGGAATTTCCCATTTTCACCGGGAAAAGTATGTGCCTAAAGGGGGACCTGATGGGGGTGATGGTGGCAGGGGAGGCCATGTCATTTTAAGAGGTAATAGCCAATATTGGACATTGCTTCATTTGCGATACCGTAAACATGTAGTAGCAGGGAATGGAGAAAATGGAGGCATTAAAAACCAGTCCGGCAAACAAGGGGAAGACCTTTATTTAGACGTGCCCCTTGGTACTGTCGTAAAAGAAGCTGATTCCGAGAAATATTTGGGTGAGCTCTATAAAGATTCAGATACTCTTGTGGTGGCCCATGGGGGTGAAGGTGGACGAGGTAATCACCACTTTAAGGACTCAACAAACCAATCCCCTGAAATGGCTGAATTTGGTGGCGAAGGAGAAATTAATTGGAAAATATTTGAACTTAAGTTATTAGCGGATGTGGGTTTTGTTGGCTATCCCAATGCAGGGAAATCCACTTTGCTTTCGGTCCTTACTGAGGCTAAGCCTGAGGTAGCATCATATCCTTTTACCACTGTCACGCCGAATCTGGGTGTAGTTTTTCACGGGGATTTTAATTCTTTTGTAGCGGCTGATTTACCAGGTTTAATAGAAGGTTCTCACAAGGGAAGGGGTAAGGGTTCAAGGTTTCTTAGGCACTTAGAACGGAATGCGATCTTATTGTTTTTAATATCCGCTGAATCCCTGACCATTAATGAGGATTACCAGGCTTTATGCAATGAATTGAATCACTATGATCCGGGTTTATTGGATAAGAAAAAGGTTTTGGCCATTACCAAAGCTGATTTGTTGGATGATGAACTGAAAAAGCAGCTGGAGAAAGCCCTTCCCTCGGATATTCCGTATATTTTTATTTCATCTGCGAAAGGAAATGGCATTTCCGAGTTAAAGGAATTGTTATGGCAGAAATTACAACAGGACTCCGAAGTAAAAAGTAAAATTTCTTGATTATTGGGCCTCCGGAGGCCGTGTATTGTTGAAAGTACCTAACCTTTCCACGTATTTCCCGATCAGGTCAAACTCAAGGTTAACGTAATCCCCTTTTTGGAGGTATTGAAAATTGGTGTGGTAGAAAGTGTAGGGGATAATGGAGACGTAAAAGACTGATTGGCCGACTTCATGCGCCGTAAGGCTAACGCCGTTTATGGTTATAGCGCCCTTCTCTACCAACAGACCGGCGAACCTGGCATTAAATTCAAAACCAAAAACCCAACTTCCGTTATTGTTAATGATTTCAAAACATTGACCTGTTCCGTCTACATGCCCTTGTACCAGGTGACCATCCACGTAACTTCCCAGGGTCAAGCTTCTTTCTAAATTGATTAAGGAGCCGGTTTCTAAGGAATCAAGGTTACTTTTAAGTAGTGATTCCCTGATGACGTTTATTTGGTATTTCCTGTTTTCGTAAGTTTCTACTGTTAAACAAACCCCGTTATGAGCAAGACTTTGGCCTGCTTCAAGGCTTTCTTTAAAAGGGGATTGTATTTGAAAAATTTTGCTTGTTCCGTTTTCGCGAACGGCCAGAACCTTTCCCAGCCCTTCTACAATACCTCCGAACATGGTCCTCTTTTAATGAATCATTTTAATTGTTCCACTTTGGGATTCGGATTGAAGTCCATCAAGATAGATTTGAAATATTTCGATTTCATAATAATAAGTTCCCGGACTCAGTTTTTTCCCGGATTCATAATCGGTTCCGTCCCATTTGAAATCCGGATCTGAGGTTTTATAGACTAAGTTTCCCCATCTATTGAAGATTTTCAGGTTAATCCGTTTCACAAACTGCCAGTCCGGGTAAGGCCTGAAAAAATCATTTTTTCCGTCCCCATTAGGGGTAAAGGTATTGGGCAGCCTATACCTCGGGCAATTGTCAACGCAAATAAAGTTGCTTAACCGGCTTTCATTGCCATAGGGGTCCACCGCGCTGACCGCGTAACAGCCTGCCAGGGAGTAATTAAGGGTATCACGCTGATCCTCGTAATCGGTTTTGTCTCCGGTATTAATAGCACTCAAAAGTTGAAAAGATTTTCCCTTATGGTTTCTGAAATAAACTTTGTAACCTACCACACTGCTGTCCTTTTCGCAGAAAGGTTTATTCCACTGAAGGTGATTTTCTTTGATATTACAAACAGATTGTCCATCTATTTCCGGCGGACAGGGGGCTATAGTATCTATTGGCTCCTCACAGGATTTTTGTGAATGGTTTATGATGGGCTTCGGAAAACCAGGGGCTGTAAAGGCACCAATAGACTTTACATAATAACAATAAGTGGAATCCTTAACCAGATTGGTATCCGGATACCTTTGTTTCTTGGTCGTGTCATAGATTCTATATTGTCCGGAATCATAATGTTTTCTGAAAATAACGTATTCCCGATTTTTCCAAAGGACATTTTCATTCCATGATAAGATCAGTGATTTATGATCCGGCCGGATGTTTAAGTAAACAGATGAATTGACCCGCGAAGACCCGATAAAGACTTCACTGGAGTCTGAACTCCCATAAAATTTAATGTTGTAAGAATAAGGATTTTTCTTGGTATTAAGGGCAGAATCGTAAAAGATGGTATCGGCTGTATTGCTAACCAATGCCTGGTAAGAAGGAATACTATCCACCGTTTTTACTTTTTCGGAGGGTCCGCCCCTTAAATTGGTAGAATGATAAATTTCATACTTGTAGGGGGGTTCATAAGTATTTGAATCCACCTCTTCCGGTTTGGTCCAATCAATAAAAATTGTGCCTTCGTTTTCACTGGTTTTGCGGACATCTACATGCGTGATAACGGGCACATCCTTTTTTAACCTGGCACAGGTTTCGTTAGAGGCATAACCTTCCACTAACTTGTGCTTCCCTTCATTCCGGTACAGGCCGGTTACACGATAGCAATACACTGCACCGGGGACTACATTTTGGTCAAAAAAGGACGTTTTATCCTTACCGGGTAATGTTTTTATCTCCTTAAAGCCGGTATAAGGTGGCACACCATTTTCACAATAGCTTGGATTCCAGGAGGAGGTATCAATCCTTCTGTAAATTCTAAAGCCTCTTACATTTTTACAACTTGGCAAATCCCAATCAAGCTTAATGCCCTTAGGCTTAGGATCTGAGGTAAGGTTTTTAGGTTCGGGGCCAATAACTTTTATATCCAAATGCCGGAGGTCTGCTAAAGGGGCCACAGGATGGTCATCTTTGGCTTTAAAGACTACTCTGTAAGGGAATTTCCTGATATGGCTGCAACTGATTTGCCATGAAAAATTGCTGTTGACAATGTTGCTTTCCGTATTTTCTTTAAATGTAGCTTTCGTTTTTTTGACTTCAAAAGGACCCCCTGTCGCAGAAAGTGTCACATCATGCGGGGGGAAATAAGTTTGTTTAGGATTGGTATCCACTGCTTTAATGGGAACGTTTAAATTAATATTTTCTCCGGCTTCTACGCAGGTATCGGTGAATTCCGGTTTTACAATATTGGGCCTTTTGTTTTTGCCTTCAGTGACGATTATTTGCATGTCTCGAATCACTTCACCGATTTTATTCCCTTCGCGAAACTCCTCAACTTTAATGGCTATGTTATAAATGCCGGTGGAATCCGGATAATCCCATTCTAAACGGCCGGTCACTGAATCTATGGAAAATTTATTTTTGGCATAAGGCTCATAATAACCATTTACTTCTTCCTGGAAATCCCGCTTTGGAGGCACCAGGGAATAAGCCAGGCTATCACCGTCCACATCATAGGCGTTGGGATAATGCACATAAACCTCGTTAGTTTGAGCGTAGTCAACAGGAGGCTGCAACAAAACGGGCGAATTATTATGCCCCAGTCCGCTTGCGAAAATGGAAAGTTTGGTTTCCACATAAAAAGCCGTATTAACCGAGTTGGTCATGTTAATGATATCTTTCACCCGGTTTTGGTCGCGCATTCGAATGGTGTAAGTGCCAGGACCATCATAGCTGTGCCTGCCTTTGTAAACATTTTTTTGAACCGGATGCTGATTGTTTTTACCAATATTTTTGTCAATCCGGTCCCTGCTCACCTCACTTTTGGAACCGTCACCCCATTCAACCGTCAAGGTTGGTCTATCAGGGGGACTATTGGGATTGGTATAAGTGATTAGGGTTATTTCGTACGTATAACGTTCAATGTGTTCAAATGTGATTTCGCCAGCTCTATTATGCGTTGCTTTACTTTCAGAAGTGAAAGCGATAATGAATATGGGTAAAAACCATAAAACCTGCTGAAATTTTCTCATTGGCTCTGTTTTTTGTTGCCGGAATTACTAAAGCTCGTTTAGGTATTCGTTTTAATACACTACCTTATCGGGCATTAATTTAGTAACCCCCTAATCATAAAAATTTTTTATGGTTAAAGGTTTCAAAAATTTAAGACCCTCAACGCAAAATTAGTCGCTAAGTAAGAAACGATTTAAAAGGCCAAAAGTTGCTTTTAACCTTTGATTTTATCCGTTAAATTGGCTCCTGATAATCCAAGTGCCTTTTAAGGGGTAAAAACCCTTACTTTTTAGTGAGGTGATAAAGGATGGGTTTGCAGGGGCTTGCATCACTTTCCAGGCTTATTACCTGTAAATTTAAAAGGTAAATGCCATCGGCAACATTATCAGGGATGTAAACCATTTCTGTAACGGTGTTTTCGGTTTTAGGGTTTTCCGGGTATTCAAAAAAAGCATGATGTGCTGGTAAGTCCGGATTTTCTTCATGGTCAAGGGAAGGCAGGTCAACCAAAAGGTGATTGATACCGGTTTTTTTAATCAGTTTCATTCCATTTTCTGTGATGTAAGGAGGTTGTTTTCCGGAATAAACGCAATTTTTCTTGTAAGCAGGATTTGGGGTTGTTCGAACGATTAGTGCCTCAAATTCACCGTTTATTTTGCTCAACGCATTGTGTAAACTTTCCTCACTTAGCCATTTATGGGTGCTGTTTTCTGTTAAATTTACAGTAATGAGGCTTGCTAAAAAATGGTACTCCTGCAAACAATCATCAAGCAAATGTTTTTCCTTGCTAATATGGCCTAAACACTCCGTATGAGTACCATTACCGTGGGGGCTAATGGCGATATTCTCTACGTTGCAACTTCCTCCCTGGTTGACATCCCCGATGAAATCTCCCGCTTTTACGGTTTCAAATGCCGGATTCGGTAAGAAAAAGGCATTGACATTATCCGCCTTCCTGATACCAATCGAAATATCAATAAAATCGGCAAAATCAAGTTCAAAAGACTCATGGTTAAATTGGATTTCAGCTTTTTTCATTTTTTTCTTGCTTTATGCTACATAAAAACAATCTGCAATAATGTGATCTGCTAATAAAGTTTGTCGGGATTGAAGGTAATAGTGTCCATTATGGGTTTTTAGTGCCCCTTTTGCTTCCCATTTGCGTAGTTTCTGATCCAGGTAATCATGATAAAAACGACCATATTCGGAATAAATGGCAGAAAGGTCAAGGCCCCATTTTGTTCGGAGCCCTGTCATCACAGTTTCATTGAATTTTTCTTTCTCGGTCAGGCTTTCTTCTTCAAGTGGTAAAACACCTTTATTCAGAGATTGCTCATAACGGGCATTGTTAGCAATGTTCCATTTTCTTTTGTACCCATCAAATGAATGGGCACCCGGTCCGATGCCTAAAAAGGGCTCCCCAAACCAATAACTTGTGTTGTGGAAAGCCATATAGTGATCTAATGAAAAGTTGGAAATTTCGTAATGGTCAAAACCATGACGGTCTGCAAAATCTAAAAGGTTTGAGAAATCCTCTTCGTATTTAGCTTCTTCCGGCTCCTGCATTTTCCCTTTTTTAATCCGGTTTTCCAAAAGGGTCTTGGGCTCTATCGTTATTGCATAGGCAGAAAAATGAGGTATTTGGTATTCTTTAATAAATTGTAGGTTGTTTTTCCATTGATCCGTGTTTGAACTTGGCAAACCGTAAATAAGATCCACCGTCAGGTTATCAAAACCAGCCTTTTTCGCTTCCTGGATGATTTGATGAGATTGCAAGGCATTATGAACCCGTCCTAAATATTCAAGGTCTTTGTCATGAAAAGATTGAATGCCAATACTCAAACGATTAAAGCCTACTTTTTTTAAGGCGTTTAAGTATTCTTTGGAACAATCATCCGGGTTTATTTCCAGGGTAATTTCCGCATTATTTTTAATAGTGAAATGGGTTCTGAGTTTGTCAAAGATCCTGGCTAATTCATTTTCGGATAACAGAGAAGGGGTGCCTCCACCGAAATAAATACTATCCAGGGTTTTATTAGCGAAAAAATCTTCCCTTAGTGAAATTTCAACCAATAAGGCCTCAATGATGCTTTCCTTGTTTTTTAGCAAGGTGGAAAAATGAAAGTTGCAATAAGCACATGCTTTTCTGCAAAATGGTATATGAATATAAATCCTCGCCATTCAGTAAATTGATGTTTTAGTTTAAATGATTTTCTTACACGGGTTTCAATTTAATAAGCGAAAAACAGGGTAAAAGATTTCAAAATTGGGCACTTTATTCCGGTTTAATTACCATAGCAACCATAGCTCAATTGTTATTGAATTAAATAGTTGGGCATTCGTTTATTTTTGAATTCGCTCATAAAGGTTTATTTACTCCGAATTTACTAAAATCCTGCTTTTTAATTAATTTGTAACCTATGGGCCTTAAATTGCTAAATGGAATTCATTTGAAAATAGCCTTTAATTGAGACCACTAAATAAACATCTTATTTGGAAGGTTTTTGTGGTATGGATGCTTTTGAATTGCCTTTTGTTTACTTCTGTTTTCGGGCAGAATACTTTTCGTTTGGATTTAACTGTAAAAGGTGATTCGAGTGTAATTAGCAAAAAAATTCCGAAAGAAAAGCGTTTCAGGGACTCCGTTGCTATTCGTTTTGCCCTTAGGGATTTACTGCAGAAGTATTGGCATGAAGGATATCTTGAAGCAAGCGTGGATGCTTTTCAAAAAAAAGACTCATTAACCTATAAAGCTTTGGTGAAAGTCGGAAAGAAATATCGGTGGGTTAAGCTTAAATCAGGTAATGTCAATGAAGGGTGGCTAAGAAAGAAGGGGTATTCAACGAATATGTTTAAAGGAGACCCCCTACGGGCTGAAGAAATAAGCCAATTGATGGAAGCCATTCTGGAATATGCAGAAAACCATGGGCATCCCTTTGCAGCCATCCGTTTGGCTGAACTTCGTTTTAAAAATAATGCATTGAGTGCCTCTTTAAAGATTGACAAGGGGCCTCGGGTCACTTATGGAGATCTGACTATACCAGGGAAGGTGAATGTTTCGAAACGCTATTTGCGCAGGTATTTAAAAATTGATTCAGGCCGGCTTTACAATGAAAACGATGTAAAATCACTCAAGGATCGTATTGATCAATTGGCTTTCCTTAAGACCACAGCAGAGCCCGGGGTAGATTTTCAAAGGGGAAAGGCTCATATTAAGCTTTACCTTAAGCAATCTCCTGCCAGTAGGGTAAATGGCATAGTGGGAGTTTCCCCCCAAACAGGAGGAGAAGACGGGCTTAGATTAACCGGTGAGGTGGGTTTGCGGTTGAGAAATCCCTTTGGGCAGGCCATGTCTATAGACTTGAACTGGCAAAAGATTCGTGAAAGGAGCCAGGAATTAAGGTTGGATTATCATTATCCTTTTTTCCTGAATTTCCCGATTGGGGCAGAAGCATCATTGGATTTAATTAAATTCGATACTTTGTATTTAAATGTGGGTTGGGAGCTTGGAGTGAGGTACTTGTTTTCAGGAAATAATTACGGTAAGGTTTTTTATGAATCAAGCCAATCCAATTTAATAAACCCTTCTGGTTTTAAACGGGCTAACAATTTATCCCAGTTTGCCAATTATGATGTTCAATTTTATGGAATAGGTGCTAATTACCAGGATTTGGATTACCGTTTGAATCCCACTAAAGGATACAGGATTAATTTAAATGGAAGTGCCGGGCAAAAATCCCTAAATCCTAATCCCCAACTGGAAGATAGGAAAGTTGATTCATTGAAAAGTAAAAAAGTCCTTTACAAACTAACTTTTTTAGGCCAGTATTTTTTTAAGTTGGGTGAGCAAACCACTTTAATGGCCAAAATAGAGGGGAAACATTTGGTGGACGATAAAATTCTGAGGAATCAACTGTTTCAATTTGGGGGATTTCAGGATTTGAGAGGGTTTGATGAAGGGAGTATTTCGGCAAGTTCATATGGCATTGGTACCTTGGAATTCAGGCTTTTGACGGCAAAAAATGATTATTTTACCCTTTTTTTTGATCAAGCTTTTTACCAGCAAAAGCTTGTAAATGAAACTAATTATGGCAGGCCTTATGGCTTTGGGCTGGGTTATACTTTTGAAACAGGGGCCGGCTTATTTTCCCTTAATTATGCAATAGGACAGCAATCCGGTCAACCGCTTCAGTTTAGAAACGGGCAAATCCACTTTGGTTTTATCAACCTGTTTTAATGCTTATTGAGATGATATTTTGTTTAAAAGGTATTTTTGAAAATTTAAAGCCACCCCGTACCTAAGGCTAACTATGAATTATTTAATTGTTATTGGAGGCAATGCTTTAGCAAATGGGCTTCAGGAAAATACCATACTTTTTTTCCTGTTAATTTTGTTCCTGCTCCTTTTAGGGTTGGTTAAAGTGTTAGACCCCTTTTATTTTAATGATTTATTTCGTAGCATTCTGGACTTTAATTATATTAACTTAATATTGCGAGAGGGGAAGTTAAGCTGGAATTTGGTCAATATTTTTCTGGATCTTGTTTTTTTAGGTAGCATTGCATTTTACTTGTTTCAATACCCCAGTGAGATGCTTGCTGATATGGATTTTTGGGAAACTTTACTATGGGTTACGGGTATTTATTTGGCTCACCTCCTCCTTTACACAGCCTTTACCGGCGTATTTTATGAAGGCGGATATAAAAGATTTTTTCTTTATCAGCTTTTGATTTTTAATCGTGTGATAGGTATTATCCTTTTACCAATGGTATTTTTGATGACTTATTTTAATTTGCTACCTAAGACCCTCACCTTTAATGTTTTAGGCATTTTAATAATCCTTTTCTTATGTTATCGTTTCCTTAGAACGTTATTTCAGGTTCAGGGTAAAGGGCGTCATGGAATTATTTACAATTTTTTTTACCTTTGTGTCGTTGAAATTTCCCCGTTAATTATTGTGATTGACCTTATTACAGATGTTTTTTGATAACAAATCAAATTAATTAATCATAGTGAAAATAAAAAACATCCTTATCTCTCAGCCCGAACCTTCAAATGGTAGTTCTCCTTACCAGGAATTAAAAGATAAATACAACGTAGATATTCAGTTTTACCCTTTTATTAAGGTAGAGGGTGTGACTGCTAAGGAATTTAGAAGGAGCAAAATAAGCATATTAAAGCATACAGCAATTGTCATGACCAGCAGGACAGCCATTGAACATTTTTTTAGGTTATGTGAAGACCTACGAATAGAAGTCCCTGCTGAAATGAAGTATTTTTGTGTAACAGAAGCGATAGCCCTTTACCTCCAAAAATTCATAACTTACCGTAAGCGGAAGGTTTTTTTCCCAAAGTCCAAGGATAAGGGATTCGAAAGCCTACTACTAAAACACAAAAATGAGCGGTATTTAATACCGCAATCTAATGTAAGTAAGAATGAATTTGCTAAAACCTTACGTAAATACAAGATTAAGTTTACTGAGGCCACGATGTACCGAACCATTTACAATGATCTTTCGGAGCTAAGAAATGTGGATTATGATATTCTGGCCTTTTTTAGCCCTTCCGGGATACGCTCATTATTGGAAAATTTTCCCGATTTTGAGCAAAATGATACCAAAATCGCTGCCTTTGGTCCCAAAACCTGTAAAGAAGTAAAAAAAGCGGGACTGGAACTTAATATTGAAGCCCCTTCTCCTCAGGCTCCTTCCATGAAAATGGCCCTTGAAAACTATATAAGGAAATATAACAACCCTAAGCAATAAGGTTTGGTGAATATTTGCTGGGAAGTTGGGACCACCTTTTCTATTAAAACAATAGGATTAAAAAACCATCGTTTAGATTTTTAAAGTTTAGTTTGTTCCTTTGAATATTGTTTCTATATTTGAAGCATCAATTAAACCATTGAATACATGAAGTTGAGATGGCAAAATTTTTACTTACTTTCTTTGATTTTTAGTGGGTCGTTTTTATTGCTGAACTTTCAAGAAGTAAAAGCGCAGCAGGATCCCCAATATTCTCACTATATGTTTAGTGAACTGAATTATAATCCTGCATTTGCGGGTAATCATGAAAGGAGAATTTGTGCCACTTTTCTTCAGCATAACCAGTGGACACAATTTGAAGGAATAGATGGTGGGTCTGCACCAAATACTCAGGTTTTTAATGTTCATGCACCATTGATCAATGATTTTGTGCAAGGAGCAGGACTGGCAATTTTCAATGATCAACAGGGATTTGAGTCAACGGTTTCTGTTTTGGCATCTGCCAGTCATAAAAGAGAATTTTCTTTTGGTCGTTTGTCCCTGGGTTTGAACATTGGATATATTCAAAAGCAATTGAACGGTAATAAGTTAAAAGCAATAGAAGACGGCGATCCTTTAATTCCGAATAAAGAAGTTTCAAAAGGAATGTTTGATGTGGGAATCGGGGCATTTTTAACAGGCAGGAACTATTATGTCGGTTTATCTGGTCTTCACTTAAATCAGCCTAAACTTGGTTGGAGCTTGAAGGGTGGTGGTGAAGCAAAATATTTTCGCCACTTTTATTTATCAGGGGGGTATAATTATGATTTGAATGAAGAATGGAGTTTTAAACCTTCAGCCCTTTTTAAATTCGATGGTGCTAAGTTGGTTTCTGATGTGAATTTAAGGGCTACATTGCAAGATAAATATTGGGGCGGATTGGGTTACAGAATCGGAGAAAATGCCATGAATGCCATGTTGGGGATGTATTTAACCCCGAAGTTAAAAGTGGGATATTCTTTTGATTTACCCTTTAATCCCAATGACATTAAGAGCGGTGGAACCCATGAAGTACTAATTGGTTATTGTTTTAATTTCAATCCAGAACCAAAAGAAGAATTTCCCATCTGGACCCCAAGGCATCTTTAGATTTGCGTGTTAAATAATAAATTTTTTGTAGTTTCGTTTTTTGAAACGTTCGGTGTGAATAAACATTTGTAATAGAAAATTATCATAAAAATGATGAAATCGTTGAAAATAGCCCTATTGGCTTTTATACCTTTATCGTTTTTACTGCAAGGCTGTGGTTTAAGCAACACTGAGGGCCAATTAACAGGTGTCCAAGGTAGAAATCCATGGTCTCACCCACAACCCTACGGTACTGTTTATGTACCTACGGGTACTTTCCATATGGGACAAAGCGATCAGGATGTTGTGTATGCCCGTACTGCTCGACCGAAACAGGTTTCGGTTAAAGCTTTCTTCATGGATGACACTGAGATTACCAATAATGAATACAGACAATTTGTTTACTGGGTTAGAGACTCTATTGCCAAAGAAAAGATAGGGGGAGAACACCTGATCGAAAATGATAGAGGCACGCGCTTAAATTGGGATAAGGAAATTGAGTGGAACCTCAAGGAAACGCAGGATATGGTGGCCGATATGTACTATCAGGGTGAAAATAAAATTGGTAATCAACAAAAGCTTAATAGTGGTAAATTAGTTTATAATTACAAATGGTTTGATCTACACGAAGCAGCCAAGAGAAAATACAAACACGAACCGGCTAAAAGGTCTAAATTTATCGAAGAAGAAAATGTTCATGTTTATCCAGATACTTTGGCTTTTATAAGGGATTTTACCTATTCTTACAATGATCCCATGGCAAGGTTGTATTTTGCTCATCCGGGTTACGATGACTATCCGGTAGTGGGTGTTAGCTGGCATCAGGCAAGGGCATTTTCTAATTGGCGGACGCAAAAGCTTAATGCTTATTACAATTCTGTTGGTATGCCGGATGTTAATCCATTCAGAATTCCAACTGAAGCTGAATGGGAATATGCTGCGAGAGGTGGCCGTGATTTTAGCCCTTACCCATGGGGCGGTCCGTATACCCGGAATAAAAAGGGTTGTTTCCTGGCTAATTTTAAACCCTTGAGGGGTAATTACATCAGGGATGGAGGTTTTTATCCTGTTAAAGTAACATCGTATTTTCCTAACGATTACGGTTTATATTGCATGGCTGGTAATGTGGCCGAATGGACTAAAACTGCTTTCAATGAATCGCTCTATGATAAAATGAATGATATGAATCCCCATTATCATTACGATGCTAAAAAAGATGAACCAGTAACTCGCAAGAGAAAAGTTATTAGAGGCGGCTCTTGGAAAGATGTGGCGTATTATATTCAGAATGGTGTTCGTTCCTATGAATATGCTGATACCGCTAAATCCTACATTGGTTTCCGTAATGTAATGACCTATATGGGGCGTTCCATTAACGATCGTTAGTAATCCTTTGATAATAATTGTTTAAATAAAAAAGTTTAGAAATGGCTAAATCAGGTAGTTTTTTGGAAAGTAAGACGTTTAAATCCATAATGGCGAAGATTTATGGATTAGGAGCTTCTGTGGTGATATTAGGAGCTTTGTTTAAATTACAACATTATCCCGGTGCAGGTGTTATGTTGATTGTTGGTCTGGGCACGGAAGCCTTTATTTTTGCAATTTCTGCATTTGAACCCATTAAAGAAGACTATGATTGGACATTGGTCTATCCCGAGCTTGCAGGTGTTGAGGATACTAAGAAAGGAAGTGGTTCCAAGTCAGCTTCTGAGGAACTGGATAAAGCTTTTGAAGAAGCCCAAATCGATCAAAGTCTTATACAACGGTTGGGCGATGGGATGAAATCATTTTCGGATAATGTATCTAAAATGAGTGAACTAACCGATGCGGCTGTCGCTACTGATGATTACACTTCCAAAGTGAAAGAAGCCGCTCAAAACATTGATAAAATCAACCAATCTTATTCTGAAAACCTTCAGGCCCTTGAGAACCTAAACCAATCCTCGGAGGTTACGAAAGAGTATTTTGATCAAATCAAACAAGCTTCCCAGAAATTAGCGTCCCTGAACTCAGTTTACGATATGGAACTTGAAGAAACCAACAACCATATCAAATCCCTTAATAAATATTACGACAGCCTGTCCAGGACCATTGAGAATCTTTCGGGTTCTCAGGAAGAAACTGCCAAACTAAAAGATGAATTTAACCGATTAAACCAAAACCTTGGTAGCCTTAACTCGGTTTACGGCAACATGCTGAGCGCTATGGGTGCCAATTCAAGTCAGTCCTAAATAAGGTGTTTGACAAGAAAGTATTATAAGAAATAAAACCTTAAATGTAATAAAATATGGCAGCAGGATCAGATAATCCGCTACGGCAGGCGATGATTAATATGATGTACCTCGTGCTATTGGCTTTACTTGCCCTCAATGTTTCTGCAGAGGTTCTGAATGCTTTTCACGTAGTTCATACCGGCATTAAAAAATCAAATTCGGCCCTTGAAACGAAAAACATGAGTGCTATGAATCGTTTTGAGGATTTAATGGAGAATAATGAAAAATTGACAAAGCCTCATTATGACCGGGCCATGAAAGCCAAAGAAATAACTGATAGCCTCGAGAGTTATATAGAAAGTTTAAAGGACGAAGTCATCGAGAAAAGTGGGGGATACCTCAAAAAGGACGGGGAAAAAACTGACCACTTGGTGGGTGCTAAAAATTTGGATGTGGGAAGTCGGATTTTGGTTGAGCAGGATAAAGGGGATACCCTCCAAAACAAGATTAATCGTGCACGTAGTCAATTAATGGGCATTCTTAGAGAGTATAATGAAAATGACAAAGAGGATGATGACATTGCCGAATCAACCATTAAAAAGATCGTTTCATTAAAAGCTGAAGATCCTCCCGATGGTCCTGATCAGGCGAATAGTTGGGCAGCTCAACGATTTCAAATGGTACCGGTTACCGCAACAGTAACCATTCTATCTAAAATTGAAAGTGATCTTAAGAGCACGAAGGCTGATATAGTTAACCAATTACTGAAGCAGGTGGGGGCTGGTAGGCGTTCCTTTGACCAACTGATCCCCATTGTTAGGGCAGAAAAAGGGGTTGTAAACGTCAATGAAACCTATAAGGCCGATATATTGCTTGGGGCTTATAGTTCTACCCAGGATCCTACTATTTATATCGAAGGTGAAAAGATGCCCAAGGAAAAGATCAAAAATGGAAGAGGTAAATTTAAGGCAACTCCTTCTACTCCCGGAACAAAGGAAAAGGAGGGTTTGATGACTCTTAAAAATCCCACAACCGGGGGAATTGATTCTTTCCCCTTTACCATTAATTATAAGGCTTCTCCTTCCTTTGCTACCATTTCAGCGGACGCGATGAACATGCTTTACACCGGTTTGGACAATCCGATTTCCATTGGGGCTGTGGGTTATAGGCCTGAACAAACATCTGCCACCATCTCTAAAGGGAAATTGATTAAAAAAGGAAAAAGTGATTATATAGCGAGAGTACCTGATACCAGGAAAGCTACTATTAGTGTATCGGTTGAAACTTCAGATGGAAACCGCAAAAATTTGGGTTCAAAAGAATTCCGGGTCCGGTCTGTTCCTAATCCCCGTCCCCTGCTTGCTGGTAAGACCAGTGGAAGCATTTCAGCTGTCAAAGTGAAAAATGCCAGTGCTATTGCCGCTACAATGGGTCAAGGATTTGCTTTTGAAGGGGTTAAATATAGGGTGACAAAATTTCGGCTCACTTATATTCCAAGGAGAGGGAATGTTAAAGAATCCACAGCTCGTGGTGCCAGGTTAAATGGAAAAATGAAAAATATGCTTTCTGATGTGGATGATGGCGACAGGATTATTGTGGACAAAATTAGGGCTAAAGGGCCTGACGGGGTAAAGAATTTGCCTACGACTATTACACTGAATGTCAAATAAATTATTGCGGTTATGAAATTAATAGGGTTTAAAAATTTATTGGCTTGCCTGGTTGGTGTGATGTGCCTTTTTTCCAATATTACACTGGCACAGGAATCTGGAGAAGGAGCCTATAAATCAGATTTTACCTATGAAAGGAGGGCTATTGAGGAACGAAAAGCCATTCCATACCCTGCTTTAAGGCAAGCTGATGTGATGTATGCAAGACGAATCCATCAAAAGTTAGATATCAGGGAAAAGCAAAATTTGGCTATGCGGTGGCCTAAAAACCGGTTTAATTGTCTGCTTTATAATTCTGTGATGAAAGGGGTTCAAGGAAAAAAATTAACACCCTATAAATCTGACTCTTTGACAAGTTATTATACGCGTGAAGAAGTTGTAGAACAACTTACTAAAGAAAGGGCAGCTGAATATAGGCCTTGGCCTGTTGAAAGGCCTAATGAAACAAGGGATACTGTGTATAAAGAGAAGAAAGACTGCGATGAGCTTTTTAAATTCCGGATAATGGAGGATTGGATTTTCGATAAAGAAACTGGTGAATTTTTTCCCCGCATTATTGCCATTGCTCCTCTTTATGACCTTGAAAGGGCCGGAACGGAATTAGGGGAAAGGACTTTGTTTTGGGTCAAATGGGAAGAATTCAGAAAAATTTTGGTGAATGAACCGATGTTTAATCGGCATAATGACGCAGCTCAACTTTCTTACTACGACTTTTTTGAGCAGAGGTTGTTCTCTAGTTACATCATTAAAGAGCCGAATGAGTTTGATGTCGATATTTTAGACCAACCAAAATATAGTGGTGATAAGTTTGGCGCGTTAATCAGGGCTCAGAAAATTGAAGAAGAATTGTTTAACTTTGAACACGATCTTTGGCAATATTAAACTTTATAAGCCATACCTCGATAAAAAAGCCTGCTTCAAATTTGAAGCAGGCTTTTTTATTTGGTGCAAGTGATTTTTTAAGATTTTCTGCCTTTTTCAAATGCTTAAATTTTTTGCACCCATAGATACTGGTTCCTTCTGGGACCTGTTGAAATGATTGTCATTTTTTTTCCCGTATGGTCCTGAATAAAGTTTAAATAATTTCTTAAGGGTTCAGGTAAGGATGTCTTTTGTTGAATTTTAGAAATATCTGAATTCCAGCTTTTAAAGGATTCGTATCTGGGCCGTATGGTATTGCTCTCATTAATAATTTCGGGATAACCTTCGTCTTGCGCCAAATTCTCAAAGCCGTTACAGATTTTAATGGCATCAAACCCTTTGAAAATATCCGTCTTAGTTATTATAAGGTCAGTAACGCCATTGATTTTTATTGCATAATTCAAGCCCGGGAGATCCAACCAACCGCATCGTCTGGGTCTACCCGTAGTAGCACCGTATTCTTTACCTTTTTCCTTCAGGATTTCTCCCTCTTGGCCATTCAATTCTGTGGGAAAAGGTCCTTCACCGACTCTGGTTGTGTAAGCTTTAAAAACCCCATAAATTTTATTTACTGATTTGGGGGAAATTCCTAATCCCAAACAAGCGTTGGCTGCTAAGGTATTTGATGAAGTTACGTAAGGATAGGTTCCAAGATCAAGATCAAGAAAAGTTCCCTGAGCTCCTTCGGCTAGTATTTTGGCGTCATCGGATAATTTTTGGTTCAGGTATTCCTCAGTATTTTGTATGTTTAATTTTTTTAAGTGTTGGATACCACTAAGCCATTCTTCTTCCTCATTTTTTGAAGGTCCTTTGGCATTTATCCTATCCAAAAGTGCTAAATGTTCTTTTTTTAAGAGCTCATACTTTTGTTTAAAATCCGGATCAAAAATATCTCTTATTCTTAACCCTTTTCTGGAAGTTTTATCCATGTAACTTGGGCCGATACCCTTTAAAGTAGAGCCAATTTTATTTCCCCCTTTACTATTTTCCTGGGCTTCATCCAATTTTCTGTGGGAAGGAAGTATCAAGTGGGCATTTTTGGCAATTAAGAGTCTATTCGGATCAAACAAACCTTTTTTTCGGAGCTTTTCAATTTCTTCATCAAGTGTAGTGGGGTCAATGACCATTCCTCCCCCAATTACATTGATTACATTTTCATGAATAATGCCTGAGGGTATGGTGTGTAATACCAATTCTTCACCTTTTATATTGAGCGTGTGTCCGGCATTAGGTCCACCCTGGAAACGTGCAACAATATCGTAATCCGGGGCTAAGACATCCACTATTTTCCCTTTGCCTTCGTCACCCCATTGGAGTCCCAGTAAAATATCTAAGGCCATAATTGTTAAACATTAAGCTTTTTTGAGCAGGAAAGGCAATACCCTTCTTCATCGGATAGAGGGTTGCCATAAAGGGTTAATGAATGTTGGGTCACATTAAATTTCAAGAGCTCGCCAACCATGTTCTGGGTTTGCTGAATTCTGGGGTCACAAAATTCTAATACTTTATCGCAGAAGTTGCAGATTAAATGATCATGCTGACGGTAGCCATAGGCTTTTTCGTATAAAGCCACATTATTCCCGAATTGTTGTTTAATGGCCAGTCCACAATCCAATAGTAAATCAAGGGTATTATAAACCGTGGCTCGGCTTATATGATAGTTCTTTTTTTTTAATTCCAGGTAAAGCATTTCTACATCAAAATGGTCATCCCTGGAATAAATCTCGGATAAAACCGCAAATCTTTCTGGGGTTTTACGATGCTTTTTTTCTTCCAAGTATTTCGAAAATTGTTTCTTGGCTTCTTCAAGTGTTTCTTCCTTTGTCATAATGTCATAAATAATCTGTTAATCAGGATGGCAAAAATACAAAGGAAAAAAGAAAAAATTACTCATTTTTAACAACCTGAGGCTCATTAAATTCTTGTGAATTTTCCGGGTTGAAGCGATGAACGGACTCAATGCCTTCCTGAGACTCTAATTTATTGATCAATTTTTCCAGATGCTTGGTATCATAAATATAAAGGATAATTGAACCTTCGAAGGCACCGGCTTTGGCGGAAATGGTGATAGAATCTATGTTTACTCTTAGCTCCTTGGAAATGGTATCTGTTATTTTACTGACCATCCCTAAAGAGTCAATTCCGAGTACTTTAAGCCCTACCGTAAATGCAGAAATCGGTTTTATGTCTTCTCTTGCCCATCTTGCATTCAAAATCCGGTAGCCGAATTTAGACATCAAATGGATCCCATTCGGGCAATTTGTTCTGTGGATTTTCACACCCTCGTTTTTGGTTATAAATCCGAAAATATCGTCCCCGGGGATCGGATTACAACACTTAGCAAAAGAATAATCGAAGTAACTTCCGTCTTCAAAAATCACTTCCGTTTTTTTCTTGGAAGTATCTTTTTGCAGGGGAGTCTGTTTTCCTGGCGTTTGTTTTACGTTGCTTGAAGTTTTCTTTTGGTTGGTGAAACTTTCCAGCTTCTGATTCAAATCCTCTCTGCTGATTTTACCCTTGGAAATGGCATAAAATAAGTCAAGACTGGATTCTTCATTCATGAAATGGGTGAACTCATTGATTTTCTGGCTATTAAGCTTTATCTGAAAATGCCTGAATTTCCTTTCCAATATTTCTTTTCCTTGCTGGGCAAATTCTCGTTTTTCTTCTTTAAGAGCGGTTTTTATTTTAGATTTTGCCTTAGCTGTTATGACATAGTTTAACCATTCACGATTGGGCTTTTGTTTTTTGGATGTAAGGATTTCAACCTGATCTCCGCTTTGCAGTTGATAATTTAAGGGTACTAACTTATGGTTGACTTTGGCACCAAAACATTGTAATCCCACTTCGGTATGGATTTCAAACGCAAAATCCAGGGCAGTAGCATTTATGGGTAGCTTTACGGTATCGCCTTCCGGCGTGAAGACAAATACTTCATCAGAAAACAGGTTCAGTTTGAATTCATCAAGAAAATCAATGGCATTCGAGGTGTTATTTTCCAACATTTCCCTAACCCGCTTTATCCATTCTTCCAATCCACTTTCTTTTTGGAAGGAATTTTCTTTGTATTTCCAATGGGCTGCATAACCTTTTTCAGCTATTTCATCCATTCTTCTCGTACGTATTTGTACCTCCACCCATTTACCAAGCGGACCCATTACCGTGGTATGCAGCGATTCATAGCCATTGGCTTTTGGGGTTGAAAGCCAGTCCCTTAACCGGTTAGGATTAGGTGTATAGGTATCAGTAATAACTGAGTAAGTTCGCCAACAGATTTCTTTTTCCCGGTCTAATGGCGCATCCATTATTATTCTTATGGCAAAGATATCGTAAACTTCTTCAAATGGAATTCCCTGGCTTTTCATTTTACGATAAATGGAGTAAATGGATTTAGTCCGGCCTTTTATTTCATAATTCAAACCGATTTGGTCAAGCTTTTTTTGAATGGGGTTAGTGAATTTTCGAATAAACCTGCTGCGTTGACTTTTGCTTGATTTAAGCTTGCTCACAATTTCACGGTAAACTTCAGGTTCCGTATATTTTAATGCTAAATCTTCCAGCTCGGTTTTAATATTGTAAAGCCCTAATCGATGGGCCAACGGTGCATAAACTTCAAGCGTCTCAGAGGCAATTTTCAATTGGTTTTTTGAGGGCATGAAATCCAGTGTTCGCATATTATGCAAGCGGTCGGCAAGCTTAATCAAAATGACCCGAACGTCATCTGCCAAGGTTAAAAGGATCTTACGAAAGTTTTCAGCCTGCATAGACTTTGTGTGCCCGGAAAAACCTGATATCTTGGTTAACCCTTTGATGATTCCCGCAACCTTTGACCCGAAAGTGGCTTCAATATCTTCAGCCGTTACATCGGTATCCTCAACCACATCATGTAAAAGCGCGCAGGTGATAGAAGTGGTACTCAGATTCATTTCTTTGGCACAAATGGTTGCAACGGCTATAGGATGAAAAATGTAAAGCTCCCCTGACTTTCTCCTCATTCCCTGATGAGCATCCAAGGCAAAATTAAAAGCTTTACGGATGGTGCTTTTATCCTCAGGATTTATATAGGGTTTACTGGCCCTGAGTAAAGACCTGTAAGCGTTGACAATTTGTCTGTTTTCATCCTTTGGTTGTGTATTTGCCATTCTTTTAAGGGTTTTGAAATGAGAAAGGTAAAAAAAACTGCCCTTCTATGTTAAGAAACTTTGAAAATTGACAAAATGTTCTACCACTCAGTCAAAGAGGAGGATAAAGTTTGAAGACTTGATCAAACTTTTTATGGCAAGCTTTTTTGGAAATTGTACTTTTGTAATCCAAAATTGCGGATGTGGCGGAATTGGTAGACGCGCTAGATTTAGGATCTAGTACTGAAAAGTGTGGGGGTTCGAGTCCCCCCATCCGCACATTCAGAAGTTGTTAATAATTTGTTTTAGAAAAATCTGGTATCTTGGAAGTAAATTTAGAAAAAAAGAACAATTTAGACGCAGAGTTTGTCGTGCATATCGAACCGGCTGATTACCAAGAAGAATTTGAAAAGGAGCTAAAAAATTACCGCAAAAAGGTTGATCTCCCGGGTTTTAGAAAGGGGAAAGCTCCCTTGAATTTATTGAAAAAACGGATCGGGCCGGACTTGAAAAAGCAATTAATCCCGGATCAAGTCAATAAATCGTTACAAAATTATATACAGGAGAATGACATTAAATTGCTGTTAAACCCCCTTCAAAAGGAACCTGAAGGCGAGCCTGACTGGGAGAACCAAGATAGTTTTGAGTTCAAATATGACGTAGGGTTAAGGCCAGAAATTGATTACGACCTTCAGGAATTTTTGGGAGCGGTTCAGAGGTATAAGATTCAGGCTACCGAGGATGAGATTGAAGAACAAATCGAAAAGATTAAAAACCTCAAGGGACAATCCGAGAATAAAGATCAGGTTGAAGAAGATGAAAATTTGTCATTGCGGGTAAAAATTACCGAATTGGACGAAAACCACGAACCTTTGGAAGGGGGACTTGAAAAAAGCAAAGCCGTTAAAATTAATGATATCCAAGAAGGGTTGAAAGATGCGTTATTGGGTAAATCGGTTGGAGACGAGCTTAACGTTAATTTGAAAGATATATACGGGGATGATGAAAAACTGGCGGAGTTCCTGGATACGGATAAATTAACAATCCAGGATGTGGAAGGGACCTTTAAGATCAACATTGAGTCTGTTTTTACCTTTCAACCCGCAGAAATCGATGAGGAAGTTTACAAAGAAGTATTTCCCGACCGGGAAATAAATGATTTCGAGGAATTCAAAAATGCTATTAAAGAAGCCCTCGAATCTTCCTATGAAAGGGAAAGTGATAGTCACCTTTTCAAAGAAGTGAAGGATACCTTTGTGGAAAAGTTTGACAAGGGCTTGCCTGAAGAATTTTTGAAAAAATGGTTTGATAAAGTTCAGGAAGAAGAAGAACAAAACGAGCAGGAAGAAGACAATAAAAGCCATGAAGAGAAATACCAGGATTTTGTAAATGATATCCAGTGGATGATTATTGTGGATAGTTTGGCTGACCAATATGGTATAAGTGTGGAAGGAGAGGAGGTAATGGAATATGCCCAATCTTTAATTAGAAATGAAGTATCCAGGATTGGAATGGGGGAAATTGGTGAAGACAAGGTAAAAGAATATGCTTCCAATTATTTGAAGGATCAGAATAACTATTATAAATCTCACTTTACTTTAAAAGAAGACAAAGTGTTTAAACAAATCAAGGAAAATGTCGAGTTTTCTGAGAAACCTGTGACTTACAATGAGTTTCAGAAGATCGTGAATCCGGATAGTCAAGAAGAAGAAGAAACTGAAAAAACAACCTAAAAAACACAAGATAATGAGTAACCAAAATAAGCAAGGTGAGGAGTTTAAAAAATTTGCTACCCAACACATGGGAATCGGAAGTAATAAATTGCATGATTACTCCAATTACATTACACCTAACATTATTGAGGAAAGGCCAATGAATGTTGCTTCAATGGATGTCTTTTCCCGGTTAATGATGGACAGGATTATATTCCTGGGCGTACCGGTCTCTGATGATGTGGCCAATATTATTCAGGCTCAGATGTTGTTTTTGGAATCCACGGACCCGTCCAGTGATATTTATCTTTACATTAATAGTCCCGGTGGAGCAGTATATGCAGGTTTGGGCATCTATGATACCATGCAGTACATTCAACCCGTGGTTCATACTATTTGTACCGGAGTTGCGGCTTCAATGGGTGCTATTTTGCTCTGTGCCGGTGAAAGTAGTCGGAGATCAGCGCTGAGGCACTCAAGGATTATGATTCATCAACCTATGGGTGGTGTACAGGGGCCCGCTGCGGATATTGAAATTACTGCTAACGAAATTGTGAAAATCCGAAAAGAGCTCTACCAAATCATTTCTGATCATACAGGGCAAGATAAAGAAAAGGTAGAAAAAGATGCGGACAGGGATTATTGGATGGATTCGCAGGAAGCAAAAGATTATGGAATGGTCGATGAAATATTGACCAAAAACAAACCAAAACAAGAAGATGAAGAAATATGAAAAATAATAGTTATTGCTCCTTTTGCTGGCGAAGTAAGAATGAGGTTAATTTTCTTATAGAAGGCAAAGAAGGATTTATTTGTGACAATTGCGTAGGGGAGGCTTACAAAATCGTAAATGCGGAACAAACCAAGCAAACTCCCAAGCCTACCTTTGATAAAATCTATAAGCCCAAAGAAATCAAAGAATATCTGGATAAGCATGTTATTGACCAGGAAGAAGCAAAAAAAGCCATTTCCGTTGCTGTGTACAATCACTATAAACGGTTAATGCACTCTATGGAAGAGGGGGCTGCTAATGAAGAAGTTAAGATTGAAAAATCCAATATCCTGCTTATTGGTGAAACAGGTACCGGTAAGACATTAATGGCACGTACCATTGCGAATATTTTGGATGTTCCGTTTTGTATTGCCGATGCTACCGTTATCACCGAAGCCGGATACGTTGGTGAAGATGTTGAGACCATTTTAACCCGGCTATTGCAGGCTGCTGACGGGGATAATCAAGCTGCTGAGAGGGGCATAGTTTACATTGATGAACTGGATAAAATTGCAAGAAAAGGGGATAATGCCTCAATCACAAGGGATGTATCAGGGGAGGGTGTACAGCAAGCCATGCTAAAACTACTTGAAGGCGATACGATTTATGTTCCCCCTCAAGGAGGCAGGAAGCATCCCGAGCAAAATCTTGTCCCTATTAACACCCGAAACATCCTTTTTATTTGTGGTGGAGCATTTGATGGTTTAGAACGAATAATAGAGAAGCGTATCAATAAACAAAATATCGGATTTCACAGTCCTTCCGGAGTTTCCCAGAAGGTGGATGAAAATTTATTCCAGTATGTCATGCCTCAGGATTTGAAAAAATTTGGTTTGATACCCGAATTAATAGGCAGACTCCCCATAGTTACCTATTTACATAGTTTGGACAAAGAAGCCTTGAAAAAGATTTTGACACAACCCAGGAATGCCCTCGTCAAGCAGTATAAAAAATTGTTTAAAATGGAAGGGATTGACTTAAAGGTCTCGGAGGCAGCTTTAGACTTAATTGCTTCCAAGGCCATTGAATTTAATTTGGGGGCCAGGGGTTTACGCTCTCTTGTAGAAACGCTAATGATGGATTCCCTTTATTCTTTGCCTTCGGAAGAAGATAAAAAGGAATTTAAAGTGGACGTAAAATTTATCAAAAATAAGCTTCAAGCCATGAAACTTAATGAACTAAAAGTCGCTTGAAGCCTTCAGACTGGGGTGTAACAAATTTAAGTATTTGAATAACAATGGCTTTAGCCATTAGATGAACCAACTTAAAGGCTAAAGCCTTCTTTCTTTCTTTTTTACTTTAAATCCCGACCTAAAGGTCGGGGCAAAAGTGACCGATAAAGTTAATTTATAAGGATTCGTTAAAATCCACCTTCAGCCTATGATTAAAATTTAAGGTTCTACCACTGGATAGGGGTTCTGAAATTAAATACCCCAGATATCCTTTTCTTCTAATGTTATGTCCTTTTGGAAGAAAAGCTTGGCTGTTTCTTGGAAGGATTTTGTATAGTCAGATATGTAAAAATAATGGCCGGAGTGTTTTTCCTCGTTCGCACCTAATTGATTTTCTTCAATAAGTCCTTTGATTTGATTAACGGTTGCTTTGGTGTTATCAACAATGTCAACCAGGCCCTTGTAAAATTTTTCCACCTCGGCTTTTATTAATGGGTAGTGCGTGCAAGCCAGAATCATTACTTCAATGTCCTCAAATTGTTTTTTTGACAAGTAGGTGTTTATAATGGTTTGGCTGATGTTGTTATTGTAAAAACCTTCTTCTATCATCGGGGCTAACAAAGGAGTTGTAGCGCTGGTTACTTTTACGTCTTTTTGTGCAGCCCGGAATTTTTTAGGGTAAGCCCTTGAACGAATCGTACCTTTAGTCCCTATCACTCCTATTTTTTGAGCTTTCAGAATATTGAGGCAATAGGCTACAACTGGATCAATCACATTAATGATGAGGGTATCGCTACCAAACTTTTTTTTTAAATACGGATAGGCCACTGAGGAAGCCGTATTGCAGGCAATTATAATGGCTTTACAGTTTTGATCGAGTAAAAACCGAATGATACCTTCTGAAAAATGCCTGATGGCATGGTTGGATTTATCGCCATAAGGCAAATGGGCAGTGTCACCGAAAAAAATTAAATTTTCATCCGGGAGAGATTGATGAATCCCGTGAGCCATGGTCAAGCCACCAACACCGGAATCAAAAATCCCAATTGGACGGTTGTCGGTCAAGGGCTTTAGGGTGTTTATAAACCCAATCTTTGTTTGACTAAAGGTGTGATATCTCTGCTTTCTTTAGCATACAAGATTGAACGCTGGGAGGCATCGAAAACGTAAGTGTAACCTTTTTTCTTGGCTACATTCTCAATGGCTTTGTTTACTTTATCAATAATGGGCTGTAAAAGCTCCTTTTCTTTTTCGGTTACTTGTTTTTGGGCGTCTTTCCGGAATTTTTGAATCCTTTCCTCAAGGTTTTTTAATTCCCTTTGCTTATCATTTCTCATGGTGCTGGACATGTTCCCTTTTCGCTTTTGGAAACTTTGAATCTTATTCCGGTATTCCTTCATTAAATCTTCAACCTGCCTCTGCATTTCTTCACTATACTTTTTCAAGTTTTGTCTTGCTTTTTTTACCTCTGGCATGGATTGTAAAATTTCACTTCTGTCTACGTGTGCTAAATTCTGCCCCGAAGCTTGGAAAATGGTAAAGCATACTATAAAAGCAGTGAGAAAACCTTTGATTGTAGTCATTTTTCAATAATTTTTATGGATGCAAAATTAATAAATAATTTATTGTTGATTAATTGTGGCATGCCCAATTTTTTGAAATTTAAATAGGGACATTAAAAAATATTTTGGCTTAACGCCTCCCATCTTTCTCTGATTCCCCGGATTTTTCTTTGGATTCATTGACATCCACACCAAGCATTTTAAGAACCTTGTCACTCCTGTTGTATTTAGCATTGGTGTAAAGCATAGTCACAGCCCCACTTTTATCGAAAACGAAATCAAGAGATTGTTCCTTGGCAAGCTTTTGCACTTTATTAAATACACGATCCTGGATAGGCTTTATAAGCTCCTTCCTTTTTTGATAAAGCTCTCCTTCTTCACCAAATTTTTCTTCTTTGAATTTTTTCAGGGCTTCTTCTTTCCGGGCAATTTTCTCTTCACGCTTTTGTTTTTCTTTTTCCGGGAGGAGTGCTTTTTCTGCTTGGTAATTGTTATAAAGCTTGTCGATTTCTTTCACCCTTTTCTGTATTTCTTCTTTCCACCTCTTGGTCAACTGATCTAGTTTTTCTTGTGCGGCTTTATATTCCGGCATTTTTTGTAAAATATATTCGGTGTTGACATAGGCGAATCTTTGGGCCGTAACATCAACAAAACTTAAAAGCACTAAGCAGAAACCGATGACAAATAATTTCCTTAACATAGTTAAATTTTGTGTTTATAAGACAAGAAAAAGCCAATAATGCTTTTAAAAACGCCTCCCTATTGAAATGTGGAACTGACTCGGGCTTCCTCTTACATTCTGTGAATCAAAGCCATAGCCCCAGTCGACCCCAAGAAGTCCGAACATGGGTAGGAAAACGCGTACTCCCACACCTGCAGACCGATGAATATCAAAAGGGTTAAAATTTTCAATACCTAACCAACTATTACCCCCTTCCAGAAAAGTTTGGAAAAAGATTTTTGCTGAACGTCTCCGCAGAACGGGATAACGCAATTCCAAGGTGTACTTATTAAAGATATTTGCGCCAAGACCGGGATTCAAAGCATTATTCTGATAGCCTCTTAACCGGATCAATTCCCTTCCATCCAGTTGAAATCCTTGCAAACCATCACCTCCTACGAAGAATCGTTCAAACGGAGTAACACCGATATTACTATTGTATAGGCCTAAATAACCGAAATTAGCGCGGGCATTTAAGACCAAATCATCAACGAGATTCAGGAAATATGAGGATTTAAACTTCCATTTATGGAATTCAAGCCATTTGTATCTACGCTGCGCATCTACATCCTCAAAGTTTGTATTACTAAAAGAGGAATAAGGAGGTGTATATTTAACCGATAGGGAATATTTACCACCTTTAGTGGGATAAATTCGGTCATTTACTGAATTTCTTGAAAGTTTGTGCTTTAAACTTATGGAAAAAGACTTTCCATTCTGGAAACCCAGGTTCTGGGTAAGTTCCGGTAATTGATAGTCCTCCAATTTATACCTTTGAAATTCCAGGGTGTTGTTTAAATTAAAATAATTATCCGGGAAATTCAGGCGCTTTCCCAGTCCCACATTAACACCGGTTATCCTAAGGGCTTGCCTTTCAGGTGTGCCCCTTTTTCCTCTTGCCTGGACGGAATAATATGCTCCAATAGTGAGGGAGTTGGGTTTGCGTCCGCCAAGCCATGGTTCGGTAAAAGAGAAATTAAAGGAGGAATATCGTCTTCCATTGGAGTAAGCTTTAAGACTTAATTTTTGTCCATCCCCGGAAGGAAGAGGTTTCCAGGTTTCAAAATCTGTTATTTTACTCAGAGAAAAGTTATTGAATTGGATACCGACACTGCCTACCAACTGACCAGCTCCCCAGCCCCCTTGTAATTGGAGTTGGTCGGAAGGCTGCTCTACTACATCGTAATTAATATCCACTGTTCCTTCTTGCGGATTGGGTTTGGGTGTGATATTGGTTTTCTTGGCGTCAAAATAACCCAATTGGGCTAATTCCCTTCTTGAACGAATGATATCAGACCGACTAAATTTATCGCCCGGCCGGGTCCTTAACTCTCTTAAAATTACGTGGTCGCTGGTTTTGGTATTTCCACTAATAGTGATTTCATCTATAGTGGCTTGTTTGCCTTCATTAATGCGAATCTCAATATCAACGGTGTCATTGTAAACCCTGGTTTCTACGGGTTTGACATTAAAAAATAAATAACCGTTATCCATGTAAAGGGAAGAAACGTCTAAACCCCTTTTATTGAAACGGAGGTTTCGTTGCAATAAGGAAGGATTGTAAATATCCCCCTTGTCAATGTTTAATACTGAGTTTAAGAATTTCGTACTATATTTTGTGTTACCAGTCCAGGTAATATTTCCAAAGTAATACTTTTTTCCTTCTTTTAAATCGATATGAATTTTGATCCGCTTTTCGGAAAGGGTAATGATAGTATCTGATACAATCTTTGCATCCCGGTAACCATGTTTATTGTAAAATTGTATTAGTTTTTTCTTGTCGGCTTTGTAATGTTCAGGGTTAAACTTGGCTGATTTGAAAAGATTAAGGAGGCTTTTTTGGTTTGTATTTTCCATTGCTCTCCTTAACTTACGGGCTTTGAAATTTTTATTTCCTGAGAAGGTAATGTCCTTAATTTTAATTTTTTCACCCTTGTCAATATCAATGATTAAGGTTGAATTTTTCTTCTTAAAAAGGTTACCTTCTTCGGCCTCAATATTAATCTGGGCTTTGAGGTAACCTTCATCCCTAAAGTAGGTCTTGATTTTATTTTTGACCTCTTTAATAAGTTGGCGGGTTAAAATTTTTCCCTTAACCAACTGAATTTTTTCCCTAATATCAGATGCCTCATTTCTTGAAACACCTTTTATTTTAAACTTAGCTAACCGGGGCCTCGTATCCAGGTCAATTAATAGAAAAACATTGTTATTTTTTATTTTATTAATTTTAATGGAGACATCTTTAAAAAGGTTTTGATCCCATAAATTTCGAATAGCATTGCTGATATCATCACCCGGAATAGAGATTTGTTGCCCTTCCTTAAGGCCAGAATAGGCTTTAATTACCTTCTTGTTTATTCTTCCATTACCTCTTATTGAAATGTCTGCTAAATTGTATTGGGAAGGGGTTTGATAATCCATTATAGGTTTTCGCCCTAAGTCGGGTGTGTCCACTTGTGCTAATGCCCCATTTAAACCCGAAAAATAAATTAACAGGAAAATGAACAAAATTTTCTGACTACTTCCTCTCATAAAACCTTTTAAATTTGTTCGCTAATCAATCCGAATCTTCTTTCACGATTTTGGTAATCCACAATGGCCTGATAAAGGTCGTCTTTGGTAAATTCGGGCCAATTTTTCTGGAAAAAAATCAATTCCGTATAAGCCAATTCCCAAGTTAAAAAGTTACTTATCCGGGTTTCCCCACTTGTTCTAATTAAAAGCGCAGGATCAGGAATGTTTGAAGTGGTCAGATGGGATTTAAAAACTTCTTCATTTACATCATCCGGGGAAAGTTCACCTTCCTTGATTTTGTAACCCAAGGTTTTAGCTGCCTGAATTATGTCCCATCGCCCGCTGTAACTTAAAGCAAGGTTTAAGGTTAATCCAGTATTGTGCTTTGTATCATTAATGGCTTCGAATAAACTATGATAGCAGGCTTTAGGAAGGTTCTCCAAATCCCCGATGGCAGAAAGAGCGATGTTATTATCCTGAAGCGTTTGCATTTCATTTTTAATGGTCTGGACCAATAAATCCATTAAAGCGTTTATTTCTTCTTCCGGCCTTTTCCAATTCTCACTTGAAAAGGCATAAAGGGTTAGGTAACTGACCCCAATTTCAGCACACGCTTCCGCAGTATTCCTAACGGCAGTCACTCCGTGATTATGACCATAAATCCGATCCATTCCGTGTTGCTTCGCCCATCTACCATTGCCGTCCATTATAACGGCAATATGCTGAGGCAAATGATGCTTGACTATTTGGTCTTTCAGGTTTTCCATGGCAAGCTTTAAAAATAACTTGCAAAGTTAATTAAAATCGTAACAAATTGAATTTTTAATATGGTAGGATAGCGTGATCCCTGCAAAAACATACCAGTCGTTATTCTGGGGATCCCCTCTTTGCTTTTTGGGCCCTGTATAATAAGTTTCTGATTTTTTACTTCTGTCACTGAGCTTTATGCTTAAATCCTTACCCTTTTGATCCAAAGCCTCTTTACTGGGATAATTAGTACTAACATCATCCAGAAAATCAAAAAACGTAGCCCTATAACCTACCCTAAAACCTAAATTCAAACGCTTTGCCAATCTTAACTTGAGTCCGCCACCCATGGGTATAGATGGCTGGTATAGGCTATATTCAGAAGGGGCATCTTTTGTAATGCCTTGTCCTTCAGTATTATATTTTGCCAGTTCGTAAGTACGACCATTGTATTCGGTTTTTGGATTAAACCTGAAAAATCCTAACCCTGTAAAAACAAAAGGGGTAAATTGATTAGGTTTAAGCCCTTTCAGGAAAGGAAAAAAATTAAACTCAACAGTGGCAGATAATTCTGTTATTTGGGATTTAAAGCTCAGGTTTCTTTTTTGGAGGTGTTTATAATTTTGGTCATCAGCCGAAATAGTTCCTTGGGTCAACCCAAAATTAAATGAAAAAAACTGACTCAAATTCCTTTTTAAGTAAAAGCCTTGTGCAGAGTGGGTTTCGGATGGTGTAATATAGGGTGATAAATCCCCTCGGTAATTACTCGCTCCACCAAAAAAACCTCCTTCCCAATTTTGAGCGGAAATACTAAAAGATGAAATTAAGCATAACGCCAAAACAGTCCAATACTTTCCCATATCTGTTCCTAACTTGTAAAAAAGGATTTTATTGTCATTGAGAAGAAGAAGCGAAGACAGGATGATGGTAAATCCTTAATAAGTGACTTAAGGCTTTTAAAGTGCTAAAATTCAAAGCACCTACCAGGAACGATGGTGTAGGTAACGGTTACACCGGCAAAATAATACCAATCATCATCAGTGGGATCTCCTCTACCATTTCTTGAATCCAAGTCTTTACGTTCATCTAATACCTCACCGGTTCTGTTAGAAAGGTTAGCAGAAATGGGTCCGTGGGTTGCCCTTAATAATTCCGGTGCCACGTAAGTTTTACTGACGTCATCCAAATAATCGGTGAATGTTTTCCTTCCACTTATTTCAATGCCAATACTCCAATGCTTATTAAAGGCATGTTTAACTCCTAAACCAAGGGGTATGGAAACCTGGGTTAAGGCATATTTATCACGCTCGTTGAATTTAGTAGTTCCCTGACCTTCTGTGCCCAAAGGTTGAAGCTCAACCCATCTGCCATTGTATTTCGTCTTAGGATTGAATCTGAACACGGAAAAACCAATTAAACCGTAAATAGAGGTTCTGAATCTTGGCTCAGTGGTTTTAAACCCCATAAAATTAATCTCGGCCTGAGCACCAATATCAAGGATAGTCGATTGAAAGCTTAAGTTTCTTTGAACCCTAAACGGATCATCGGAATTTGCGTCATCCCCGCTAATGGTTCCGTAATAAATATTACTTTTTAAAGTCACATATTTATTAAAGTTATAACGAACAATACCACCAAAAGCTGGGTGAATTTCATTGACCGCTACGAATTCTTCGGCAAGATCTCCCGAATAGACTGAAGCACCACCCATTACTCCGAATTCCCAATTTTGAGCCAAAAGTGTTGATGGTAATAAAATCCATAGGAGGCATGTTAGTTTTTTCATGTTAGTTCCCCTTTTCTTGTTTGAAACGGAGCGAAATAAAGAAAATTGTAGGGAAAGATGAAATTAAAATCAGGTTTTATTTAATAAAACCCCATACACTTTTGCTTACGGAACGTTTTGGTTATTGTGAAACCGAGTTGACTATACCAATCATCTAAATCAGGATTACCACGGCCATCCCCTCCTTCGAAAGCTTGATTGTCGAACCTGTCAATTTCCTCTGATCGGTCAGCTACATCCGCTGCCAGTTCTGCATCGGGTCCTGCGTATTGATCACTATAACTGTCACTGACATCATCAATGTAATCAGTAAATGTCTTTCTTAAACCGAATTCTAAACCGATATTCCAGCCTCCACCAACACTGTATTTGATGCCACCCCCAAAAGGGATTGAAATTTGGGTCCGGCTGTATTTATCCGGCCTACCAGCAGTGCCTTGACCTTCAGTACCCAAAGGTTGAAGATCAACCGTGCTGCCTTTGTGTTCAGTTTTCGGATTAAAATTAAACACGGAGATACCGGTAAAAACATAGGGTGCCCATTTATAAAGGCGACTATTACTGACAAAAGGTAATATATTATACTCTGCCTGAACAGAACCTTCTAATAAATGAGTTTTAAAGCTTAAATTCCTTTTCTTTCGAAAGCGGTCCTCATCAGCATAATTTGCATCATCTCCTGAAAGCCACCCATAGGAAATAGAGGCCTTTAAATTTATTTTGGGATTGAAATAATACCGAAATAAGCCACCAAAACTTGGTTGTGTTTCGGACAGGGTGTAATCACTTTTTGATAAATCTCCTTGATATTGGGAAACTCCTAAAAGCAAGCCAGCCTCTTTATCTTGGGCTTTAAGGGTAAAGATACTTGTTAAAAAAAGTAATACAAATAAGGAAAATCCTCTGCGTTTCATAGGGTTTATTGGTTTTATAGTTTGTTTAAACCGATGTAAAATTATAAAAATTTTGGTAGAAACTCCATGTTGTTTTTAAGATTTTATTAACCGAAGTATTATTATTGATTACGGGTATCTACTCCCCACTTCAATTTTTCCCTTAAGGTTTGAATGAACGATTGCCTGTCTAATTTAACCAATTTCATGGAAAACGGGGCCTTGCAAACCGTTAATTCATAAGAATAATCTAACACTTCATACCTTGAATCCAGCGAGGCTAAATAATTGGTACCCCGTCCGGTGACTTTGAACTGGATTGTAGAGGTATCCGGTAAAATAATGGGACGGATGTTTAGATTATGAGGAGCTACGGGTGTTAGGATAATGTTCTGAGCATTTGGGAAGATAATCGGACCTCCGCAACTCAATGAATAACCTGTAGAGCCAGTTGGTGTTGCCGCTATGATACCGTCCGCCCAGTAGACATTGAAATATTCTCCGTCAAGGTAAGTTTCTACTGTTACCATTGAGGACTTATCCCTTTTATGGATGGTAAAGTCATTAAGGGCAAAATTATTTTCTGGAAAAATGTGCTTATTAGCGGAAAGTTTGAGCAGGGTCCTGGATTCCACTGAGTAGTGCTCATTGAATAAATCCTGAATGGCTAAGTCAAGCGTTTCTTTGGGAATATTGGCCAGGAAACCTAACCGGCCGGTATTTAAGCCGATTACAGGTATTTCTGTGTTTTGTACCAAAGTTAATGTATCCAAAAGGGTACCGTCTCCTCCCAAACTCACTACAAAATTGACCCCTAAATATTCAATGGAGGAATCTTCCTGAAAAGCTTTTTGGGGCTCAATATTAAAATCCTGATAATGGTTTAGTGCTTGGAGAAAGTTTTCGTTTATAAAGTAATCAATTTGGTATTTTTCTAAAAGGTTGAAAAAATGCTCAATAAGGGAAGTGTTAATTTTTTTCCCGGTCCTTGCATAAATGGCAAATTTCATAGTATAATAAGTTATTAAATCAACGGGGCATGGAAGGATTAATAAAATGCAGTTTCAGTAAACGAGCTTAAATATTGAGATACTTGATTAGCAAATCATAGCGGTCTTTTAGGTCACTATCTTTCTGGTTATATAAATGATGCACATCGATTTTATAATTGAACCGTTCAAAGGTGGCTTGTAATGGCCTCAAGTCAATGGTGTTAACTTTGACGGTTATGAATACCTTATTGTCGTTATCCAAGGTTTCCGTAAATAAACTAAGTATTTTAGAATTATTGGATTCAACAATGCGTGCAATTTCCGATAAGTCATAATTTTTAAAAGGAATTTCTAAGGTAAAAATTCCTCCTTTTTCTTTAAAGGAATAAATCCTTGCGAAATGATTCAATAAACGGGTAATGGTTATAGACCCTTCATAAAGTTTACCCTCTTTAGTGACCGGAATAACTGTTAGTTCGTTTTCAGCGGCCACCTCAAAAATATTTAAGATGTGCTGGTTGGTGTCTACACTGGCATGCTTAAAATCTTCGTTAAAAGCACCTAAGCTTTTTTCTTCTTCATCATCTGTGCCAATAAAATCAACGGGTAAGGTGCCAATAAAATATTCTTCTTTAATAATCGGGATATCACATAAGCAATAATCTTTTGAAATCGCTATTGCCTCTTTGACAGTACTTTCTGGTTTTAATGTAGGTACTTCCTCAGTAATTAAATCGCTTGCTTTCATGCCTTTTCCGCGTTTGGTTGATAGATCACTTTTTCCAGGAAGGGCTTTAATACCTCATTGAATTCCTGCGGTTTTTCCATCATTGGAGCGTGCCCGCACTTGTCGAGAAAGTTTAACTCGGAATTCGATAGTAAGTGGTGAAATTCTTCAGCCACATGGGGTGGTGTGATTTTGTCATTATAACCCCAAATAAGGCAAACCGGGATTTTTATTGTTTGTATTTCTTTTTTTAAATTGTGCCGAATGGAGGATTTCGCCAAGGCGACAATGCGCATTCCCTTCTGCCGGCTATTCACAATACCATAGACCTCATCTACTAATGCTTTTGTAGCGGTTTCAGGGCTGTAAAAAGTATATTCGACTTTTGACTTGATAAATTCGTAATTGTTTCGCTGCGGAAAACTACCCCCTAAGGCATTTTCATAAAGGCCTGAACTACCAGTGAGCACCATTGCTTTTACCTTTGAAGGATGTTCCAGGGTGTAGGTCAGTGCCACATGACCTCCTAATGAATTGCCGAGAAGCGTTACGTTTTGGTAATTTTTATACTTTATGAAATCTTGTAAAAAGTCAGTCAATCCTCCCACGCTAGTCTTTTTTAAGGGCATTTTATAGACAGGCATTAAGGGAATAACCACTTTATAATTTACCGAATAGTAGTTCAACACTTCCTGCCAATTACTAAGGGCTCCGAATAGGCCGTGAAGTAGCATTAAAACCGGCCCTTCCCCTTCTTCCACAAATTCAAAACCATTTTCCTTTTTAATTTCAAATTCCATTGATAACTCAACTTAGATGTTTTTAGTCTTTCAAAATTAATAAGCTTAAAACTTTAGTTGAAAAACCTTTAAATTGTACAATTACCAAATATTCTTACTCGAAAATTGTTTCCATTGTGCTTTTTATAAATAAGAAAGTTAAAATTTTTACTTGACTTTGACCAATTTGCTTTCTATTTGCTTAAACCAATTTTTTAAAAAAGTAGCTCCGTATTCCGTTAGAATGGCTTCAGGATGAAACTGAAGCCCCCATATGGAAGACTCTTTGTGGGCAATCCCCATTGGTAACATTTCCTCCTTATTCCATGCTATAAGGGTTAAATTTTCACAGCGGCTAATGCCAAAGGAGATTAAAGAATGGTAGCGGGTGGCTTCAAAGGATTTTGGGATGTTTTTGAACGCAAAATGACCGTTGTGCTCAATTGTGGAGGTTTTGCCATGTACGGGAACTGGGGCTTTCAGGGTTTTTGCACCGTAGAATTCTGCAATGGCTTGAAACCCTAAACAAATCCCTAATATCGGCTTTCTATTCTGCCATTTTTTAAGGATTTCGTTTAGTATGGGATAATCTTCAGGGCTTCCGGGTCCCGGAGAAAGAATGAAACCATCAGGATTAAACGCTTCCATTTCGGTTAAGGTCATTTCGTCATTGCGGACTAAGTAACAATCCTCGTGGATTTGTTTGCAATAGTTCAATAAATTGTAGGAAAAGGAATCATAATTATCAATCACTAATACCATAAATCATGGTTCAAAGGCTATAAATACCCCATTTACTTTAGGCCATTGGCCAGGTTACCAAAAAAATCTTTTAATTCTGCCACTACGTCTCCTAACAAAGGGAATAATTGTGTGGTTTTATTCACTATGAAAGGTGCTATCGGCATAATGTAATTGAAGCTTATAACGCCTTTTTTAAATGAAGTACCCAAAAATCCAGCTTGATCCGTTAGCCAAAAAATTAAGCCAATTAAAAAACAAATTTTAAAAAGACCCAGAATAGCTCCGCATAATCGGTTTAGGAAATTTAATTGCGTAATTTTAAGTAATTTTTCAACGCTTTTCCCCAATAACTGGATCAGAAAAAAAACCGCCAAAAAAACTATTAAATAGGCCAAATAAGGCAAAAAATTGGATCGGCCGAACCAATCTTGAAAATATTTCAAGGCCGGTGTGGATAATTTCATTGCTGCAACGATTCCACAGATAAAAGCTATAATGGTGGTTAATTCAACAATTAGCCCTTTTTTTAAGCCTTTAATGAAAAAATAAACCATTAAAAGCAAGACCATGAAGTCTATGAGGAAGAACACCATTTTTACTTACCCTGTTTTTGAAAATTCCCTTTAGTAGCCGTTTTTCAGGTTATTTGTTTTTTTTATCTTAAAATTAGCCTTTTAAAAATGGGCTATTCAAGTTAGGCAGCCAATTTGCAAGAAAAATTCAGATAATAAAAATTAAAATTGGCAAATTGGTTTTTGTAGCTAATTTTGAGCGATTTTATCGAAGTTATTAAACCCATTAAATAGTTTATCTTTGGATTTTACGCTAATGCTGGAATATCCTACTTATTTTCTGATTTTTTGTTTGCTTGCCGGAGGGTTTTATGCGTTTATCGCTTATTACCGCTCTCATTTCGGAGAAAAAGGGGTATTTTGGGAATTTCCCACTTATTTAATGGCAATATTTAGGTTCGTAGCGGTTAGCCTTATAGCCTTCCTTCTTTTATCTCCCTTTCTGAAAAATTATTACAAAGAAGTAGAAAAACCTTCTGTGGCAATAGTGACCGATAACTCAAAGTCCATTACCTTAAACCAGGACTCCACATTTTATCAGGATTCGCTTGAATCCTTAATGAACAATTTGTCAAATCATTTAAAACAGGATTATGAAGTAAAAACTTTTAGTTTTGGTGATCAGGTTAAAAATGGTTTAGGCCTTGATTTTTCTGCTAAAAAAACAAATATCAGCAAACCCCTGGAAAGGGTTTATAACCGTTTTTACAATAGAAATTTAGGAGCTGTTATCTTAGCCACTGACGGCATCTACAACCAGGGAAAAAATCCTTTGGTATCAGCCAAAAAAATCCAGGCCCCGATATATACATTGGCTCTGGGTGATACCATTCCGCCAAAGGATATTTTAGTCAAGCGATTAAGACATAATGAGATTGTTTTTGCCGGAAATGAATTTCCTGTAGAAATTGGAATCGAAGCTGAAGGTTTGAGCGGGAAGAAAACGGCAGTGAAAATTTTAAAGGAAAATGAAGTCGTCTATTCTACTGATTTAAATTTAGGAGAAAAACGCTTCGATACGACCATTAAAGCTTTTTTGAAAGCTGATGAACCTGGTATGCGTAGATTTCAGGTTAAGGTTGAGCCCCTTAAACCGGAAATCAGCAAAGTGAATAACCAAAGGAATTTCTTCATCAATGTACTTGAAAGCAGGAAAAATATTTTAATTGTCGGCCAAAATCCACACCCGGACCTTAAGGTGTTGAAAAATTCAGTAGAGTCTAACGAACGGTATGAAGCCACCACTTTAACCATAGATCAATGGCAAAAAAAGAATGAGAACCTTGAAAAGTACCAAATGGTATTCGTTCACAACCTGCCTTCGCCGGCCAATAAAGGGGGTCGGAGATTGATCAAGAAATTACTGGAAAACCGGAAGCCTGCTTTTTTTATGGTAGGGGGTGAAACCGGTTTGGAAGCTTTTAACCAGTTAAAAATAGGGTTGGCTATAAAAGGTGCAGATAAAAAGGTGGATAAGGTGATTCCTTCCTTGGTGAAGGACTTTAATCAATTTGACCTCCCTGAGAATGCCAACGAATTGTTTCCTCAGTTACCACCCATTTTTGCCCCACACGGTGAATACACTTTCAATACCCAGCATGATGTGCTTTTAAAACAAAAAATTGGACAAGTAGTCAGTGATAAACCCTTAATGAGTTTCCTCAGGAGGTCAGATCATAAAATTGCTGTTTTTGCTGGTACTGGTTTCTGGCGGTGGTATTTAAATGAATACCGCTTGAATCGGAATCATAAGGTTTTTAATCAAATGATTTCAAAATCCATCCAGCTCTTGACCGTTAAAGCTGATAAAAAACAATTCCGCTTAAGGGATCCTGCTAAGATATTTAATGAAGATCAGAAGGTAACCTTTGAAGCAGAGCTATACAATAACAGCTACGAGCCTGTGAAAGGTGCGGATATCAAATTTCTTGTTACTGACCAAAACGGGAAGGAATATCAATATGAATTCCGTGAGATTGATAATGGTTACCGTGTAGATGCCGGTTATTTACCTGCCGGCAAGTACCAATACAAAGCAACGACTAGTCTGGGTGAAGAGACTTTTGTTTTGTCAGGCCGTTTCATTATCAAGCCTGTTCAGCAGGAGCATTTAAATACAGTGGCTAATCACCGGTTGCTTTATAGCCTGGCTAAAGAAAGTAGCGGACAAATATTTTCTCCTAAACAAACTCAGGAATTAAGACAAACGCTTTCAAAGCAAAACACAATGAAACCCGTTTCTCACATGAAATACGAACTCAGGGAATTAATTCATAATAAATTTTTGTTTTTTGTGATAGTGATTTTTTTAGGCGTAGAATGGTTTTTCCGAAAATTCTATGGCAGCTATTAATCGAAAATTCTCATAATTAAAACGTTTTTTAACCGTTTTTGAGGCAATAATAAGTGGCATTTTGCAAAGGGTTGTTTTACATACTGGTTTCGTTTTGCTTTTGATTTCCCTGGCCCTGGTAAAAGTTTCATTTGGACAAGGGACAGATATTTCCTTTGGTAAAAACAGGGTTCAGGTTAAGGAATTTAATTGGCGTTTTTATCGAGCCAATGAATTCGATATTTATCATTATACGGGAGGTAAAGATCTGGCTCGTTTTGTAGGTAAGCATGCCAATAAACAGTTGGACAAAATTGAGGAAATCCTTGATTACAGGGCCAAGAATCGTTTGGTTTTCATAGTGTACAACTCCTATGCGGATTTAAGACAAACGAATATTGGGTATAGTAAGAAAAAGGATGATCCGAGTGGAAGAACCCCAATCATTGATAATCATGCCTTTTTATATTTCAATGGTAACCATTTTGACTTGATTAACCAGATCCGGGAATCCATTGCTCAAGTATTACTGAATGAAATGCTTTACGGAGGCAGTATCCAGGAGAGGGTGCAAAACGCTACCTTGTTAAATCTACCAGATTGGTATTTGAAAGGTTTGACGGAATATTTGGGCCAACCCATGTCCATTGAGGAAAGGACTAAGCTGAAGTCCGGTGTGCTTTCCGGGCGTTTTGAAAACTTCCAGCACTTGTCTAAGCGAAACCAAACCTTGATTAGCCAAGCGATCTGGAAATACATTGCTGACGTTTACGGGGAAACATCCATTACCAATATTATTTACTTAAACCGGGTCAATAAAAGCTTGGAAAGTGGTTTTGTCTTTGTCCTTGGTAAGGATTACAACGAGGTTTTTTCTGAGTGGTATGAATATGCACGGCGGCAATTCAAGCAAGAAAAAGAGTCTTTTCCCGGGGATCGCCTTTCGTTCAAGGAAAAACCAGAAAGTTTAGAAGACGGTCAGGTTACCCAGCTCAAAATGGGTCCTAAAGGCAGGAAATTAGCCTACGTTACCAATGAGATGGGTAAAAAACGGGTATGGATTTATGACTTTGAGACGGAAGATCACGATAAGGTTTACCAAACCGGTTATAAAACGAATGTGCTTGAAACGGATGATAACTACCCCATCATTGCCTGGCGACCCGTTGAAAACCAATTAACCATTGTGGATGATAAAGCGTCAACCGCTGTTTTTATGCAATACGACCCTGAGGAAGAAGAAATTGTTAAAGAAAGGAAGAACTTCAGGGTGGAAAAAGTTTTGGATATAAGCTATTCAAGGGACGGAAGATTCATCGCATTGTCCGGCATTAAGCAAGGTAATTCGGATATTTACGTCCTTAATTGGCAAACCAATTCTATGATACCTGTCACACAGGATATTTACGATGACTTTCACCCGGCATTTACCGAAAAAGGAAATGCTGTGATTTTTAGCTCTAATCGGGCTGATGATACCCTAAAGCAAAACAATAGGTGGAATATGTCCGGCTTCAATGATAATTTCGATATTTTTTATTCGCGCTATAAGGATAGGAATAAAGAACTTAAACGACTAACCTTTTCTGGCTCAAGTGATGAATTTCATCCTGATGTGTATGATTCTACTTACTTTAGCTACCTTACCGCGGAGAATGGCATTGTAAACAGGGATGCATCCCGTTTGGATAGTATTTTCAATTATTCCCGGGTGATAGCCAAGTATGAAGATACAGCCCGATATCCCGCTGATACTTTTATTTTTAAGGAAAAGGATACTGCTGATATTTTCATACCGGATTTGGCGTTCAAGGATACTGGAATACAGTCAACAGATACCACTTTTTTCTACAAGGATACCGCTTATACCTATACTTTAACCAACAGACCGAACAACATACTTTTTTACGATGTCAACCGTAAAACGGGAAAGGTTAATGAATTTTATAAGATTAAAGGAAAATTTAAAAGGGCTCAATATCCTATTCCTGACAGCATTCCGGGTGAAGTCACTGAAAGGTCGGAAACGGATTTTGCATCAACGTTAAACGAAGATATAAAGCGAAGGCAAGAAAGTCCGCTTGTCGAAAATCTATTTAAACAAAAGAAAACTCCTGCAGACAAACCCACTGATACTAAAAAGGAGTCAAAGCCGAAATCTGATACCGGAGGGGTTGATATTGATGACTATTATTTTCAAAGTAAGTTCAAAAAAGAATCTGAAAAGTCTTCTAAGAAGGATAAGAGCAATATAGATCAAAAAGAGGGAAAAAATTCCGTGGACAAGCAAAAATTAGCTGCCAGAAAAGCGAGAGAGAAAGAAAAGGCTTTATTAGGAGATGCAAGGCCCTATTATTTGTCTTTCACACCTACTTTCCTTCAAACCCAACTTGATAACAGCATTATTAACTCCAAATATTTACCTTACAATCAGAGTGATCCTGATCCTTTTGTGTATAATCCCGTATTGAACATGATGTTTACCATGGGGGTTAGTGATTTATTTCAGGACTACCGCATAAACGGGGGATTTCGGATTTTGGGCAATTTAAAAGGGGCCGATTACTTCATCCGGTATCATAACCTTAAAAATCGCCTTGACCAAAAGCTAACATTTTACAGGCATGGCGAGAAAAAGCAATTTGATAACGGTACGAAGAAAAAGCAAGAAACCAGTCACGAGCTAAAGTATCAAATTAAGTGGCCTTTTAGTGAAAAATCCTCCATCAGGGCCGAAGTTTTTGGGCGGAGAGACAATGATATTCTGCTTTCCTCAGAAAGAAGCACATTAACCGAACCCAATGATATTCAAAATTGGATGGGGATTAATTTTGAGTACGTTTTTGATAACACCCGCAAACTCGGAAAAAACATCCGATCTGGCGCAAGGATGAAGTTTTATGCAGAAGGTTTTCGTTCATTTAAGTTTGAAGGGGAGGTGGATAACAAACTCTTTTCTGTTGTTGGCGGTGATGTTCGTGGTTACGTGCCTATTTTCAGGGATATGGTCTGGGCGAACCGTTTAGCCTTTGCCTCCTCCATTGGTCAGGCAAAAGTGGTTTATTTTATGGGCGGCGTGGACAATTGGCTTTTCCCCAAATTCAATGATGACATTCAGGTAAGCAAGGATCAGAATTATGTGTACAAAGCGCTCGCAAGTAATTTAAGAGGTTTTGGGCAGAATATCCGGAATGGAAATTCTTACAGCCTTTTTAACACGGAACTTCGAATTCCGGTTTTTAAAATGCTCCAAAAGAAACCCATCATGTCCAACTTTTTTAAGAATTTTCAATTAGTGGGTTTCGGAGACATAGGTAGTGCGTGGACAGGAACCAATCCTTTCGGTGAGGACAATGCTTTAAACCGAAAAACTTATGAGAACCCTCCCTTGAAGATTTCGGTGGTCAATTTGAGTAACCCGGTAGTTGGCGGGGCTGGTATTGGCTTTAGGACCAAACTCCTTGGGTATTTTGTAAGGGTCGATCATGCTTGGGGGTTTGAAAATTACCAATTCAGGAAAGAAGGAATAACTTATCTTTCCTTAGGAATGGATTTCTAAGGAAATTGGAAATTTTGCTAAAGCCTGCTTATCCGGGTCTAAAGCCTGGAGTTTGTTTTCCCTGGTAAAAAGAATTTCTTAGCTCAAGCATTTCTAATGCAGCAAGTCCTGCTTCGGTACCCTTGTTTCCTTTTTCTCCTCCTGCTCTTTCCTGTGCCTGCTCCGGGATTTCAACCGTTAAAATACCGTAAATAAAAGGTATCCCGTAACGAAGATTTAAGTCCCCGATTTTATGCGTTACAGTATCAGCAATGTAATGAAAATGGGGTGTTTCCCCTTTAATAACGCAACCGATACAAACCACAGCCTGAACAAAACCCAGCTCAGCCAAATATTGAGCACCTAAAGGGATTTCAAAAGAACCCGGCACTTGCCTTTCTATAATTTGACTTCCGGAAATTTGGTTTTCCTTTAAGGCTTGAACACAACCTTCTTTAAGCGAATGGGTTACGTTATCGTTCCAATCAGCCGTTACTACCCCGATTTTTTTGTTTTTAGTCCGTTCGCTTAAGGTAACTTTTAAATCTTGGTGGGAGGAGCTTGAACTTGCCATCAATTACCAAATTAGGATTTACTTGCGTTGATCTTTGCCTTAGCGCGGGCAATGAATTTTTCGATATCGGAAGCCTGTTTACTATCCGGATAATTTTCCTTGAGTTTTTTATAGGTTTCCAAAGCTTTTTGGTAATTCCCTACCTCCTCTAACACTAAACCCGCTTTCATCAAATATATGGGGGAAATAAACTTATTATCTTTGGCGTTGGCAGCCTTCAGGTAATAATCAGCGGCTTTATCGTATTTTTGTTTTTCGGAGTAAGCATTTCCAAGATTTCCCAGCGAAAGCGGTTTAAACACCTTGCTCTCTGATTCAAAAGTTTTCAGATGTTCAATGGCTTGGTCAAACTTTTCTTGCTTGAGGTAAATAATACCGGTGTAGTAATGGGCTAAATTGGCGGTTTTCGTCCAGCCATAATCCTCTATAATTTCTTTGAAACCCGGATTTTCCCCATCTCCGTTCAGCGCAAGATCCAGGGAATCATTTTCAAAATGCCTTTGGGCATGAAAAATTTCTTGTTGTGCTTTTTGGTTTTGGCTGGTCAAGTACCAGTTATTCCAGGCTAAATAACCTAAAATGACAACCGCCACAACTCCTAAGCCCACTGAAAGGGGTTTTTGGTAACGGTATAAAAAAGCTTCAAATGAATTTAGGTCCTTTCCTTCCTGGTTATAGTCTTCTCGCTCGGCCATATAATCTTTATTGAAATTTTTTTAAAAGGTGCAAATTTAACTTTTTGAACGCAATAAATACCTAATCAACCAAGAAAGGATAATCTTTTTGAACGTAAACGTCCTCATAAAGTTCTTCTGGATCCGGATAAGGGGATTCATCGGCAAATGCTATGGCATCTTTTACCTGTGCTTGAATGGATTTTTTGGTCTGTTTGATTTCTTCCTCCGTCATTAAATCCTGCTGGCGGATGGATTCAACAACCTGCTCGATAGGATCCTTCTTTTGCCATTCTTCGAGCTCTTCCCGTGTTCTGTAATTAGCGGGGTCAGAAATAGAGTGGCCTTTATACCGGTATGTGTTCATTTCCAGTAATGTGGGGGTACTTTTTTCCCTGGCCTTTTTAGCTGCCTTTTCAATGGCATTGTGCACTGCTTCTACATTCATACCATCTACCCTTTCAGCTTCCATGTCAAAGGCGCAGGCTTTTTTATAGAGCTCAGGTACATTGGTTACCCTTTCAATGGCTGTGCCCATTCCGTAATGGTTATTTTCAATGACATAAACGATGGGTAACTGCCACGTCATTGCCATGTTAAGGCTTTCATAAAAGGAGCCCTGTAATACAGCACCATCGCCCATGAAAGTAACACAAATATTGCCGCTATTGGCGTATTTTTCTGCAAACCCTATGCCGGTGCCTAATGGGGTCACTGCACCCACAATTCCATGGCCGCCAAAGAAATTGTGTTCCTTGGAAAAAAGGTGCATCGATCCCCCTTTTCCCTTTGAACAGCCGTCTGTTTTCCCAAAGAGCTCTGCCATGGCATATTTGGGGTCCATACCCACAGCCAGAGCATGACCGTGATCCCGATAGGCCGTAATGATTTTATCATCTTTGTTCACTGCCGTCATGGTACCGGTGGCTACAGCCTCTTCACCCATGTAAACATGGCAGAAACCCCGGATTTTTCCCTCACCTACCAGGCGGTAGGAATTGAATTCAAAATCCCGGATAAGCTGCATGGTTTTAAACCAATAAAGGTAGGTGTCTTTATCGAATTTTTGCTTTTTCTTGGTTTGTGTTTTCTGAGTCATAACTAATTATGATTTGAAAATGCTTTTTGAAAACAAGGTGCTAAAATAACAAAAATATAGGGTTAATCCTTATTCAGCCGTTTGGGTTACGATGACAAATGGGAATTTTCATCCAAAAGGCGTTCGACCAAAGGGGGAACCCCTTCTGTGGCAGATTTTTGAATCACTTCAAGGTTGTTTTGCGCCATTGATTTATCAGCATTCGGGTCAATGTAAAATTTCGGGGCTTCATCGGGTACAAAATCAATCAACCCGGCTGCCGGATAAACCACGAGGGATGTACCTATAATTAAAGCCAGGTCAGCTTCCGAGCAAAGTTGCATGGCTTTCTCAATCATCGGAACGGGTTCTCCGAACCAAACGACATGAGGCCGTAACTGGGAACCCTTTTCACATTGGTCCCCCATTTGGATGGGTTTGTCACCTATCTCATAAATCAGTGAATCATCAACAGAGCTACGGGCTTTCTTGATTTCTCCATGAAGGTGGTGAACCTGTGAGGAACCTGCCCTTTCATGTAAGTCATCAATGTTTTGGGTTATCACATGGACATCATAGGCCTTTTCTAAATTAACCAGTGCTTTGTGGCCTTCATTGGGGCTTACTTCCGTAACCGCTTTCCTACGGTCGTTGTAAAATTTTAAAACGGTTTCCGGGTCTTTTTCAAACGCTTCCGGAGTAGCCACATCCTGGATGTCGTAACCTTCCCACAATCCTCCTTTATCCCTGAAGGTGGGTATACCGCTTTCTGCACTCACCCCGGCTCCGGTTAATACAACGATTCGTTTTGTCATGATTTACTTTTTTAGGTTAACCAACGTGTTCCTTCCTTTGACCGGTTTTTATTCATTCACCTCAATGATATCGTCATCCTTTAGAATAGGGATTCCTTTAAATTTCATGAGCAGTCTACCGGTGGCAATGACATCTTTTTGGCAGTAGGCTGCTATTCGATCTACATCTTCTTCCTCATAGTAAACTTTAGCCACATCCGAACCTTTGATATCTTCTTTGGGGGTAGGAATATTGAAAATTTTAGTTAAAAGGGGGAGTGAGGTGAAATGTTTGTAATCCCCGAATTTCCAAAGTTGCATGGTGTCAATCAAGTGGTTGGTTTCCCAGGGCTTTTTACCCGCAATATCCAGCATTTTGGGTAGCTCGAATCCGTTTATTAAAATCCGCCTTGCCAAGTAGGGGAAGTCAAACTCCTGACCATTATGGGCGCATAAAAAGTGCTTTTTGATATCAAAAAATTGATTGAGTAACTGGATAAAATTTAGTAGGATTTTTCTTTCATCAGTACCATAAAACGATTTGACCCGGAATTGAAAAGGATGCTCCCTTCCGGGCATTTCTGCTTTCTTAAAAATACCTGAAGAAATGCAAACTACTTTACCAAATTCAGCAAATATTCCGGCTTTTTCGTAAAGGGCTTCCGGCGTTTTATCATGCTCCCTGAATTGTAATCGTTGGGCTTTTTCCTCCCATAAGGATTGCATTTCCTCGGAAAGCTCTTGGTAGTTTTGGGTTATTGGTACCGTTTCAATATCCAGTACCATTACCCTTTCAAGCTGAACCTGATTTAACATAGAGGGGCTATGGTTTCAGAGAAAGGTTTAATCTTAACAGTGTCAACTCCTCAAAGTTATCAATTTTCTTTTTGCTTATCAACAAATTAGGTCGTGTTGGAATAGTGTGGCAAGTCTGTGGCTAATTCCGCCTCGAATAATCGTTCAAAATAATTTTTCAAATATTCTTTGACTGGTTCTGGTTCGATTTTTTGCCCTAATTCCTTTTCCATAGAAGTTACTGCCTTGTCCTGGATTCCACAAGGTACGATGTGATCGAAATAAGAGAGACTGGTATTGACATTTAGCGCCCATCCGTGCATAGTGATCCACCTTGAGCATTTCACGCCCTGGGCACAGATTTTACGGCCTTTGGCAGGGTTCTCCACATCCAGCCATACTCCGGTATATTGGTTGCTTCGCTCAGCCCTGATATTGTAATGTTGTAAGGTTTTAATAATGGTTTCTTCCAAAAGCCGCATGTATTTGTGGATATCAGTGAAAAAATTATCCAGGTCCAATACCGGATATCCTACTATTTGCCCCGGACCATGGTAGGTTATGTCCCCACCCCGATTTGTTTTAACGAATTCAATCTCTTCGGCTTCCATTTTTTCTTCCCCGATGAGCAGGTTATTGAAATCCCCGCTTTTGCCCAGCGTGTAAACATGGGGGTGTTCGCAGAAAATCAGATAATTCGGTGTTTCCTGCTTCTCATCTTCGGCTAAATTCCGGTTGGAAACCTTTAAATCATGAATTTGCTTAAAGAGCTTTTCCTGGTACTCCCAGGCTTCTTGATAACCAACCCGGCCAAGGTCTTGGAATTGAATTTTTTTGTTTTGCATAAGAAACAGGTTAAACCTACCATCAAAATAAATTCAATAAATTAAAAAACCGTTCTCTTTTAAGCGGGAAGTTTTTCATTGGAGATTGAACCTGGAAATAATGGCGATATTATACGATTTTAAATCAATGAAATGGTGTTATTACTCGTCACCTTAATTTAATTGTCCAGCCATAATTGACGGAACTCGCGATTCTGGTCATATTTTTCGGCTTGCATGGCTACGTTGAATCGGCGGTTTCGGGGGTCGTTACCTACAGCCGAGTTATACATCCAATTGCCCCAATTGCTGCAAACATCGTAATCTATCAGGCGGTTCTCAAACCAAGCGGCACCCCATCGCCAATCGCAGTCCAGTTCATTGACGAGGTAACTAACCACATTTTGACGGCCACGGTTACTCATGTAGCCTGTCAGGAGTAATTCCCGCATGTTCGCATCCACAAAATCCTGACCGGTATTTCCCGCTTGCCACATTCTGAATTTTTCGGGGTCATTGCTCCAGTGACGATCCTTTCCTTGTATCCCTTCCTTTTGGAAGATTTTATTACCGTGTTTCCGGGCTATGTGGCGAAAGAAATCCCGCCAGAGCAATTCAAAAACCAACCAGTAGGTAGAGATATTTTTCTTCCTTTCTGCTTCGTATTCTTTAACTTGCCAGTAAATTTTCCTGGGTGAAAGGGAGCCATTGCTCAGCCAAGCAGAGAGCTTGGACGAGTAATCAGCACCGATTAATCCATTGCGGGTGAATTTGTAGTGCTTTAGTTGATCTTTTTGCCAGAAATATTCATTCAAGCGCTGTAAACCCTCGGACTCTCCACCTGTGAAAGCTATCACGGCTCGTTTGTCAATTGTTTCGGGTGTTAAGCCCAGGTCTTTTACACCTGGAATTTTACCTTTTTGGACACCATCCGGGAAAGGCGGATAGTTATGCATTTCGGGAATCTCATTGCGAATTGATGAATATTTTTCCGTTTTCTTCCGGAATTGGGTGAAAACTTCGGGTACTTCATGGCTTTCAAAAGGAATATCATCGGGGTGAACAAGGGTTAGTCCATAATGGTAATCCACAGGCACATTGGTTTTCTTTGCCAACTGATGCTCGGCATCAACTTCCTCCTGTGTATCTTCTTTTTGGGCAATGATCTTTGTTGCATTGTGTTCATAGGCAGTGTCAGCAATTATGCTTGCCGGATTGCCAAAAGCCACCTTCAGGTCGGTGCCTTTATTTTGAAGCTGTTTTCTTAAATCAGCTAAGGTTTCCACCAGAAACTGGGCTCGTAAAGCACCTGTTTTGGCAAAACCCAATTCCAACGTTCTGAACAATCGCTCATCTATTACAAATACTGGTAAAACCCAATCGGCATGCGCTGCCATTTGCCATCCCTGGTGGTCATGAACCCTTAGGTCATTGCGATACCATAAGATGATCTTGTCACTCATTGCTCCTTTGTTTCGGATTTTCCAAGGGGTCTCCGGGTTGAGCGTATCCTAACTGCTCAAGTAAAAATGCTTGGTGATAACTTTCTATACCACTGATGGCAACGGTACCGGCTTTCTCTAAATCAATCGTATGATCCTCCTTTATGATCGATTCGTGAATCAAAACCTCCATTACCTGACCAACCACTAATACCGTATCGTTGGCTGTGATATGGTGATGCTCCACATACTCCATTCCTATTTTCACTTTAGCCTCCTGAACGTAGGGTGCTGAGTTACTGGTCATTTTCTGTGGTGTTAAACCTACCCTTTCAAATTCAGATTCATGTCGGTTGTATTTCGCAGAAGTTTGGTGAGCCTGAGGGTAAAAATCAGTATTGATGTGATTAATTGTGTAATACCGGGTTTCTAAAATGTTTTCGAGGGTATGCCGGGGAACCGTTTCAGGACGGGTAATAAAACCCAAATAAGGCGGATTGGAACCCAAATGGATTACGGAAGAAAAAACAGCCAGGTTGTACTTATTCTGAGTATCAAAAGTCCCGATTAAATTGGCAGCCTTAAAGCCCGGTATGGAATTGATGAATTTCAAACGGGCCTCCTTCGGCATTGCCATTATATCGTTGTATGAAAACCTATTCATAATCTAATCCTTTTAGAGTCAAAATTTGGCACCTAATTCAGTGATGTTTTAAATTTTTCTACTATGGTTTTTTTTATTGAAATGAAAGGATTGGAAAAATGTTCTTAAATAATTGAAAATTTTTCGAAGGATGATTTGGATAAAAGGCGTAAGGGTTATTACCTTTGCACCTCGCATTGAGCGGAGGTTGGAAGGATAAATTTTAAAAGGAATTAATTAGAAAGGTCCGGTAGTTCAGATGGTTAGAATGCCTGCCTGTCACGCAGGAGGCCGCGGGTTCGAGTCCCGTCCGGACCGCTTCGCCACACAAAAGGGTTTCAGCCTTCCGGGTTGAAACCTTTTTTTATGCCGTTTGCACGATGGTTTGCACTTGCTTCTGAAGAAGTCAATTAATTCTACCTCCCTTTATAACAGACTTTGCAACCTTCTTTTCATCTTTTTAACGTTTAGCTTAGTTGAAAACATCAAAAGTCTTTAACCATGGACAAATCAAATCCCAAATTTGATGACTTACCGGAAGCCGTAGCTGAAATTTTAACAAGGTTAGAAAGGATTGAAGAACAGATTAAAGACTTACCGAAGCAAGTAGAGGAAAGAGAGGAAGTTTTTACTGTGCATGGAGTAGCTAATTACCTGAACCTCTCAAAGACTACCATTTATACTTTGGTAAGTAGAAGGGAAATTCCTCACTACAAAACAAGAGGACGGCTTTTCTTTTCAAAAGAAGCAATTATGGATTGGTTAAAAGTTAATCCTCGGGATGATAAATATAATGGAGATTTGAGCGCTATTGAAAAAATGCAAAAAGCAAGGCAAAAAAAGAAATAAGCTAAAGTATCAAACTAAGTACTTCAAGAATTACTATTATTCCCCCTATACCTACAAGACCCCACACCCTTTTGTTGTTTACTTTGTTGCTCCTGGATTTTGGCTTGTTCATCTCGAATGGTTTGAAATTTCTCATTTACTGATTCTTTAATTTCTTTTTTAAACTCAGAGATTGCGGTTTGGAGGTTTTGAAGCCCAATATTGATGGGGCTTACCCTATTATCAATCTTATCTAACCGTCCTGGCAAATCGACAGAGCTAACCCGGTTATAGAATTCCCATGAAGAATCATTCATTTAAAAATTGAATTATTCTTAAAGTCAAGAATTAAACAGAAACATAACCAAACTCAACTTAAAACTTTGGCAATTGGCTTTGGGAAGCTGCCTGCGTGATTCGGGGGGAAGTAGATGCCCGCAAATACAAGGATTACATCCTGCCATTGATCTTCATTAGTTAAATTTCGGGTATTTTTGAGGATGAAGCAGCTTAGAAACTCATATAAAATACTTCTAAACCTACCAGATCGGATGCGAATAAACCGGAGCGAAAGCTTAACAACTTAAGGTTGAACATTCCCTGAATTGTTCAAGGTTCTAAAATGAATTTTGTGGAAATGTTTTTGAGAAGTTTTGATCTAATAATAAAATACCTATTTAAGTTGAG
>CAZJWK010000003.1:72177-73562 GCA_964549595.1 uncultured Sphingobacteriales bacterium | reverse complement strand
TACTTTATTGCTGGGAAAGTGCCAGCCCTGAAGATTCGCCCATTGTGCTCCTGGCCCATTATGATGTGGTCCCGCCCGGTTCGGAATCGGATTGGCGATACGGGCCATTTAGCGGAAAACGTGAAGAAGGGTATATCTGGGGTAGGGGAGCCCTGGATGATAAAGTAAGTGTGGTTGGTATTTTAGAGGCTGTGGAATACCTGCTGAATAAAGGTTATCAACCCAAAAGGGACATCTATTTGGCATTTGGCTTTGATGAAGAAACCGGCGGTGAAAAGGGGGCTGCCCAAATAGCCGAAAGGTTAAAAGCCAAGAATGTCAAACCGGAATTTGTATTGGATGAGGGCATGGCAGTTACTGAAAACCTGGTACCCGGCGTCTCAAAACCAGTGGCTTTAATCGGATTGGCCGAAAAAGGAAGTTTGAATATAACCCTTACGAGTGAGCAGGAGGGAGGTCATGCTTCCATGCCGGGTAAAAGTACTGCCATTGGTGACGTTTCCAAAGTTTTGGCCAGGTTGGAAGATAAACCTATGCCTTCCCGGATAACAAGGCCTGTCCAACAATTTTTCAGGGCTATAGCGCCTTATAGCAAATGGACGCAGCGTTTGGTGATGGCTAATCAGTGGTTGTTCAAGCCCCTCCTGGTTAAAAATTTTGAGCAAACCGGTCCTGCCAACGCCAGCATCCGTACCACCCTTGCTCCAACCATGGTACAGGGCGGAGAAAAAGCCAATACCCTTCCCGGGAAGGCTAATGTCAATATCAATGCCCGCTTACTCCCCGGGGATGATGACCAGGTCATCCACAGGCATTTAAAACAGCTAATAGGCAATGCCCGGATTCAAATCGCCAATGCCGGTCTGCTTAATGAGCCTACGCCTGTTGCTGATACCGAAAATGAAGGTTTTAAGGTTCTGCAGCAAACCATTAAGGCTGTCTTCCCCGAAGCCATTACGGCTCCTACATTGGTGCTTGGGGCTACTGACGCAAGGCATTACCATGTGGTGGCTAAAAATATCTTTAGGTTTTCTCCCATTCGGTTAAATGCTTTTGAATTAAACCGCATCCATGGGACTGACGAACGCATATCTGAAGAAAATTTTAAATCTGTTGTCCTTTTTTATAACCATTTCATATACTTTAGTAGTATTAAACTGAATGAAGATTGATATCCAAGGGGATTGGTTTGAAACTGTTCCTGAGGAGTCTCCTATCCAGCATTTTTTAAGCCCCCTGTTTGGTCGTCAAAGTTGTTGGCGGCTTCGGCTGAGCTGCTGCCTTGTTGTTTGAGTTTTCCACACTCCACCCTTAAGGTTTCCATAATTTATTTTTCACCTTATCAATTTAATCATTTACTCAGGTGTGCCACGAGTGTCAGGGCA
>CAZJWK010000003.1:0-72077 GCA_964549595.1 uncultured Sphingobacteriales bacterium | reverse complement strand
GCACACCTTGGTTTTTCAACCCATAATTGATGATAAAAAAGGGAATGTACTAAGCTATGATTTTGGAAAGTTATTAGATAGAAGTACTTCAGTAAAATGAATTAGCTAAGATGTATGAATGGGCTTAAGCTCCTGACGGTGCTTTATTAAGAGGAGATTCTAATAAAATATTCGAATCAGCCCCCTATTCAATACTGAGTGTTTTAGTTTTTGGACGGAGGGGCTGGATTTTGATGGATCATCAGGGCAGGAAAGGGGTACCTTTAAAATTGATGAGCCTACGATAAACCCTATATTTGTCGCCATTTTTAGACAACCATAATGGTTTAAAGACAATCGGATTTTCCGTCATGAAGCGAATTATTAGGTTTTTATTCTTATTCCTCTTATTTCCTTTGGTTATTTTTTGTCAGGAACCTCAAAAGGGAAGTAACAGCTTGGCTGCCCAATATAGTAAAGAAAAACTTAACCTTGATGGGAAGTTGGATGAGAATGCCTGGCAGCAGGCCCCTAAGATAAGCCATTTTACCCAAAAAGAACTGAATGAGGGAGAGCCCGCGACCGAAAAAACCCGGGTGTCAGTGGTATATACCACCAAAAACCTTTATGTGGGCGTACGTTGTTTTGACAATAATCCCTCCCGAATTATTGCCAAGGACCTAAGACGGGATTTCACCAGTTCCGATGATGACAATTTTAAAATCATCCTGGATACGTATAACGACAACCGGAACGGCTTTCTTTTTATAACCAATCCAAACGGGGCAAGGCGTGATGGTCAGGTATTGAACAATGGGAATAATGTCAATATCAGTTGGGACGGCGTTTGGGACGTGGAAACCCAGATAACCGATAAAGGCTGGTTTGCGGAAATCAAAATTCCTTTTACCACGCTTAAGTATGATGCCGGAAGAAAAAAGCAGATCTGGGGCATAAATTTCGAAAGAAATATCCGGAGAAAACGGGAAAAAGTTTTATGGCAAGGCTGGTCACGGGATTACAGCCTTAACCAGGTCAACCAGGCCGGTAAATTGTTGGGGCTTGACAAATTACTGGATAAGGATTTTGTGGAGGTTAAGCCTTATGGATTGGGTGGGGGCCAAACCAATCAAGGCGATGAAGAAAGCCGTTTTAATTTGGGGGGTAATGTCAATTATTTGATCACACCTACCGTTAAAGCGCAACTGACCGTTAATACAGATTTTGCCCAAGTGGAGGCGGACCCGCAGAAGATCGAATTAACCCGGTTTCCCTTAAGGTTCCCTGAAAAACGTTCTTTTTTCCTGGAGGGCAAAGACTATTTCAGCATGGGTTTTGGCGGTAACCGTATTGAACCCTTTTATTCCAGGCGTATAGGGTTGACCAAAGATCGAAAAAAGATACCCATCCTGGCCGGAACCCGTGTTTTGGGGAAGGTCCGGAATACGACCCTTGGATTTATGTCCCTTCAAACGGGCAATTATGACCAATTGGCGTCTTCCACTAACTACACAGTGGCAAACTGGCGCCAAAATGTGCTACGTCAATCTACTGTTGGTGCGATGACCATAAACAAATTTGATGAGGGAGGTTGGCATACAACCACGGGGATTAATGGCCAATACCGAACTTCGCGATTTCTGAAAGGGAAAAACCTGAATGTTACCGGTGCTTTGGTCCATACCCGAAACAGCGGGGAAAAATACAAACCGGATGCCAATGCTTACCGGTTTTCATTCCAATACCCTAATGACAAGCTTACGGTCTTCGCCTCTTACCAGAGTGCACCGGAAGAATTCCAGCCTGAAGTTGGTTTACGCAGAAGGCCTGATTTTAGAGAAGCGTTTGGTACAATGCGGATAAAACCCCGTCCGGGAGGGTTAACCGCTTGGATACAGCAGTTCAGGTTTATTCCGTTCACCATCACTTACGATTATTTTCATGGTTCCGGGGAACTGCAAACCTTTTCATGGAATATTCAACCCCTGGGTTTTGATACCAGGAGCGGAGAATCTTTTGGTTTTTCCATAAACAGGTCCGGAGAAGGCGTGCGGAAACGTTTTAATTTCCGGGAAGGCATTGGTGTACCCGAAGGTACTTATTGGGAAACACGCTACAACATCGATTTCTCAACTTTTCCCGGAAGGACTATCTCGGGCAAAGCCGATGTGAGCTGGGGTGGTTTTTTCGGAGGCCGGTCAATAGAAAGTGCTTATTCCCTGAGGTGGCGGGCTAATAAACACCTGGACGTGGTGGCTGATTATGAAAAGAACTGGGTTTATTTGCCGGAGGGCTATTTCGATACCGATTTAATAGGAGCCCGGTTAAAATATGCCATCAACCCTGATTTATTCGGCTCCCTTTATACCCAGTGGAATGACCGTGATGAGTTGGCTAATCTGAATTTTCGCCTGGAGTGGATCCCGAAAATCGGAACCAACTTTTACTTCATTGTCAATCAAAATTTTAATACTAAGCATTCGGATTGGCGCAACGAGAAATTAACGATCCTGGGGAAAGTGATATGGCGATTTGTCATTTAGTACAGAAGGCTTCTTTCGAAATGCGGAACCCCTGACGGTTTTGGGTAAAAATTTTCCAGGCTGGTTTATCAAGCCCCTTTAAGTGGAAAGCATTTACACAGCGGGGTTAAATTTCATAATCAAAACTAACCATGAAAACCCGGGATTGCCTTTCCCTTAACCTGAGTTCATTAAAGTTTTCTGTACCACCGATCTCCTTCATTCTACGCGTATCCAGAAAGTCCTTCACATTTACCCCTATGTTCCCTTTTCCGTCAAAGATGGGTTTTTGAAGCCCGGCATTGAAGTAATATTGAGGCTTTTCCCTTTCCAGGGCTTCTACTTCCGGACCGTTGTAATTAGCAGTCAATTGAAGTTTAATGTCCCAGGGGAGCTTGAAGGTGGTCGACATTTTTGACCGCCAAGTGATGGCTTCATTGCTTATGGATTTACCGGCGGCTTCACTTCCTTCAAATAAATCCTCATCAATTTTTCCTTCTAACCGGCTTTTGTAAATGGAACCGTTGATGTTTAAATTCCAGGATTTCGTTAACTGAAAATTACTGTTTAGCTCGAAACCGTAAGTTTCGCCCGAGGCCAGGTTTTGAGGACGAATGTAGGGAATACCGCCCCTTATCTGGGTGAGGTAATCCACCACACCATTGCGCTTTCTGTAAAAAACCGTTGAGCTCAGATTTACGGTTTCCCATTTTTTATTATGGGTTAATTCAAGGGAATGGATGTATTCAGGGTCAATATCCGGATTACCCACAAAAATACTAATGGAATCCCTTAAATCCGGGAAAGGGTTTAGGCGCCAGGCGGAGGGGCGGTCAATTCTTTTGGTATAACTTAAAGTAAGGGAGTGGTCCTTATTAAATTGGTATTGAATCCGCCCGCTTGGGAAGAAGTTCAGGTACGCTTTGCTGCTTTGGCTGTCTGCCTGGGCCAAAGCCGTTTCAATGAAAGTTTGCTCCGCCCGGATACCGCCCATGAATGTCCAGTCATTCCATTGATGGGTGTATTGAAAATAGGCAGCATAAATTTGCTCATCATAAGTGAAATCATTGCTGATATAGTCCAGGTTATTCCACTCCGTATTTTTCCGGTCAAAGGTCAGGTAATCATAATCGCTGTTCAATTGGCGCACTTGACCTCTTATGCCTGCTTCGATCTTACCGGAATCAAAAACCGGATCGGTATAATCTGCCCTGAAAATGCCCAAATGGCGTGTCTCCTTTGTGATTTGATTGTTTTCACGGATGGCAAAAGGGTTGCCATTGGGGTTTAACAAAGGCCGTTTCTCAGTCATTTGCTCTTCATCTTGCAAGTCATAGCTGTATTTTAATGAAGTTTTGAAGGATTGTTTCTGCTCAGCAAATTTTCTTTTGTAATAAATCGTGGGTTCTAAGGTATAACCGGATTCCGTGGTCTCTGTGATCTGTTTCTTTTGGCTAAGCAGGTTGGGTTCCGCCAAACTTTCCCCTGTCTCCCTTTTCCGGTTTTCCATTACTGATCGGTTATCCGAGTCTTCATTTTCGTACAATAAATCTATACCCAATTCATTGAAAAAATTCCAATAATACTGGGTACCGCCCCTTATGGTATTGGTGATTTCCTTTTCATTTTCTTGGCCTTCCTGAATAAAAGCTTTATTCGGATTTTCTTCATTCAAAACTTCCCTTTCAGAAAGAAAATCTTGAAAATCACGGCTATTTCTTCTATTGAAGTTTAGGAAATGGTTAAAATTATCGGTGCCATGGTTAAGTTGTAGCGAGGTGTTATAGCGGTTATCTCTTCCTGCCGACAATTGCACTTTACCGTTTGTCCCTTTTTTGTTGGGTTTTTTTAACACAATGTTGATGACCCCACCTTTTCCTTCGGCCCTGTATTTTGCGCCGGGATTGTGGATTACTTCAATGGATTCGATGGCACTTGCAGGAATTTGGTTCAGGTTATTGCTTAAAGCAGATTGCCTGCCATTGATTAAGATCTGGATAGCACCTGCTTCGGATCCTCGCATTTTTACCGCACCATCAAATGTGACATTAACGGTTGGTGTATTTTTCAGAATGTCTAAGGCACTTCCACCGGTTTGCGTAATGTTTTTGTCCGGATTAACGGTTATTCCTTCTGGTGTTTGGGTGAGAAAATCTCTTTCTTCCTCAAACGTAACGGCATCCAAATTTTTGGGACTTTCCTGCATGGTTAGGGTATCCAAATTGATCCGGGGATTTTCCGAGCTTAACGTTAAACCTTTAATGGCTTTATCCTGAAAGCCTACATGGGATAAGGCGATTTTATAGGTCCCGAAATCAACGTTTTGCAATTTGAACCGTCCTTTGCCGTTGGTGGTTGTCCCGCTAAGGTTTCCGGATTCCCCCTTTTTTTTCAGTATGATGTTCACGTATTCAAGCGGATCTTGATTTTTGCGCTTGGTAATTTTACCCTGAATGGTTCCCTGGGATTGGCCTGAAACCGTGAACGGATGCAAATACAAAATACCAAGGAATAAAGAAAGAAAGATTTTAAAATGACTCTTGGAGCAATAGCGCGGCATTATTGACACTTTATAACGTTGGCGAAAACCTTCTAAGACAAAAAATATACCATTCAAATTGTTCGATTGGGTTAAATAAAAGAAGAAGGGGTAGAAAATTTTCATTGGGAAATTGGGAAATTTGCGGGCAATAAAGCCCAAATCATTTCAAAAGCTATTGTTATGGAGGAACAAATCAGGCGTTACCGGGAATTAAGGCAAAATCCCAAAATCAATTACCAGTTATTTGAAGAATTGGTTTATTTATTTCCTTCTATTTTGGTCATAGAGGCAGATGGTAAGATTGATTGGTTTGAGGAGGGCTACATCAGGCATGAAGCGAAAGAAGAGGCCAAAGCCAAAAACCTGGATGAACAAGCGTTAGAAAAAGAGCTGGATTTTGTCACCAAAAATACGGAAAGGGTTAAGGAGATTTTTCTGGAAGCCCTCAAGCAAAAAAACAAAAAGGGCTATGATTTATCCAATGATGTCCTTGACCTTATGCTTTCTGCTGCCAGGGTAAGTTCGGAAAGCCAAAGGAACAACTGGATTTTTAGTAATTTCCATAATTTTTTTGATGTCTTCAGAGGCTTCCTAAGCTATTTCATTGAGCCTGACCCTGAGAAACCTTTTATCACGGAACCTGAAAAACAAGTCATGCTGGAGGTTCTGGAAGCCATTGACGGCTTAAATGACCGGAATTACGAGATTCTTAAGAACCTGGCCAATGATAGCCCATAGCTTAGTGCTGATCTTTTAATACCCTTTGAATTCAGGAAAACCGAATCCTTTTACCCATATCAGGTTCTCCGGGCCTAAAGTTTCCGGGTCTTGTTTTAAAGCGTGGCATTGAATAAATTTTACCATTGCATTTTTATTACTGCTTTCATGGGTTAAGGGGATCCGTAGGTTTTGTTAAAGTTATTTTATTGCGGACCCTTAAAGGCTTTCTTTTGGTTTTTTCCTATAATGAGTACCTTTGAATGTTAATTAAAATAACCTTAACGAAAAGTTAATGCTTGCTTAATAGGCTTTTAAGGTTGGGGGAATGCCGTTTGGAGAATCTCAATAAGGAAAAAAGCCATCTTTTAGAACAAATTTTAAAATTTCCTTTTCGAAAGGGGTTGTTATTATGATTCGAATTGGTGTATTAGGTGCTGGTCATTTGGGCCAGATCCACCTGAAGTTGTTAAAACAAGTCTCAGGCTTTGAATTAATCGGGTTTTACGATCCGGATAAAGCCAAATCGGATTATGTAAAAAAGGAATTCGAAATCACTGCCTATAATGATATAGCCACATTATTGAATGATGTTGATGCAGTCGATATAGTGACCTCCACGCTATCGCATTATGAATGTGCTGAAGAGGCGATCCGTTTAGGAAAGCATGTTTTTATAGAAAAACCAATGACAAATACGGCCAAGGAAGCCGAATCTTTAATGAAATTGGTTCAGGAGGCAGGGGTTAAAGCACAGGTAGGTCATGTGGAACGTTTCAATCCGGGGTATTTATCAGCGGTTGATTATAACCTGGAACCGGTATTTATTGAATCACACCGGCTGGCTAAGTTCCAGCCCAGAGGAACTGATGTTTCTGTCGTTTTGGATTTGATGATCCACGACCTGGATATTGTTTTAAGCCTGCTGAAATCTCCGGTCAAATACATTTCAGCCAGTGGAGTGGATGTTGTCAGTGAAACACCTGATATTGCTTCAGCCCGCATTGAATTTCACAATGGCGCAGTAGCCAACTTGACCGCCAGCCGTATTTCACTGAAAAAAGAAAGGAAAATGCGGATTTTTCAGAAATCGGCTTACGTGACGGTTGATTTCCAGAAAAAGCAAGCAAACATCTTTAAGATGCGTGACAAAGAGGACATAAGCGAAGATCAATACTACATGGAATTTGATACCGGGACCGGAAGGGCTTCCAAGGTTATAAGCTATGAATCTCCGGAATCCCCTGAAGTCAATTCCATCCAGATGGAGCTGGAAGGTTTTGCAAAGGCCATTCAATCCGATTGTCCTCCTCCTGTAACTGTCGAAGAAGGGTATGAAGCCCTTATGTTGGCCCACAAAATTCTGGATAAAGTAAATGCGGTAAAAGTGGATGCTTAATATGCCGGTTCGCGCAAAAATTTTTGGTCTTTTTTTGGTGTTAAGTGCAGGGCTATTGCCCCAATGTGATATCATAAATCCTGAAGAGGAGGTCCCTGCATATATCCATATTGATTCCATAACTGTAAAGAATGCGCCAAACAGAGCTATTGACAATGCCTCTCATAAAATCGTAGATGCCTGGGTTCAGGTAGGAAATGACTTCGTTGGCGTATTTGAATTGCCTGCAACCATTCCAGTGCTAAAAAAAGAGGAACAAGAAGTATTTATACGAGCCGGGATATTAAACAATGGCATTTCCAATACAAGGGGCCAGTATCCTTTTTATAAACCTATTGATACCAGTTTGTACCTGGAAGCGAATGAAACAGATTCCCTTGGTACCCTTCAGGCTGAGTATGCGGACAAAATTAATTATGCATGGGTGGAAAATTTTGATGATCCGGGTAATTTGTCCATTGAAAATAATCCGGAAGCCAACGTAGATTTTAAAATTACCCAGGACCCTAATGAGGTATTTGATGGCAATGGCTCATTAAAAGTGCCTTTTAATGATAATGGCAATACCCGTTTTTTTGAGGTTTTGAAAAAAAATGCAACGGATTTACCGCGAGATGCATCTATTTACCTTGAACTTAACTTCAAAACCGATATCGAGGTGAAAATGGGGTTGATTGCTGACCCGGCCACAGGAAAGAATGAGGTAAAAAGGAGTAAGCTCATTTTAAACGAAACCAACGGCAAATGGAAAAAAATCTACATTAACCTGAAGCGGAATGTACAAAATTTCCCGCGCAAATACGATTTTCGCCTCTTTTTTGGTAAAGAGAAAAGGAATAGCGGAAAGGCCACTTTTTACATGGACAATTTGAAACTAATTCATGATTAACCGATTAAACAGAAAAAAAGAACGAATAAAATACTTTGTCGGAGATTTTCTGGCCTCTGCTGTTGTATGGTGCTCCTTTTTTATTTACCGCAAAGCTTTTATTGAGCCGGAGGCTTTGGGCTATGACATCCCGATCAGCTTTGATTACAATTTTTATTTAGGGATTGTTTTTGTTCCCTTATTCTGGGTGGGCATATACGGAATTTTAGGCACATACAGGCATATTTACCGGAAATCCCGGATGAATGAGTTGATTAAAACCCTGGTCGTCACCTTTATCGGCACAATCATTTTATTTTTTGTATTGCTCCTGGATGATTGGGTCCCTTCCTACCAAACTTACCGGTATACTTTTCTTACTTTATTCCTTTCCCAATTTATTGTGTTATACACGGTGAGGTTTATCCACCTAACCAGGTTGAAAAACAGGCTGAAGAACCGGGAAATTGGTTTTAATACCATCATGGTGGGTAGTAATGACAAAGCCGTGGATCTTTATAAAGAGTTGGAAAATGAACCGTATTCACAAGGTTACAACTTTGTAGGCTTTTTAAATATTGAAGACAATTCCCCGGATAAGTTGAACCCTTATATGCCCAATTTAGGGTGTTATGACGAATTACCGGATGTGATCAAAGAAAACCACGTGGATGAGGTGATTATTGCCCTGGAAAGTTCGGAGCATGACCGCATCAAAAAAATCGTTTCCCTTTTAGAGGACCAAAATGTGGTTATTAAGGTAATCCCGGATATGTACGACATTATCACGGGCATGGTTAAGATGAATTACATTTTCGGGACAGCCCTGATCGAGATTACACCGTGGATCATGCCCCAATGGCAGCGGAATATTAAGCGGATATTGGATGTGGTGGTTTCTTTCCTGTTACTGATTCTGGCTTTACCCCTTTTCTTATTTGTCATTATTGGCATAAAGTTGACCTCAAAGGGGCCCATATTTTTCAAGCAAGAGCGGGTTGGCCAGCATGATCAACCGTTTTATATTTATAAATTTCGTACCATGCGCAAAGATGCAGAGAAAAACGGCCCTCAGCTTTCCAGTGAAGATGATCCAAGGGTCACACCATTTGGTCGTTTTCTTCGCAAATACCGCCTGGATGAATTACCGCAGTTTTACAATGTTTTGAAAGGGGATATGGCTTTGGTCGGACCCCGGCCGGAACGCCAATATTACATTGACCAGATTATGGAAGTTGCTCCGCACTATAAACATTTGCTCCGGGTTAAACCGGGTATCACTTCCTGGGGGCAAGTTAAATTTGGTTACGCAGAAAATGTGGATGAAATGGTGGAACGTCTTAAATTCGATATCCTGTACATTGAAAACATGTCCCTGGCTATGGATTTGAAAATCCTTTTCTATACCTTCCTCATTATTTTCCAGGGGAGGGGTAAGTAATACCTGTTTTCCCGGGTCTTTCCAAAAAAATAGCTCGATTCAGGCCCTCAAACGATAATTAGAGATGATCAGCGGTTTACCTTTTTTGGTAAAATGGGTTCAATCTAAGCCTTTCTTTAAGCATTGTCTCGGGTAATCTGGATTAGATAACCTGCCAGTAAAACCGTTGCACATCCAATGAAATTAAACCAGAGGTAGCCAATATCGGTGAAATAGTACAGAACAAGGACCAATAATTCGGCTATAAAAGCAGCTACGAATACAGCATTGGCCTTGAGTTTTTTGATGAAAAAGGCCGCCAGGAAAATACCCAGAATGGTTCCGTAAAACAGGGAACCCAATATGTTAATCGCCTCTATCAGGTTTTCGAATAAGGAAGCCATCAGGGCGAACGTTATGGCCAAAATTCCGAAAACAATAGTAAAAACGCGGGAGGCCCTTAAAAAATGCCGTTCACTTTTTTCCCCCTGAAGGTTTCGCCTGTAAATATCCACCGTAGATGTGGAAGCCAGCGCATTCAGTTCCGCTGCAGTAGAAGACATGGCAGCTGAAAAAATTACAGCCAATAATAAGCCGACAATTCCGGTAGGAAGGTTATTGATCACCCAATTCAGGAACACATAATCCATGTTTTCAGTCTTAGCGCCAGGTTCGGCTTTTTTGATCAGACCGGCAACCTTTTTTTCTATTTCCTCATTCCTGGCCAAATGTTTCTTTACCGCTTCTTTTTGTTTGACCACCTTAGACTGATCTGCCCCGTTTTTAAGGGATGATGCCAAGTCCAGGACCTTTTGCTTTTTTTCCTTAAAGTTTTTTTGGTGAGCGGATTTTAAATTAGCCAACTCATCTTTGTATTCCGATTCCTTTACTTTTTCTACCGAAGCCTTATTGAAATAAACCGGGGGTTGATTGAATTGGTAGAACATAAAAACCAAAACCCCTACCAGCAGAATAAAAAACTGCATAGGGACTTTGAGCAATGCATTGAACATTAAGCCCATCCGGCTTTGCTTAATGTTTTGGCCGGATAGATACCTTTGCACCTGTGATTGGTCCGTACCAAAATAGGAAAGTTGCAGAAAAAGCCCTCCTAAAATGCCGGCCCAGATGTTGTAGCGGGAATTCATATCGAAGGAAAGGTCTACCACTTCTAATTTATCCAATTTCCCGGCTACCTGCAGGGTACTTCCGAAGGAAAGGTATTCTCCCAGGTAATAGATCAATACCCCGAAGGCAATGAACATACCCAGGAAGATCACGAACATTTGCTGTTTATGGGTTTGGCTTACAGCCTTTGTTCCGCCAGAAACCGTATAAAGAATAACCAGACCGCCAATGATAAGGATGGTGGTGGTTAGGCCAATATCCAGGATGTGGGAAAGGATGATGGCCGGCGCATAAATGGTTAATCCTGCTGCTAAGCCACGCTGAATAAGGAAAAGGCCGGAAGTAAGGATCCTTAATTTGAGGTCAAAGCGATTTTCCAGGTATTCGTAGGCGGTATAAACTTTGAGCTTATAATAGAGTGGGATGAACACTACGGAAATAATAACCATGGCTATGGGTAAACCAAAGTAAAATTGGACAAATCCCATCCCCTCTTCAAAACCCTGACCGGGTGTAGAAAGAAAAGTAATGGCACTGGCCTGGGTGGCCATAACGGATAGCCCGATAGTCCACCAGTTCATGGATTTGTTCCCCAGGAGAAAGCCTTCTATATTTTTTGTGCCACGGGTTTTCCAGATCCCGTATGTCACAATAATAAGCAGGGTGGTGAATAAAACAATCCAGTCCGGTGTGGTCATTCAAACCATTTTGTAAACAGGTAAAACAATAGGATTAATAAGCCAAAAAAACCTAAAACAAAAGCATAGAGGTTATTCCAGCTTTTAAAAAGGGGGGGATTTTCCACCTCTTTTTCAACAGATCGCCTGTCGTAAGCGTCATATTCTTTTTTGACCTGGTCGGTTCGTTCTTGCTCAGTGGCCATAGGAAACCATATTGCTGAAAAGTTTATAAGCTCCCGGAATGCCGGCAGGTAATTGCCTGAAGAAAGCATAACCGGTGTATATGAATGCGCCATCTCCATGTTCTGTAAATAGCAATCCGCCTTTTAAAGGGTCCTCACCGGGGTCGCGGCTGCTTAAAAGGGGCGTGTATTTTTCATTCCACTTACCCGGAAAATACAGGCCCCTTTCCTGAACCCATCCTTCAAAATCTTTCTGGGTAATGTCATTGGGTTTATTAAGCAAAGGATGCTCAGGTTTGAGCAATTTTACCGGCGCTTTTTCCACAGTCACACGCTTATCGGATATTTTGAAGGGATAAGGGCCTATTGCTTCTGTTAAAAGGTTACGGCTTTTATTGTATTGGGTAACCAAGTTACCCCCGTTTTTAACATAATCCATTAAAGCATCATGCTTGTAGGTGAGCCATTTCTGAGTGTTGTAGGCCCTAACGCCAATAACAATGGCGTCAAATTGACTCAAATCAAGGGCTTCAAAATTGTCTTCATTGATCATAGTGATGTCATAGCTCATTTGGCGCAAAGCTTTAGGCACATCGTCCCCTGTTCCCATAATGTAACCAATCTCCTTCCCCTTTTTGTCAATATTTTCACGGATCAGCTTCATATTCGCTTTTGGGAAAAGGGTTTGGGTAGGTATATGGTCGTAATTAATGGTGATCATTTCACGGCCGGTACGGCCATTTTCATTTTTGAAATAAGCCTTTAAATTACCCTCGGAAGATTTTTCGGGTGGAATGACCTTGAATCGAAGTTTTTCCACGGCTTCTTTTTCTTCTATATTAACCGAATGGCTTTTAGGCTCTGCTTGCCATCCTTTGGGTAAGTTCAGGCCTACTTCTCCTTCAACTTGCTTTTTATGGGCTTTCACGGTCAATGAGACCTTCCTTGGAAGTTTATTGGGAAATAACCTGACGTTGCTTGAAAGGGATAAAGTGACCGGAGGCCCTATTTCAAAAGGCTTGTAACGTTCCCCTTCAACCCTGTCTTCCCACCGATAACGAACGGGTTTGGAAATTTCCAGGGTAACATCTTCTATACTTATTGTGTAAGTGACCTTCATGGGTGTAGGGGTCTTGGGTAGCCCAATGAGGGATTGTTGATCGACCCGGTACATGCCTTCACTAATCATGGGTTTCCGTAGCCAATAGGGATGGGTAAAATGGGTTCGTTTCGGTATGGTGATTTTTTGCTTGGCTTCAAAAGGTTGGAGGGATTTTATTGACTGGTTAACATTCAGGGTCTTCCCAAAAGGAAATTCAACCTGCTCAACCGTCAAGTCATAGTTGTTTCTTTTAAGGAATTTGGCCTCGACTTCTACCTGGCTTCCAGGTACTCCATAATCCCTTTCAGCCCGGGCATCAAACCAGCAACCGTTGGCTGCCAATATCAACTTTTTGATTTGGTGTTTTTTAATGCTACGCCAATGGTCATTTTTCAACCGGTCTAAGGCCTTGAAGGCTTTTAGCAAGTGGGGAATGATTTTTTCGGGAGTTGAGGGTTTGTAATTTTTGAGCGCCTTGTTCAAATGCTTGCCTACCTTACCGCCATTTTTCAATCGGCTCCAGTTGGTGTTTATCCCGTCAAGAATCCCCCGATTGGCTTTATCACCCATGGTATGGTCCAGAAAAATAAGCTTTCCACCGCGATCAGGTGCTTCTCCAAAGCCTTGACTTTTATGATGACTACTGCTTAATGCGCCCAGCTCCGTGTATGAATGACCTAATAAGGGGTTGAATTTACCAATGTTAACGGTTATCATGGCATTGGAGTCAATCGATTCCTCTTTACCACGATAAAAATAAGTGGATGTATTGAATAATAGCCGTTTGGGTTGCCAGGGATTTACCTTATCCAATTGTTCGGCAAATCGATCCTTTTTACCGGCTGCTTTAAACGCTTTCCGGGCCAATTCCGCTGAAGCAGTGTGATGACCATGGGCCCCTTCATATCCTGAAGCCGGGAAGCGCGTGATAATCACATCGGGTTTTACTTTTCGAATAACCCATACCACATCGGAAAGGACTTTTTGCTTTCCCCACATGGATAAGGTTTCCTCCGTGGTTTTGGAAAAACCAAAATCATTAGCCCTGGTAAAAAACTGTAAACCTTTATCTTCTGATCTGGCACCAAGCAATTCATGGGTTCTTAACACACCTAAGGCTTTGCCTTTTTCAGAGCCGATCAGGTTTTGGCCCCCGTCACCGCGATTTAAGGATAAATAGCCTGTCCGGACATTTTTTTCATTGGCCAGGTAGGCAATTAGACTGGTATTTTCGTCATCCGGGTGTGCCGCTAAATAAAGTACTGTCCCAAGGTTGTTCGCCTTTTGCAGGAGGGATTGTATTTCCCCCGAATTCATGGCCTTGTAGTCTTTATGGTATTGGGCTTGGGTTGTATTGAGAAAAATTAGGGCGCTAAAAATCAATAGAGTAATTAATAGTTTTAAACTTTTCATGACAGGATGTTTTGGGTATAAAAGCGTTTTTGTTAAGCGACCAAAAATAATGTGCTGATAACTAATTGCAACATTTATGCTAAATTCAGGCAAATTTTTTACTTGTTACCCTTCACAGCAATGAAAAGCTTGTTTTTGAGCGAGGGTCATTCCATAAATTACTGGGTTTATTTGGTCTAAGGATGGCTCTCCAAAAAGTTTAGGGATAATCATCAAAAAAACAATGACTGAGCTAAAAGGAACGGTAAATAAGTTAAATAAACATTATACCAAGTAAGTGCTAAATCAAGGCTATAGGGAAAATAAGGCTTTTCCCCGGAAGCGTTTTATGTTATAACACGTGTTTGTACCTTTGCTGCATGTTAACAGGATCCGGCAAAATTGACAATCCCTGGTTTCAGGAATGGTTCGATTCTCCTTATTACCATTTGCTTTACCAGGACAGGGATGAAAGTGAGGCCGAATATTTCCTTAGTAATCTATTAAAATACCTGCAGTTATCCATTGATTCCAGGATTCTGGATATGGCCTGCGGAAATGGTCGTCATGCTGCTTATTTGGCGGATCAAGGATACGAAGTGGTGGGTTTTGACATTGCTGATGCCCAGATAAAAGCCGCTAAGCATAAAGCGAGAAGTAACCTCCGCTTTTTCAAACACGATATGCAAAAACCCTTTCAACTCGGAAAATTTGACCTGATCCTGAACCTTTTTACCAGCTTCGGTTATTTCGAGGAAGATGAGACCCATCAGCAGGTTCTGAACAATGTGGCCTCAAGCCTAAATCCCGGAGGTTTGCTGGTGCTGGATTTTATGAATGTACATTACATCCTGAATAACCTAAAGCCTACTGAAACCCAATACCGGGATGGTGTAACTTTTTACATCAATAGGTACCCGGAAAACGGCTTTGTGAAAAAACGAATTTTGGTTGATGATCACGGTAGATTCCATCATTTCAAGGAAAAAGTCCGAGCTTTGGAGCTGGAAAATTTTGAAGAATACCTGAAAGAAGCTAATTTTACCATTCAAAAGCTTTTTGGGAATTATGACCTTGACCGTTTTGATCCTGGCCATTCCGAACGATTAATAATCATAGCTGAAAAACAGGGACATGCTTGAAACAGTGCTCCAATGGGACCAGGCGATATTTAAATTTATCAATGATGAGTTTACCAATGCTTTTTTCAATTGGTTGCTACCCATCTTAAGGGATAAACACATCTGGGTCCCCCTATATGTCTTCATTTTAGCTTTTCTTTGGATCAATTACAAGATGGAGGGTTTGGTTATCACGCTTTTTATCGGGCTTACCATTCTCATTAGTGACCAAATGAGCAGTTCCCTTATCAAGCATTTGGTAGAAAGGGAGAGACCCTGCAATGATGCCGCTATTCAAGTGAACCTGTTGGTTCATTGCGGTCCGGGTTATAGTTTCACCTCCTCTCATGCCACTAACCATTTTGCTTTTTCAGCCTTTCTGGCTTCCTTGTTCGGCAGGCGTTTCATATGGGTTTCTGTGGTCGCTTACCTTTGGGCCTTTGTGATTTCTTATTCGCAAATCTATGTCGGGGTTCATTACCCTTTTGACATCGTTGGCGGGGCTATTCTGGGTATTATCATTGGGAAAATCGTGGGATTTTTGGCTTTGGCTTTTACCGGGTTCAGGCCCTGAATTTTGTAATCAAATTAATTAAAGGAATCAGGAGATTTCCCAATGGAATTTTTCTTAAGCCTTCTTTTGCTGTTTGGGCTCACCCTTGCGGGAAGCCTTTTATTCTTCATCATTCGCAAACCGCTGCACCGGTTTATCAATTTTTTCCTCACTTTCAGCGGGGCTTTTTTACTGGGCATAACCCTTCTGAAGCTTTTTCCCCATTTATTTTCAACTGCTCAACAACCGGGCTTGTATGTGGTTGCCGGTTTTTTGATCCAGATTGGCCTGGAAAGTTTATCAAAGGGTTTGGAACATGGGCATATGCATTTAGCAAGCACAAGTCATCTGTTCCCCTGGAGTATTACGATAGGCCTTGTCATTCATGCTTTTATGGAAGGAATGCCGCTTTCCCATGCTTTTGATTTGAATCCCGGTATAAACTCCGCCTTGTATTTTGGCGTGCTGCTTCACAAAATTCCGGCGGCCTTTGTACTTTTTACGGTCATTATGAATTATGGTTTTCAAAAAACAAAAGCCTTTTTGATTTTAACCTTCTTTGCTTTAATGACCCCTTTAGGGGCTTTGGTAAGTGAATTATTCCTGGTGAATTCGATCCTGCAACAAAGCTATTTTTCGGAGGTCATTCTGGGAATTGTGGTAGGGGCATTCCTGCATATCAGCACCACGATTTTGCAGGAAGCTCAGGATAAGCACCAATTTCCCCTTTACCAGGCAATGGCTCTTGTGCTGGGATTTTTAGTCAGTAGTTTAACCTTGTTTTAGATTAACCGGAAAGGTCTGTTTTGCCACATTAAGGTGATAATCTGTAAAAAGTGCCGTCAGAAAAAGTTAAAACAACCAAGGAATTTTTTATAATTTTATTCTGTATTTAATAGGTAAATATTCCGGCTTTATGCGAAAAATTCTTAGGCTTACCAGTTGCTTTTTATTAGCCTCAGCCATGTTTTTAGGGGCGTGCAGTCAAAGGGGCTGCCCTACCGCTGACACCAATGGCGGGAAAAAAGGTCCTGGCGGAAAAGGTGGTGAAGCCGATCAAAAATTGTTCGAAAAAGACATGCGCTGATAAGAGCAAACATTTGCTAACATTCCTTACAGCAATTTGTATTTCATGCTTAGAATAAACAATCTCCTGACCCTGATGGCTTCATTATTTGTTTTGGGAGCCTGGTTGACAGCAGATCATTTTTTTAAAAATGCTAAAAAACCTGAAAAGCAAGTTGACCATCCGAGGCATAATCCTGGCTGGCATGATCAGTACATGGCCATGAAAAGCAATGATGAAGGCAAAATTCCTTCGGGGCTTCTCAATCGCTGGCATTATGAAGAACAGATTACTCAAAAGCGAACCGATTCAACCCATTTGGGTGGTATCAGGGAATTGGGTCCCTTTTCCCTTGGTGGAAGGACAAGGGCCATTTTGATCGATCATGATGACCCCAAGCACATTTTTGCTGGTAGCGTTTCCGGTGGTTTGTGGCAATCTCGGGACGGGGGAAAGACCTGGAAGCCCCAGAATGATCTGGCTTCTAATTTAAGTGTTATGACCCTTGCCCAAAGTCATCAAAATTCCAATGTTGTTTACTATGGTACCGGTGAGGCCATCGGAAGCTCGTCAGAAGTGCCGGGAGAAGGAATTTTCCGCTCCCTGGATGGCGGTAATTCCTTTCAACCTTTGCCCAATACCCTGAATGACTCATTCCAATCCGTATGGAACATTAAAACTGCCCCAAACCAAGCCGGTGTTTTTTATGCGGCCACTGAAAACGGCGGTTTTTTCCGGTTTAGTGACAGCGGGAAGCAATTGGTTGAAGTTTTTGATGGAGTGAATGCCGTAACAGATGTAGAAGTATTACCCGATTCTACCGTCTTTATTACTGTTTATGGCAGGGGTATTTTTAAATCCGAAAATGGCAAGCCCCCTTACAGGAAAGTAAACAATGCCTTTCCAAACGGAAGTTTTGCGAGGGTAGAAATGGCTTATTGCCAGCAAAATCCTGAAGTGATGTATGCTGTTTTTTCAAAAAACGCAAGGGGGAATGGTTTAAAAGGCCTTTGGAAAAGTACGGATAAGGGTAAAAATTGGCAACAAGTAAGAAATCCTGATGATAACCCTGACTATGAGTTCTTTCAATCCAATTATGCATTAGCCCTGGAAGTAAAGCCTGATAACCCGGATTATGTCATAACGGGATGTGTGGATGCTGTTTTTTCTAAAGATGGCGGAAATTCCTGGAAAAAAGTGGCCGAATCTCATGTAGACATTCATAAAATAACCCATTTTCCGAATAACCCGGATCGTTTTTTAATGGGCAACGATGGTGGGATTTACGGTTATAAATGGGCTAACCTAAACAACGAAAACCCAATAAACCTCAATGAAGGTTACAGGGTAAGTCAATTCTACACTGGCCATTATTTCCCGGATACCAATAAAGTCATAGGAGGAACCCAGGATAATGGGACTCAGGGTTTTGATTGGGAGAATACTGCCAATAGAAAGTTCAGAAGTTATCTTGGGGGTGATGGGGCATATTGCGTGGTAAACCAATCCCATCCGGACACTGGTTATGCTTCACAACAGAACGGCGTAATTTTCAAAACAACCAACATGACTGACCGCAATCCTTATTTCCGGAGGGCTTACCGGGATATGGATCGCAATTCTGACGGGCGAATAGATGACCAGGTTTGGTTTATTAACCCGTTTGAAATCAATCCGGCCGCTGAGAACCAACTTTATTTTACCACCAAGGAAAAGGTTTGGATTACAACCAACCATGCAGAGGACTGGAAACCTTTAACCGATCAGTTAATTTTCGGAACTTCTTACAATACAGCCATCTCTCGCGACCAAAACCCCGTGCTTTTTATGCACGGGAATAACGCACTTTTTTATCGAATGACCGATCCCCTTAATAGCAAACCAGGGGATGAGGTGGATTTGACTCGTTCCGTGCCCAGGGAGGTTACCGGTCATTTTTTGCGAGCCTTGAAAATCCATCCTGAGGATTCTTCAATCCTTTATGGCGGCTTTAGCAATCTGGAAGATGAGCCTCGCATTTGGAGAATCACAAAGGCCATGTCGGAAGAGCCCGAGTGGCAATCGATTCATGGGGATCTGCCAACGTTTTTACCGGTCAATAGCCTTGCTATTCACCCCCAAAAACCTGACTCCTTTCTCATTGCAGGCACGGACTTCGGGCTTTATGTTACCCACGATCAGGGCAAGCATTGGGTTAAAGAAAAATCCATTCCTAATGTGTCCATTTATGATTTGCGGCTTAGGAGAACCGATAAAAATTTGTTCATTTATACACACGGACGGGGAATATGGGAAGCCAGCCTGCCGGATTATAAAAAAGGTAACGATGAAAAACCCCCTGATACAACCAATAAACCGGAAGTTAAGCAATTTAAGGTATTCCCGAATCCTACTTCAGGTAAGCTTAATATTCGGATTCCATTCGAAGACCAGGATAAAAAGGCTAAAGGCACCCTTTATGACGTGAAAGGCAATAAGATTAAGGAGTTCTCACTGACCGACAGCAGACAGCCCCAGATTAAGATGGAACCCTTACCGAGTGGTACTTATTTCCTTAAGGTTAAGGCTCCCGAAAATGCTTTTTTGGAGCGAATCATTCTACAATGACAAAACCAAGCCCTGACTTAATGAAAGGCAGGTTACAATGTTTGTATCGTTTTCAGGAACATTGATGGGGTTGGATTCATTAATTAGCAAGAAATGAAATGCTTATAACGAAAAATGCTTTGAATGGCTTTCTTTCGTTTAGGCATTGTTATTTTTGAAACGGTTTTAAACGGTTACAAAAGTATAATTACCAAAAATGAGCAATTTCATAACGAACATAATGGCCAAGCTTTTCGGTAGCAAATCTGAGCGGGATATAAAGGCTATACAGCCCATTGTGCATCAGATAAACGAACAGTTTGAGGCTTTGGAATCCCTGACCAATGATGAGCTGAGGCAAAAAACGGATGAATTCAAAAGCCGCATAAAGGATTACCTGGGTGATATTGATAAGGAAATGAAGGATTACCGGACTCAAATGGATGAAAACCCGGATATGCACCCTGAAGAAAAAGAAAAGATTTACGAAGAGCTGGATCGACTGGAGAAGGAACGGGATAAATACTTGGAAGAAATATTGGAACAATTGCTCCCGGAAGTTTTTGCTGTGATGAAGGAAACCGCCAGACGTTTCAAGGAAAATGAGCAAGTGGAGGCTACGGCTAATGAATTAGACCGTGAATTGGCGGCTGAACATGAACATATCAAAATTGAAGGGGACAAGGTCCTTTATGATACGGAATGGGATGCAGCCGGTATTCCCATAAATTGGGATATGGTGCATTTTGACGTCCAATTAATAGGAGGGATTGTGCTTCACCAGGGAAAGATCGCGGAAATGGCTACTGGTGAAGGGAAAACCTTGGTTTCCACCTTACCGGCTTACCTCAATGCCTTAAGTGGCCATGCCGTTCACATCGTAACGGTCAATGACTTCCTGGCGCGCAGGGATAGTAAATGGAACGGGCCCTTGTACAATTTTCTGGGAATTACAGTGGATTGTATTGAACATTTTTCTGCCAATTCCGAAGGGCGCCGAAAAGCCTATCAAGCTGATATTGTTTACGGAACCAATAATGAATTTGGCTTTGATTACCTCCGGGATAACATGGCTCGCTCCACTGAGGATATTGTCCAGCGTAAGCACCATTTTGCCATGATTGATGAGGTAGATTCCGTGCTCATTGATGATGCCCGGACACCACTGGTGATCTCCGGCCCTACAGAAACTTCCGACAAAGATCAGGAGAAGTTTTATGAACTTAAGCCAAAGGTTGAAAAGCTCATTAATGCGCAAAAAGATTATGTCAACAAGGCTTTGACCAATGCGAAAAAAGCCATCAAAGAAAACACCATTGAAAACATGAAGGAAACCGATGAAGGCTCTATGGAGCTTCTTCGGGCTTATCGGGGCTTACCACGCAACAAAGCCCTCATTAAATACTTGAGTGAACCAGGCGTGAAGGCTTTCCTTCAGAAGGTGGAGAATCATTTTATGCAAGACCAGGGAAAGGAAATGCACAAGGTGGATGAAAACCTGTTTTTTACCATAGACGAGAAAAATAATAACGTAGAACTCACTGATAAGGGCATTGAACTGATTTCAAAAGAGACTGAAGAAAGTGACTTTTTCGTCATGCCTAATGTGGGTGAGCAGATGGCGGAAATTGAAAGGGCAGAGATGAGTGATGAGGAAAAAACGCGCAAGAAAGATGAGTTAATGCGGGATTTTGCCGTTAAGTCTGAACGGATTCATACCATTAATCAGCTTTTAAAAGCTTATACCCTTTTTGAAGTGGATGTGGATTACATTCTCTCCGAGGGCAAGGTTAAAATTGTGGATGAACAAACCGGCCGGGTTTTGGAAGGCAGAAGGTATTCGGATGGTTTACACCAGGCTATTGAGGCAAAGGAAAATGTGCAGGTCGAATCATCTACACAAACCTATGCCAGTGTAACGCTTCAGAATTATTTCCGGATGTATCATAAATTGTCCGGTATGACGGGTACGGCTGAAACGGAAGCCGGGGAATTCATGGAAATTTACGGCCTTGATGTGGTTGTTATACCGACCCATATGCCGGTGGTTCGTGAAGATAAGGACGACATGGTTTATAAAACCAAACGGGAAAAGTACAATGCGGTAACAGAAGAGGTTGAGCGATTGGTGAATGCGGGACGTCCGGTTTTGGTAGGTACTACCTCAGTGGAAGTTTCCGAACTCTTAAGCCGTATGTTGAAAAGGCAAGGGCTCAAGCATAATGTCCTTAATGCAAAGCATCACCAGCGTGAGGCTGAAATTGTCTCAGAAGCCGGTCAACCCGGAGCCATCACTATTGCTACCAATATGGCCGGTAGGGGAACGGATATCAAACTGGGGGAAGGTGTTGTAGAAGCCGGTGGGTTAGCCATTGTTGGCACTGAGCGGCATGAAGCCAGGCGGGTTGACAGGCAGCTTAGGGGCCGGGCAGGTCGACAGGGAGACCCGGGGTCTTCGCAGTTTTTCGTCTCCCTGGAAGATAACCTCATGCGTTTGTTTGGTTCCGAAAAGATCGCGAAGTATATGGACCGGATGGGATTGGAAGAAGGTGAGGTAATCCAGCATTCATGGGTTTCAGGTTCCATTGAAAAGGCACAGAAAAAGGTGGAGCAAAACAATTTTGGTATACGGAAAAGGCTTCTTGAATATGACGATGTCACCAATAACCAGCGTGAAGTCATTTACAAAAAGCGGCGAAATGCCCTTTATGGTGATCGCCTGGCTGTAGACCTTAACCATATGACAGAAGACCTTTGCGAGGAGATAATCGGTAATTACCAGCCTTTTTCTGATTACGAGGGTATGAAAATGGAGGTGCTGAGGGTCTTTGCTTCCGATCTCCCATTCACTGAAGAGGAAATGCTTAATAGCAAACAAGAAGAGCTGACCCAACAACTCTACCGGCACATCAGTGATGCTTACCGGAGCAAAACGGAACGCATTCGTCAAAAAGCCTACCCAGTCATTAAGGATGTTTATGAGCAAAAAGGGCAGCAAATTGAAAATATTGTTGCACCCTTTTCGGATGGAGAGAAGCAGGTCCAGGTAACGACCAATTTAAAGAAAGCTTATGAGACGGAGGCTCGCCAGGTTATCCTGGATTTTGAAAAGATGACCACCCTTTCTATCATAGATGATGCCTGGAAGGAGCATCTTCGGGAGATAGACGAGCTAAAACAGTCGGTTCAAAATGCCGTTTACGAACAAAAAGATCCTTTGCTGGTCTATAAGTTTGAGTCCTTCAAGTTATTCCAGCAAATGCTGGCCAAAGTGAACCGGGATGTACTTTCTTTACTGGCAAAAGCTGATATTGTAACCGATGATTCCGAAGACGTGAAAGAGGCCAAGGAGGCGCCAAGCAAAAAAGGTGATATGGATCAACTTCAGACCTCCCGTACCAACGATTATCCGGATGCAGCACCCCAGGGAGAAACTTCTACCAATGCAGAAGGGGGTGCCAAACAAGAACCTGTTCGGGTTGGCGAAAAAACAGGACGGAACGAACCTTGTCCCTGTGGTAGTGGAAAGAAATACAAACATTGTCACGGTAAAAATGAATAACAGTGAGTAGTATTAATCAATACATCGACCATACCTTACTAAAACCCCAGGCCACAGAAAAGGATATCCAAGATACATGCAGCGAATCTGTGGATAACAATTTTGCAGGTTGTTGTATTCCGCCCTGTTTTGTGAAGGATGCCGGTCAACAATTGGGAAACAGCCAGGTGAATTTGGTAACGGTTATTGGTTTTCCGCTGGGTTATGGCAAAACCACCATTAAGGCTGAGGAAGCCAAAAAAGCCATAGAAGATGGGGCTGATGAACTTGATATGGTAATGAATGTTGCTGCTTTCAAATCGGGTTCTTATGAGTACGTTAAAGAAGACATGAAGCAAATTATTGGCTATGGCCATTATTACAATAAGACGGTAAAAACCATTATCGAGATAGGCTTATTGGATGAAAATGAGGTCATTCAAGCTTGTAAACTTTGTTCAGAGGCTAAGGTGGATTATGTGAAAACCTGTACCGGCTTTAATGGAGGCTATGCCAATGTGGAAGCAATCAGGTTAATGCGGGAGCATTTGCCTGAATCCATTAAAATAAAAGCTTCCGGGGGAATCAAGGAAGCCCAGCAGGCGATGGAATTAATAGAGGCCGGAGCAGATCGCCTTGGAACCTCTTCCGGTTTAAAAATTATCAGTCATGCAAATACTTAAAGTGTTATTGACGGGTTCTCTGATATTTTTTTGCAGTATCCAGGTTAAAGGCCAAAAGACCATTTGTGGTAATCCGGCTGATACGGTTCAAAAAGGGCAATTAAAGATAAAGAAGTCAAAAGATTTGAATGCCTTATTGAAGCATACCAAAATGAAAAATAGAGGTGATGAAACCTTTCAAGGCTATCGCATTCAGATTTATTTTGGGAAAAAAAGGCAAAAAGCGCAGGATATAAAGGCCAGGTTTTACAAGCATTTCCCCGGAAAAAGGGCTTATATGGTTTACGAACAGCCCAACTTTAAAATCCGGGTGGGTAATTTCAGGAATAAGATGGAAGCCCAAAAGCTTTTTTATAAGCTTAAGGAAGAATTTTCCACGGTGCTAATTGTTCCCACAAAAATTGATTACCCGCAATTAAAGGAAAAGTAAATGAATAAGGTGAGTAGATTGTTTGATTGGAAATATAGTATTGATTATATGGTTAACAAAAAGTTATTGCTGGGTTTTTTTGCGTTATTCTTCATTATTGTGGCCTGTGAAAAAGATGATGGAAGTGATCCGGATAATGGCGGGAATAATAATGGTGGAAATGGCGGTACTACCAAGCATGAAGCCAATAAAAAAGGTACAGGTGAATCTGCTAATGCTTTATTAGCCAACAAGGATTTCAGTAAAATGAAGGTGGAAATTCAATATGTGGAGGACTATAAACCCACTGACCGGGCATTGGATAGTTTCAAAAACTTTTTAGAAAAATACTTACACAAACCGCAAGGTTTTGAATTTAAAAAAACCAGAATTGGCGAGCCTGGCGGGGATGATGATTATTCGGTTCAGGAAGTTATTGACATTGAAGACGCCAACCGGAATGTTTATAATGAGGGGAATACCATTGGGGTTTATTTTCTTTTTATCAACGGGGAGCATGAGGATGATACGGATAATTCCAAAACCCTGGGAGTGGCTTACCGGAATACATCCATGGTGATATATGAAGAAACCATACAAGAACTATCCGGAGGACTAAACGAACCGGCCACCCATAAATTAGAAAATGCGGTGATCAACCATGAAATGGGACATAATCTGGGTTTAGTCAATAATGGTAGTTCGATGCAAACGGATCATCAGGATGAACAACATGGTAAGCACTGTGATGAAGACAACTGTTTGATGCACTGGACCGTAAAAACCGGCGATGTGGTTGAAAAGTTGTTAGGCGGGTCAGTCCCGGAGTTGGATGTGAATTGCCGGGATGATCTAAAAGCCAATGGCGGTAAATAGATATAACACAAAGGCATTTTAAGTTTGGTTTTAAAACCTGCCTAAGGCTGATTTAAAAATAAACCTTAAGGCGGCTTAAGAAGGTAAAATTAAATTGAACGGGATTCCATTGTACCAACATTATTTATTACCCCTGTTTTGTTTGCTTCAGATACCAGCGTTGTTGTTGGCTGAGGATCCGGATGATTCTCGCATTTGGCGAAATGAAGTTTACCAGAAAGGCATTAAAACCGTAATTTTTAAAAAAAACGGGGTTGAGAATTCAACCCCTGTGTTAAAACTTGGTGGCAGTACAAAACTGAAATTATCTTTTGACAAGCTCAGCCACAAAGTAGCGGATTACAAGTTTACAATTCAGCACTGTACTCCGGATTGGCGGGCAAGTGATTTAAGTACCAGCCAATATATTGATGGCATCAACAGTGGTTTCATCAATAACTATGACCATTCTTTTAATACCTACCACGATTACGTTCATTACTGGTTCACCTTTCCTACCCGGAATATGAAGCCCAAAATACCCGGTAATTACATTCTTAAGGTGTACAAAAGTGGCAATAAGGAAAACCTGATTCTTACAAGGCGCTTTTTTGTCGTGGAAAATAAGGTCTCCACGGAAGGCGAAGTGAAAAGGGCCACCTTTGTTCGATACAGGGATTATAAGCATGAGGTGGATTTTCAGATTAATTACCAGAATTTGTCAAAAGTATCCAATCCTCTCCGGGAATTTTTGGTTGTCATTAGGCAAAATGAAAGATGGGATAATGCCATTGTAGGCCTAAAACCCAGTTATGTGCAGGGGAAAAAATTGATTTATGATTATGACGAGAAAAATTTATTCAATGCGGGTAATGAATTCAGAACGTTTGACATTACTTCTTTAAAGCAAGCCAGAAGGGGTGTCAAAACCCTTAAATTAGATTCCTTTTACCAAGCACACCTTTTGAAGGATGAAGACCGCTCCTTTAAATCCCATACTACCCACGATGACCTGAATGGTAGCCGCATTATCCATTCTAAAAGTGGTCAAAAACCACAACTCCAGGCCGATTATGTTTCCGTTAATTTTTATTTGAAAGCAAACCTGGCTTTGGAAGAAAACCAGGGTATTTTCGTTTTTGGCGGGTTATCGGATTGGATGGTCAGGGATAAATTTCAAATGAAATTTTATCCTGAGCAAAAGGTTTATCATCAATCGGTTTTGCTTAAACAAGGTTATTACGACTATAAGTATGTCGTGGCCTCAAATTATGGGGAAAATATCAATGCCCGTAAAATTGAAGGAAGCCATTATGAGACAGAAAATGATTACACCATTTTTGTCTACTTTCGCTCCCCGTTTCTGAATACCTACAAACTTGTCGGTTTAGAACGCCTTAATTCTGGAATAGTGGATGATTAGGCCGGGGCCTTTAATGGGATTTGATACCCTTTAAAAACTATTGAAGGCCTGATTTTTCAACCTTTTCCCAAGGGTTGGGTAGGGCTTCAGTCATTATTTTTTGCTGATGCAGGTCTTTGTACCGGATTATATTTTCCCTCCCATAGCTAATGTGGGTTATGCTTCGGGTTACCACCGGGGGTAATTGGTTATTTTCCAGATAATCTTCTTTGAATCGGCCCATCTTTAATTGCGTATGCAGGCCTTCCAATTTTTCCCAATCAATGGTTTCTTCCTGTTGAAGCCATGAATGGAAAAACTTATTCCTTTTTAATTGGGCTTGAGAAGAATAAAGACTGGCAGAAGCCCAAAGGTGTGGCTTTTTGGAATCCAGTTCTGTCAAATGCTTATTTTCCCCGTCCCATTTGAGTTCATAGAGCCCGAAGTCATTTTCCAGGGGCTCAATACAGACCATGGTAAAAGGTTCAATTCCGGAAAGATCCGAGTCATTGTAAAAATCAATAAATTGAGGGTACTCGAAAACATCTAATACCACTAACCCTCGGCTCTTATAATAAGGGGGCTCAGGTTGGTGGGGTTCAAAAGCCCCGTTTAACAGACAAACCAATTTCGGATTTCCTGTTGCCGCTATCCATGTTCCGCCTTGATCCCCGTCCTTTGGGAAAATCAGTTGGTAATAAGGGGTCTTTTTAATGGAAGGGAATAGGGCTTTTTTCCTTTGGGGACTTTCATCCCGGTTGGAAGTCAAATCAAATCCTCCCTCTTTAAAAGGTATGAAGGTTAACACACACAATGAACAATCTTTTTACTGGGCAAATTAACAAGATTCCTTTACCGGTTTCCTGTAAAATACCAAACTGAAATCAAAAGTTCCGAGGCAGTCAATGAAGAAATTTAACCAGGTTTTTAAAACCAAACCGAAACCCAATTCGTTTGTTTAAAAAACAATAACTTACAGGACTTATGATAGGTCACTTATTTACTGATTACATTCCCGAGGAAAAAAAGCCGGAGAACCAATTCCAAAATTTATTGGACATTTTTACACAAATCATGATGTATACTTCGGGTGATGTGGATGAAGCATTGGAATGGATGCGGCAACTGGATGAAAGATATAATTTCACGGGTGAGGAGTATTCCTTAGACGATTTCATTGAAGAATTGAAGGAAAAAGGTTATATAACAGATGACCCTAATGGGCAAGGCAATGGTAATTTTGGTTTGACTGCCAAATCTGAACAAACTATTCGTCAACAATCCCTTGAAGATATTTTCGGGAAACTCAAAAAATCCGGGCCGGGTAATCACTCAACACCGCATCAAGGGGCTGGGGATGAACCCATTACTGACAGGCGGGCTTTTCAATTTGGTGATGCCCCGGAAAATATTGCCATGACGGATTCCATTCGTAATGCTCAGATTAATAATGGGGTAGGAGATTTTCAGATGACCGAGGATGATCTGGAAGTGAATGAGCAGGAGTATAAAGCGCAAATGTCTACTGTTTTGATGATCGATATTTCCCATTCCATGATCCTTTACGGGGAAGACCGGATTACGCCTGCGAAGAAAACCGCTATGGCCCTGGCTGAATTGATAACCAAAAAATACCCTAAGGATACTTTGGATGTGATCGTTTTTGGCAATGACGCCTGGCAAATTAAAATAAAGGACCTTCCTTATTTGCAGGTTGGCCCTTACCATACCAATACCATTGCCGGCCTGGAATTGGCAATGGATTTGTTACGCCGGAAAAAGAATGCCAATAAGCAAATTTTCATGATAACGGATGGCAAACCCACCTGTATGAAAGTGGGTTTGAAGTACTACCAAAACAGTATGGGGCTTGACAAGGAAATACTGAATAAAACCCTGAACCTTGCCCGGCAATGCCGAAAACAGGATATATTGATCAATACCTTCATGGTGGCTTCTGACCCTTTTCTCCAGCAATTTGTAAGGGAATTTACAGAAGCCAATAATGGCAAAGCTTTCTACACAAGCCTTGAAGGGTTAGGTGAATACATTTTTGAGGATTATGAAAGGAACAGGCGTAAACGTGTCCGCTAAGGCATTACTCCTTCAAATGTTTGTTAAATCCCATAAAGTCAAATTGTTACCCCTATGACGAAATCTTATTTAGCACACCGGGACCAAATCCATTCAATCAAGGACCTCAAGGCCCATGGCTACGAATTAAAATCCGTTAAACAGGAATTAAGGGAGAATTTAGTCGATAAAATGCGCAATGATGAAAACCCTTTTAAAGGGGTGTTAGGGTTTGATAAAACAGTAATACCCGACATTGAAAGAGGCATCCTTTCCAACCATAACATGATACTCCTGGGGTTGAGGGGGCAAGCTAAAACACGTATTGCCCGGCTTATTACCAATCTTTTGGATGAGTATATACCCATTGTAAAAGACTCGGAATTGAATGATGATCCCCTAAACCCCTTATCAAAACATGCGAGGGACATGGTTAATGATCTCGGGGATGAAACACCTATTGAATGGGTTCACAGGGACCAACGTTTCACAGAAAAGTTGGCCACTCCGGATGTAACAGTTGCTGATCTTGTCGGTGATGTGGACCCCATAAAAGCCGCCTCCATGAAACTGCCCTATTCGGATGAAAGGGTTATCCATTTTGGCTTGTTACCCCGCTCTAACAGAGGGATTTTTGTAATAAATGAACTTCCTGATTTACAAGCCCGTATCCAGGTAGCCTTGTTTAATATTTTACAAGAAGGAGATATTCAGATAAGGGGATTTAAGTTGAGAATGCCCCTTGATATTCAATTTGTGTTCACAGCCAACCCTGAGGATTATACCAACAGGGGAACCATTGTTACCCCATTAAAGGATCGTATTGATAGTCAGATACTAACGCATTATCCTAAAACCCTTGATGTTGCTAAACATATTACGAAGCAAGAGATCAGGCAACATAAAGAGCAGGAAGAGCTCGTCCAAATCCATACCCTTGCAGAGGACCTCATTGAGCAGGTGGCATTTGAAGCCAGGGATAGTGAGTATGTGGATGAAAAAAGCGGGGTTTCTGCCCGTTTGACTATCTCTGGTTACGAAAATGTCATGAGTGCCGTTGAGCGCCGAACGCTCGTTAATAAAGAGAAAAAAGGCTACGTAAGAATAGCTGATTTTGTAGGCTTAATTCCGGCTATCACGGGGAAAATTGAACTGGTTTATGAAGGGGAACAGGAAGGTCCGGCCAATGTGGCCCAAATGTTAATCGGAAAAGCCATTCGGAAGCAATTTGTCCATTATTTCCCGGATCCAAAGCAAATCAGTAAAAAAGAAGGTCAAAATCCTTATCAGGATATTATTCAGTGGTTTGGTAAGGGGGAAATGGTGGAACTTTTCCATGACATGACTGAAAAAGCTTATGAAGAGGCCTTAAAAAATGTTAAGGGCCTTGAAAAACTGGTAGATCATTACCGGCCGAAAGCAGGTAAGCAAGAGAAACTGTTATTCATGGAATTCTTGCTTCACGGCCTGGCTGAATATTCCATGCTAAGCAAGCACAATATTGAAGAAGGACAAACATTCAAAGATCTACTGAGCGGCATGATGAATTTCGGCGATGAGGAAAGTGGTTTTGAAGGGGAGGAAGGTAGCCAGTGGTTGTAAAAGTGAGCAGGTTATAGGGCTAATTTTTTCCCATTAAAAAAACTTAATTGCGGTACCATTTTTTCCACCCGCTGCCTTCCAGGTTAAAATGGAAAGTCTCAGGATGAATGATTTCAGCCAGAATTTTCAGGGAGTCCAGCAAACGAGGGCCTGACCGGTTAAAATATTGGTGCCCATCAGATATATAAACTTTTTTATTTTTAACGGCCTCTAAATCTTGCCAAAAAGCGTAATTTTCTAACGAGGGCATTTCCTCCCGGGTTTGATTCATATCAAAACCACAGGGTGCTACTATTATTTTTTCCGGATTGGCTTCAACCAGGGATGAAAAATCGATAATGGGTGAATGCTCTCCTTCTTTGATAAAAAGATTTCTGGCACCCACATATTCCACTAATTTGGGAATCCAATTACCAGCCAGCATTAGTGGGTCAATCCATTCGATCATAGCGACTTTAGGCTTTTCAGGAATTTCGATGGCCTTTTGGGCTATTTGTTGCATTTCTTCCTTAAGCCTATTTTGGAGTTTTGTTACTGCTTCCTCATCACCCAATGCATCCCCGATCTTCTGAAAGTCTTCCCAAACGTCCTGAAGAAAGTTAGGAGCCAGGGTCACTACTTTTGGTTGATAGTCCAGGAAATCATTCACAGCCTTTACCACATCATCGGGGCTGGCAGCGCAAAGTTCACATTGCATTTGGGTAATAATGATATCCGGCTGTAACTGATTTAATTTTTCCCCGTCTACTTCATATACCGATAAACCGTGATTAACCAAATTTTGTACGTTCTTGTGGATGGTTTTGCCGGGCCCCCTGGGAGGAACTTTTGTTTGGGTACATGTAGGAAGTTTGGTTACACTTGATGGGTAATCACATTCATGAGAACGTCCCACTAAGTGCTCACCATAACCAATAGCAAATAATATTTCTGTAGCATTGGGTAATAAAGATACAATCTTCATATATTTGGATTTAAAAGATAAAAAACCCAATATTTTTTAATTAAAGGGGGAATGATTGGAAGCCCTCTTAAAGCGGCATTCCAGCATTTAAAAACTTACCGGTTTTATTAAATGATCTCCTCAATACCCTGAAGAGCAAAGTAAATGAAAAAATTTTACGAAAGGAAACGCTTAAACATTTTTTAAGCATGACTTAAAAAATGTTTTTTATAAATTTTATCCAGTACCTGGTCGTTCAATGGCTTGGTAACATAATCTTTGACCTCACTGTGTTCATTGGCCTTTTCAATGTCTTCTTCATAAACGGAGGAGGACAACATCATTAGAACAGGATGTTTATGAAGCTCGGGAAGCATTTTTTCATACTCTTCCAGAAAATCCCATCCATTCATGATAGGCATGTTGATATCCAGTAAAATCAAATCCGGGACACCGGATGGGTCGTTATTTTTGAGCTCTTCCAAATAGTTCAGACCCTCCCTTCCACTTAAAAAGGTTTTAACATCTTCTGCAAAATCATTTTTCGAAATCACTTTAGCACAAACAAAGTTGTTAATCTCATCATCATCAATAATCAGAACTTTCTGGACCTTTGCCATATTGTAATTTTCTGAAAATTATCAATCTAATTTCAACAGAGCAAATTTTAACCTCAATCAAAGCTATTAAAATTCCTAAACAAACGAATGTCCAACTATAAAGTTAAATTTTTTTAAAGAAAAACCAATAAAGCATTACCATTAAATTTTTATCAATATTTTTTTATATCAGGGCTAACATCACAAAATTGACAAACTTTAGGGCTAAAATGCTAACTTTGGGATGACATTCAAAAAAGCCAAAAAAAGATAAATAGTATTTTAGTATGGGCGATGCTGTTAAGTTAAATAACCTTTTAAAAAAGACTCACTATCCCAATTGCAGGCTTAGGCTGATTTAAAATGCTTTTGCCTTTGATGGAACAGGTTTTTAATTTTAAGGGCTCAACTTATCGGTAAGAAATTTTTGCGAAACCATAATGAACTTTAATGACGTTATAAAGATCGTTCAAAACAGGCTTGAAAACGAAACTCTTCCTGGTGAAGCAGCCCATTACCAAATGGCCCCGGATGAAAGACCCGGCCTTGCAACAGATTCTGCAAACGCTAATATTGGAAGCGTTTTGCTTTTGGTTTATCCCAGGAGGGAAACGCCGCATTTGTTATTGATTCAAAGGACTGAATATCAAGGCGTACATAGTGGTCAAGTGAGTTTTCCCGGAGGAAAAATGGAAGCCCGCGACAAAGACCTGAGCGAAACAGCTTTACGGGAAACGGAGGAAGAAACGGGTTGGCCCGCTAAAGCGGTAAGTGTATTGGGTGAGATTTCCCGTTTGTATATACCACCCAGTAATTTCATGGTGTATCCGATAGTGGGTTTTTCCTTGGATTTATGGCAATTTAGGCTGGAACGGCAAGAAGTTGAACACATTATTGAAGTGCCTTTGGCTTTGCTTTTTGAGAACCATATCCGGAAACGCGGTCTCATACGTTTGTCAAACGGGAATTCCGTGGATTGCCCCTACTACGATTTAAAGGGCCATGTCGTATGGGGCGCTACGGCCATGATGCTTAATGAATTCATTAGTTTATTGTCAAATCCTTATCCCATAAAACCTTAGTACAATGCCTGAAAAGCATCCGGAATATTTTTTAAATAAGGCGGTCCAGCTGGCTAAAGACAATATGCACGCCGGCTATGGTGGTCCCTTTGGTGCCCTTGTAGTGAAAGAAGGAAAAATTATCGGCTCTGGTGGTAATTTGGTGACTTCCAATCATGATCCTACAGCTCATGCAGAAATAATGGCCATCCGGAGGGCAAGCCAAACCCTTGATAACTTTGATTTATCAGGTTGCTCTTTGTATACCTCTTGCGAACCTTGCCCTATGTGTTTAGGGGCTGTTTACTGGGCAAGGCTCGATGAAGTGTATTTCGCAGCCTTTCATTCGGATGCCGCGGAAGTGGGCTTTGATGACCAATGGATATATAAGGAGCTGGAAAAACCTATGTCAAACCGTGCTTTACCTTTCAAACAATTGCTTCATGAGGAGGGTAAGCAGGTTTTTAAAGAATGGTGGGATAAGCCAGATAAAATGATGTACTGAATAATGGTCTGAGGGCAAAATTGGTCGGAAAAAATTGCGATTAAAGGCATTGAACCTCACGACTTCATTTTTTTCAGGCCTTTTTGGACTACGGTATCACCAATGGACAGGCAGGAGGTAGCTGCGGGTGAAGGGGCGTTAAGGACATGGACCAAACCCTCATCTTCAAAAATCACGAAATCATCAACCAAACCGCCGTTGCGATCGCAAGCCTGGGCTCGAACACCCGCACCCCCTTGTTGGAGTTGATCTTGTTTTATTTCCGGTATGAGTTTCTGTAGTGCTTTCGTAAAAGCCGACTTGGAAAAAGACCGGTACATTTCTCCGATTCCTGTGGTCCAATAATTCCTGATCACTTTTCTAAAACCGGGCCAGCTAAGAGATTCCAAAGTTTCTTTCAGGTTAAAATGACTTTTGGCGTATCCTTCCCGGCTAAAGGCAAACACTGCATTGGGGCCGGCCTCAATGTTTCCATCGATTTCTCTGGTGAAATGAACGCCCAGAAATGGGAAATTGGGATCGGGGACAGGATAAATAAGATTTTTGACCAGGTGCTGCGCTTCAGGTGCCAGGTTATAATATTCACCGCGAAAAGGAATGATCCGGTAACCTATGTCAGGGTGGGTCATTCTGGCAATTTTATCAGCGTAAAGTCCGGCACAATTGATCAAAAGCTTTGCCGAGTATTGGTTTTCTGGGGTTGTTACCGTGACTTGGTTGAATGCGTTTTTTACATCCTGAACGGATTCCCCGGTTAATAGGGTGCCATTCTTTTCGGTAATCTTAGCGGCTAACCTTTCAGCGACTTTTTTATAATCGACAATGCCGGTTTGGGGCACCCATATTCCTTGTATACCCCTTGCATGGGGCTCCTTTTCCCTTATTTCATCGGGTCCTAAATATTGAAGGTTTTGGAGACCATTTTCCTTACCCCGGTTGAATATTTTCTCAAGGATGGGTAGCTCCCATTCTTCCGTGGCCACGATAACTTTACCACAAAGCTCGTAGGGTAATGATTCCGCCTCACAAAAATCTACCAACATCCGGTAACCCTTTGTACAATTTTCCGCTTTGAGGCTTCCTGGTTTGTAGTAAACCCCGGAATGAATAACGCCACTGTTATGACCTGTTTGGTGATTGGCAATGTGATCCTCTTTCTCGATCACCCCCACTTTAAGATTGGGCTCCTTTTCCAGAAGCTTATAAGCGGTAGCAAGGCCAATAATACCACCACCAATAATCAGCGTGTCAAATTGCATGGATTTTGGTTTTAATACAAGGTTACCACACCGGATGTTTACACAGGCCATCCATCAATGAATAAGGGAAAACCCGGTAAGTTTAAGCAGGTGGCGCCATAAATTCCGGCCCAACAGGTTTGCTTAACGTAGTATCCAGGATCTGTTCGATTTTTTCCAGCGCCTCATCAGATAAGTGCCAGTCCATAGCCTCATTGACACCTTCAATTTGGTCAGGTCTTCGTGCTCCCCAAATAGCGGATTCAATCCCTTTATCAAGAATCCAGCGAACGGCAAAAGGAATGATGCCTTTGTGGTAGGATTCATTCGCAAAATTTTGCAGTTGCCTGACGGCTTCAAGGTATTCTTGGTATCGTACACCCTTAAATTTTGGATCCATTTGGCGTAAATCATCTCCTTCAAAGGTTGTGTTTTCAGTCATTTTACCCGTTAAGAGCCCCCGGCATAAGGCTCCGTAAGTCAACAGGGCAATGTTGTTTTCCTTGCAATAGGGCTTGACATCATTTTCAATCTCCCTTTCAAAGATGTTATAAGGGGGTTGGCAAAAATGAATAGGAGCATGTTCCCTAAATTCCTCCATTTGGTCAGGTGAAAAATTGGAAACGCCAATGGCTCTTATCTTACCGGCTTTTTGAAGCTCCAGTAAAGTTTCAGCCGTTTCGGAAAATGACGTATTGTGATCAGGCCAGTGTATTTGGTAAATATCGATGTAATCAGTATCTAACCTTCTGAGGGAATCCTCAATTTCTTTTTTTAATCGTTCACGGCTTGAATTCCTCCTGATTTTTCCCTTATCATCCCATTCCAATCCACATTTGGTAGCCAGGATCACTTCATGGCGATTCCCATACTTCTTGATGCCTTTTCCAACCAGTTCCTCGGATTTTCCATGGCCATAAATCGCTGCGGTATCTATCGTAGTGACCCCTTCGTCAATGGCTTTAACCACCGTGTCTACAGATTCTTTTTCATCGTTTCCGCCCCACATCCATCCCCCGATGGCCCATGTGCCTAATGTGATCCTTGAAATTTCAAAATCACAATTAACCGGTTTCAAATATTCCATGATCCTGATTTTTATTTTAGTCCAGCAAAATGGGTTTTTTCTGGTGGAAAAGCACTTGCCTTATTCTTTCCAGCCTATTAACAAAGTAATGCTTATATTGATTAGTACTCAAACATTGTTCAAGTCCGAAAATGGAAACCCTTACTTGGCGTAATTAACAGCCCTTCTTTCCCTGATGACAGTAACTTTAACCTGACCCGGATAAGTAAGCTCCTGCTGTATTTTATCCGAAATTTCAAAGGAAAGGTTATCGGCTGAGGAATCATCGATCTTTTCACTTTCCACAATAACCCTTAATTCCCTTCCTGCCTGAATGGCATAGCTTTTTTGCACACCATCAAAGGACAGGGCAATATTCTCCAGGTCCTTCAACCGTTGCAGATAAGACTCAAAGACCTCTCTGCGTGCACCCGGTCGTGCCCCTGAAATGCCGTCACAAACCTGTATAATGGGTGATAGATGGGAATTCATTTCCATTTCATCGTGGTGAGCACCAATGGCATTCACCACTTCGGGATCCTCATTGTGGTTTTCGGCAATGCGGGCTCCTAATAAGGCGTGAGGGGTTTCATTGTCTTCCTCGGAAACCTTGCCGATGTCGTGTAGTAAACCTGCTCTTCTGGCTTTTTTGGCATCAAGGCCCAATTCCGCTGCCATTATGCCACAAAATTTAGCCACCTCACGTGAATGTTGGAGTAGGTTTTGCCCGTAAGAGGAGCGGTATCGCATTCGTCCGACAAGCTGAATAATGTCAGGATGCAAGCCGTGAATGCCCATATCAATACAGGTCTTTTCCCCGATGTTCTTGATTTCCTCGTCAATTTCCTTCTGGGTTTTCTGAACGACTTCTTCAATGCGAGCCGGGTGAATCCGCCCATCCGAAACCAATTTATGCAGGGAAAGCCGGGCAATTTCTCTTCTTACCGGATCAAAAGCGGACAATACGATGGATTCCGGCGTATCATCCACGATGATCTCCACTCCGGTGGCCGCCTCGAGGGCTCTAATATTTCTGCCTTCACGCCCAATAATCCGGCCTTTCATTTCATCATTGTCGATGTGGAAAACGGAAACACAGTTTTCGATGGTTTGTTCTGAGGCCACCCTTTGTACGGTTTCAAGCACCAATTTGCGAGCGGCTTTTGTAGCATTGGCCTTGGCCTCATCCATTATCTCTTTAATATAGCTTTTGGCTTTCGTTCTTGCCTCTTCTTTCAAATTTTCGATTAGTTTTTCTTCAGCCTCTTGAGCAGATAAGCCTGAGGCTTTTTCCAATTCCTCCACATGCATTTTGTACAAATGGTCCAACTCCTCTTTTTTCTGGTCCACGGCTTCCTTTTTTTGCTCAAGCTGGCTCTTGGTATGCTGTAGCTCCTCTTCCTGCTTTTTTAACGCTTGCTCTTTTTCCTTTAACTCCTTTTCCTTTTCTTTGACTTTTTGCTGCTGTTGCTGGAGGTTTTTGTTTTTCTTATTGACCTCCTTTTCGTGTTCTGATTTCATTTGCAGGAACTTTTCCCGCGATTCATTGATCTTATCCTTCTTAATGACTTCCGCCTTTTCCTTGGCTTCATTAACGATTTCATCGGCCCGTTTTTGGGCCTCTTCTTCTTTTTTCTTCATGTTCCCCGAAACCAGGTAACGGCTTATCAAAACGCCCGCTATTAAGGATACCAGAATGGCACTTACTAAGATGATGATATAGGTTAAATCCATGGTTTACTTTTTTTTAAGTTTCATAAAAAAAGCCGCAAATAAGCCTTTAGAAGTGTCACGGCCATTAACACACTCCTAACGAATTACTTGCGGCTTAATCCATTCATTCCCAAAACACTGGAGATGAATGTACGATTAATGATTCAGCAAATTTTCAATGGCCTCAATTTTTTCCATGAGGCCTTTCTCATAATGCGATTTTTGGTAACTGACACTTTCAGCTTCAGTGGCAAATTCCAAAGCGCACATGGCTAAAAGGTCATGCTTGTCTTCCACCTCAAATTGCTTTTTATATTGTTGAATCCTTTCATTAAGCCGCTTAGCTGCGCGCCTGACTTTTTCTTCCTCTTCAACTGTTACTTTCAAGGGGTACACGCGGTCAGCAATGTTAACCCTTATGTTGATTTGTTTACTCATAGAAGAGAAAGTTTCAGCGCATTTTCAAAAACTCCAGGCACTGATCAATGTCCTTCACATACTTGTCAATTTGTGTTTTAATGACCTTATGGTTGACATCTTTATGACTAATGACTTTTGCTATTTGCAAATTTATATTTTTCTGTTCCAATTCCTGAACCCTGTTTTTCAGTTCGTCTATTTCTGCTTTAAGGCCTTGGTTTTCTGTTTTTAGTGCTTCGTTATCCTTCATTAAACGGCGTTCAGAATTCTTTAACTCATGAACTTGTTTGTAAATATTTTGTAACCGTTCCGCTGAATCCATTCCGAAATGCTTGTTTCCTAAATTAACTTATTTGATGAATTGCTTAGTTCCTGTTCAGGCTATTTCCGGATAGTGGCGCCTAATTCCTTTTCAAGGGAATCCATGATAGCCTTCATAATTTTATCCACCTCTTTGTCTTTTAAGGTTTTTTCCCGGTCCTGAAATACCATTCTAAACGCGTAAGATTTGTAACCTGCTTCAATGTGTTCACCCTGATAAAAATCGAACAACCTGATCTCTTTTAATAGCTTGGTTTCAATGCCGCTTACCAGGTCCTTAATGCTTTGAAAGCGGACTTGTTCAGGGATCTTTATGGAGAGGTCCCGCGCTACAAACGGGAATTTACTAATCGGCTCGTAAGTGCTTGTGAAGGTCCTGCTCAGGCTGTTAAGGGTATCAAAATCGAAATTGGCATAAAGCACTTCCTGTTGGATATCATAGCCTTTCAGGAGGGTGGGTTTTACACTACCGAAATCCACTAACCAGCGACCCTTTGCATAGTAAGTAAGGTTATAGGCGTATTCCTCCGGCTCATCCTCCCCAATGTTCCATTCGTAAACACCAGCTTTGTACAGGATATTCTGGACCAGTGCTTTCAGGTAATAAAAATCAATTTCCCGGCTTTCCTGGTACCATGAAGGTTTATGGTATTCACCCGTCAGGAATAAGCTTAAGCGATCTCCTTCGTAAATCCGGTCGGCTGTTTCCCAATAAACCCGCCCGAATTCAAACAAGCGTAGATGGGGGTTATCGCGGTTGATGTTGTACTGTAGGCTTTTCAATCCGGTCAATAAGGTACTTTTTCGAATCCGGCTCTGTTCTTGGCTTAGGGGGTTCACAAGCTGAACTGTGTTTTCTTGCGCTAAAACCGGGAATTGTTGGGCTTCATCTTCTCCTGTAAAGGGGGGTTGGATGGTTTCTAAAAAACCGTTACTGGTTAGGTATCTGGCCAGGTTTTCCTGCAAGTCCTGCCGGCTTAAGTCATTTTCATAAGCCAGGTTGGCGTTGAATGTAGAGCCTACCTCAATGGCATCCAGTGAATAAATACGGATGATTTCCTCAGCCACATCGGCTGGCCTGGTAACATCAACCCGGTAAGTAGGCGTTTGAATGTTAAGGTATTGATCCCCTGCTTTTTCAATGCTAAAGCCCAGCCTCTCTAAAATGTTACGGATTTGTTCCCGTGGCAGGGTTTGTCCCAGTAAAGTGTCCAGATACTGGTAATTTAATTTTATAGAGGCTTGTTCAACCGGGTGGGGGTAGTGATCAAGGACGTCCGATACAAGCCTTCCGCCTGTCAGTTCGCGAATTAATAAGGCTGCCCGCTTTAACCCGTCTACTGTTAGGGACGGATCGGTACCGCGTTCAAAGCGAAATGAGGCATCCGTGATCAATTGATGCCTTTTGGAAGCCCTTCGAATGGTCACCGGATCAAAATAAGCACTTTCCAGGAATAGCGTTGTCGTTTGGTCATTAATTCCTGAACCGGTACCACCCATGATCCCGGCCATGGCTATGGGTTTTTGGGTATCGCATATCATGAGCTCGGTTCCCTCCAGGGTTCGGTTTTCTCCATCCAATGTTGTGAAAGACTGCCCTTTAGGTGCGGTTTGGATGATCACCTCTTTACCCTGGATTTGTTCAAAGTCGAAAGCATGAAGCGGCTGTCCCCATTCCTGCATGACAAAGTTGGTAATGTCCACAACGTTGTTTACCGGATTTAAACCAACCGCTTTGAGTTTATTTTTTAGCCAATCCGGTGATTCCTCTACTTGTACATTATCGATTACCAGGCCGGAGTAACGGGGACATTTGTTTTCATCCTGTATGTGAATGGCTACCGGTTCACCGGATTGGTCCACCTGAAAAGCATTTAGATCCGGGTAATGAATGGGTTTATCCAGGCAAGCGGACAAATCCCGTGCTACCCCGATATGCGAAGCGGCATCACTCCGGTTGGGTGTCAATCCGATTTCAAAGACTTGGTCTTCATAGTAAGGGAATTGGGATAAAAAAGGCTGACCAACCCTTGCTTCTTCATTCATGACCATTATGCCGCTTTGATCATCCCCAAGACCAATTTCATTTTCTGAAACGATCATCCCTTGGGATTCCACATCCCGTATTTTGGTTTTTTTGACCTTCATGGTTTCTCCCCGGGTGTTCCGGATGGTTGTGCCCACAGGGGCTACTACCACCTTTTGACCTTCGGCTACGTTAGGGGCTCCGCAAATGATCTGGCGTTCGGCTTCCTGGTTGAGATCAACCCGGGTAACCTTAAGTTTATCCGCTTTGGGGTGTTGTTCCACACGGGTCACTTGACCAATGAGGAGACCATCCAAATGAGGAGGCAGGTTGGTGTAAGAAAAATGCTCCTCCACTTCCAGGCCTGTGTTGGTAAGCAATGATGCTATGGATGCTGCATCCAGTTGGTGGTCTATGTATTGGCTAAGCCAATGGTAGGATATCTTCATGGAATGGTTTGGTTTTTTGGCAAATTTCTACAAATATTTTCTTAATTAAAACAGCGGATTAATGGAATCTTAATGGCAGAAATCCTTTCAGGAATGCTTTATTTTGAGGTGTAACGTTTTGTGAAATTTCTGATCATGGCCGTAAAAACACTATCCCTACCTAATCCTGATCCGCTTTGAATAGAGCCTGTTGCCACGATCCCTGCTTGCTCATTAATGGGTTTGAATACCATTTCACCCCCGCCTTTTCCCTGCCAGCCCTTATCTTCTTGATAAATCGCTTTTTCAGGGGCTTCAACGGGATTCAATCCTTTAGCCAGTGTAACGACATTTTGCTGACTAAAAAAAGTGGTTTTGTCTGTTTCATCCCCGCAAATCGGGTATTGGTTAATGCCTTTCCGACCAAACAAATCACCCTTTTTGGTGTCGATACCTTTATACAACCAATGACCGGGTTTTAGTACTTTATAAGGGGCGTAGGTTCCCATCCCTGAAGGGGTGAATTGCACACCCAGGAATCCGGCCTCCGGCCTTAGGTTATGGCGCCACATCCCACCTATGGACCAGCTATTTTTGAAGCAGGTTAAATCCTTGTGGCATTCCAGGCGGCTATAGTTATCATGCCAGCGCACTTTCCAGTAAATTTGATTTCCCCCCAGCGAGATGAGGGAGCTCTTGTTCCGGTAGACCAATTGTTCCAGATTGTCATACATGGATTTGGAAAAATACTCGCAGTGATAGGCCAAAACAATAATATCCGCTTCTTTAAGTACTTTTGGGAGTTTTTCAAGGCTATAATCCGGCAAAATAGTGGTCCGGAATCTTTTGTCAAACCAGTGATAAATGTTTGCCTGTATAGGTATGCTGTGTAAACGCCTCTTTCCTGTATAATTTAATGCCGTGTTAGGGCGGTCTGCTGAGACTTCATAAACTTTGGAGGAATCTATCCCATTCTTGTACAGGGATTTCCCTCCCCATTGGTTGTAGGCCACCCAGGTCGTTACCGGTACTAAAATGGCCACTTCAGGGTTTGGTTTTGGCTTATTGACCAGGAAACTGATATTGGAAACCCCTTTTTTATTAGACAGATGAAGGTTGTAGAAGCCACTTTTGAAGGTGTCATTAATCGGAAGTTTAAGGGAGCTTTTCCACGCACATCCTTTGTTAGCCTGAGCATTATTAATGGGCTGTGAAATTTTGCCAATGGAATACGTTGCTAAGGTATCATAACGGTAAGGTTTGGTGATACGCCGCAAAAAACCTTTGCCATCCGGCGTAGTGGATCTGAGGAAAAACCGAACAGTATCATGCCCCTGGTAATGGTACTGACCCGTATAGCCTTCAATGGATTGCCTTTTCATAAGGGGTGTTTTTTCCAGGCTTATGATCTTCTCATACCGGTAGGAATAAAACCAGCCCACAATAAATAAGAGCCCTGCAATCAAAATAAAAATGGCTAACAAGAAAAGCTTTTTAAAAGGTTTATGGCTGAAAAAAGTAATTAACCTTTTCATAAACGGGATTAAAATCTTCGTCAAAAATAAGGAAGATTAAAAGGGAAATGGAATTGGGTTGATGCCATTTAAAAGCATAAGCTCTTAAATTTGCCATAAAAAAGGAGCTCAATGCCGAAAAATGCCTTAATTACCGGTTCATCTGGCATTGGTAAAACTACCATTGTTCAGCGGATCGCTAAAAAGTTGCAATCCGAAGGTTATAAAGCGGGTGGCCTATATTGCCCCGAAATCCGGGAAAACGGAAGGCGAAAGGGTTTCCGGATAGTGGATTTGGCTAATAGGCAATCAGAAATCCTGGCTCACAAAGACTTTGAAGATGGCGTAAAAGTCGGCTCTTACAAAGTATCAATACAGAATATTGAAGCCGTTTGTCATAAAAGTTTCCCGCATGCTTTCCGAGAGGCTGATTACCTAATGATTGATGAAATAGCGCCTATGGAGCTTTACAGCGAAACTTTCGGAACGTATTTAAAGCAAGCCTTGGATGGGGAAAAGCCGGTCCTGGCTGTAATCCACCGAAAGGCAGGCTCGGGTTTTATTGGCCGGATCAAAAAGCGAAAAGATGTCCGGCTGTTTACGGTAAATGAGGAAAACCGAGATCGATTGGTACCTGAATTGGAGGCAGAGATGAAATCCCTTTTGACGATTGATTCAGGGTATTTATGATTAAACCAAACTTCCTGCATTGGCAGGATTTTCATTTTTGAGGCGTTGTGAAGTTTTATGGCATGGCTTTAAAATTTTAATTGCGCTAAATCGCGGGGTTTCATAGCCTAAATCGATGTCAAAATAAACCCATCACTCTTAGTCTTTGCGCTTTCTCCTATCGATTGACCCATTTTCTCAGCTTATCTTGGCTCATACCCAGGTAATAAAGGAAATAAACCAAAATATAAAGCCCTTGTTGGTAAAAGATCCCGTTCTCTTGATATTTTCGGACTGATGTGGTAACCGGTTTTTGAATGACCGTAAAAGGCACCTGTCTTTTTAACCGCCTGGCCATTTCCTGGTCTTCCATAATCACCAAATCTTCGTTGAACCCACCTGAGCTTTCAAAGGCTTCTTTGGTCACGAATAAACTTTGATCCCCGAAGCGAAAAGGGGTAAAGTTGAACCGAGTGAACCAGGCAAAGGCATTGAGGAACCAATGGTCTATGTTAAAACTTAGCCGAAAGGCACCTGCTTGGTATCCTTTTTTCAAGGCGTTTTGAATGAGTGCCACGAAATCTTTGGGCGGAAAGGTATCAGCATGCAGGAAGTAAAAGGTGTAGCCAGAAGCTTCGCGGGCACCTTCATTCATCTGTACTGCCCTTCCCCTGCTTTGCAAGGTGATTAGTCTAACGCCATTTTCGCGGGCTTTTTGTTGAGTGCCGTCTTTACTGCCGCCATCTACCACGATAATTTCTGTTTCAGGTACGTAGGCATTCAAAAAAGCGAGCAATGCTTGAATGGGCTTTTCTTCGTTTAAAACCGGGATTATGATGCTTAGCCACAATGTATTTTAGCTTTAGAAGGAAAGTCCTTTTGGGTTATTGACCATTGGTTAACACCCTGAAGGAAAATCATGCTTGTGAAATGCAAAGGAAAGGTTATTGACAATTTTTAATCCATAGGGTTAGTCCTTGCCAAATGTTTTTGAGGGTTTTGAATTGCGGAAAAAATAGCGTGAATCGATGGTTTTAAAGCTTCATGATTTTTTTGAAAGGTTCAATAAAATTTGAGGAATTTAGTTACATTTGCAACCGTTTTACATGCAACTATTTTGCTAATGGATAATGATTTTTGTATTGAAAATTCAATGGGTTTCCTCGTTGGACGCGCTGCGCGGGTAATGGCACAAACCCTGAATCGGAATTTCTTGGAAGCTGGTTATGAGTTAACTGTTGATCATTGGATCATTTTGAGCAAGCTTTTGTACGAGGGTGGGCAGAAGCAACAGCACTTTACTGAAGTAACGGGCCGGGATAAAACCTCGATTACCCGCATTATTGATTACATGGAGGAACGAAAGTGGGTTTACCGGGCTCCGGATAAACACGACAGGCGGGTTAATTCGGTTTACCTGACCAACCAGGGACAAGGACTACAAGCCGACCTACGCAAAATAGTGGAAAAAACGAACCGGGAGTTAGAAAGCCATTTGGATGAAAAAGACCTAAAAACCTGTAAAAAAGTGCTTAATGAGATTTTTGAATTGCTGTACCCTTAAAATAGATGTTTGAACAGTGGTTGACCTATAAACAAATTGCGAAAAAATTGGTTGAGTCAAGGCTATGCTTGGCCTTTTAACTTGTGGAAAAACAAAATAACCCTATGAAATTCAGGCAAATCAGTATAATTATTGGCATTTTAATTTTAATCGGAGCCATATTCCTTACCCGTTTCTTAATGAGTTCGGGAACGGATAAAGAAGAAAAGGTAGAGAAAGAAGAAGCACAAGCCGTGAAAATAAGGCTTGTAAAAAATGATACGGTACCCGCTTTCATTCCAATAACCGGCCGGTTAGAAGGGCAGAAGCGAATCGAGATCTTTGCTGAAGTACAGGGCCGTTTTATAAGAAGTAGTAAAGCTTTCAAGGAAGGCATCGCTTATGAGGAAGGGGAGGTATTGATTCAAATGGATAACCGGGAGGCGAGGCTTAGCCTACAGTCCCAAAAAAGTAACCTGATGAATGGTATAGCCAAGATGCTTCCCGACCTTAAAATAGATTATCCGAAGCATCATCAGCGCTGGCAGGACTACCTGGAAAACCTTAAGGTGGATGAACCGTTGGAGCCTTTACCCAAAGTGGACCAACAACAGGTTAAGTACTTTGTTACCGCTCGTAACATTTACAACCAGTACTATTCGATCCAAAGCCAGGCAGAAAGGCTTTCTAAATACACCATTCGCGCCCCTTTTGACGGGGTTGTAACAGAGAGTCTTATTGATCCGGGTACACTGGTCAGGCCTGGTCAAAAACTTGGTGAATACATCGCTACGGGGCGTTATGAAATGAAAGCGGCTTTAAGTGCTCGCGAATTAGCTCTTGTGGATAAAAAAGACAGTGTGGCATTGTGGTCTGATGATATAAGCGGTCGTTGGGCAGGGAAAGTAGTCCGGATAAATGAAAAGATAGATGCCGAGACCCAGTCTGCGCAGGTTTTTGTCGGAACCAGTGGGGAGCCCTTGAAAGAAGGCATGTACCTGGAAGGGAAGATTTACACCGGTTCTGTTCCCAATGCCTATGAGGTGCTAAGGAAGTATGTGGAAGAAAATGATAAGGTATGGATCATTAAAAACGACAAATTGAAGAAGCATCCCATTGAGGTAGTACACACTTCACAGGATAAGGCGATTGTAAAGGGCTTACCTGATGGTACTCAAATACTGGATGAATCAATACCCACAGCTTATGTAGGCATGCCGGTTAAACCGGTAAAAGCGGAAAACCTATAATGAAAACCAAAAATTATCCAAAATGCGACAACTGATAGGTTATTTCATTAAATACCCGATTGTTGCCAACCTACTGCTGGTCCTGATCCTGATTTTTGGGTATTTTGGGCTTAATAATCTTAATTCCACCTTTTTTCCCAATTCAGAAAGCGATATTATCCAGATTAATGCCACTTATCCGGGTGCTTCTCCGGAAGAAATAGAAAAGGGGATAGTTCTTAAAATTGAGGATAACCTGGAAGGTTTAACCGGTATTGATCGTGTCACCTCTGTTTCTCGGGAAAATACCGGTTCAGTGACTGTAGAGGTAAAAAAAGGATACGACACTGACCTGGTCCTTCAGGATGTGAAGAATGCAGTGGATCGGATTGCCGTTTTTCCAACGGGAATGGAATCCATTGAGGTTTTTAAACAAGAAAACGTGAGCGAAGCCATTCGATTTTCGCTTAGCGGAGACGTGAAGCTGAAAACTTTAAAACGTTATGCCCGTGACGTGGAAGACGATCTCAGGGCGGTAGAAGGCATTTCTAAAATATCCATCAGGGGGTATCCGGAGGAAGAGATTGAGATCAGTGTTCAGGAGGAGGATTTGAGAGCCTATAACCTGACTTTCCAGGAGGTTGGACAGGCTGTTCGAAATGCCAATCTTGAGTTAACAGGGGGGACCATCAAAGGCGATGAGGAGGAAATGCTGATCCGTGCAAGATCTAAAGCCTATTATGGGGAAAACCTCAGGAACATTGTGGTTAAAAGCGGTCAAGAGGGGCAACTTGTCCGTTTAAGTGATGTGGCGGAGGTCCGTGACCGATGGGCAGACAATCCTGAGCGGTCTTACCTTAATGGGGAACCCGCTGTGGTCATTACCGTTCAAAATACCATTTACCAGGATATTCTTTTTATTACTGATTACATCCGGGGTTATGTGAAAAATTTTAACCAAAAAAATGAAGCCGTAGAAGCCACTGTCATACGAGATCGTTCGGAATCCTTGAACAACCGGATTGATTTGCTTACCAAGAATGGATTGATTGGGTTTGGACTGGTTTTAATTCTACTATCCCTGTTTTTAAACATTCGCTTGGCTTTCTGGGTGGCTGTGGCCATTCCGTTTTCTTTTGCCGGTATGTTTATCCTGGCTTCCTGGTACGGTATAACGATCAATGTAATTTCTCTTTTCGGGATGATCCTGGTAATCGGAATTTTGGTGGATGATGGGATCGTTTTCGGGGAGCAGATTTATCAAAAGTATGAACAGGGGTTAAGTGCGGTGCCTGCTGCCACTAATGGCACATTGCAGGTTTTGGCACCTGTGCTGGCTTCGGTGATCACTACTATTATTGCTTTTTCAACCTTTTTCTTTCTTGCGGGCCGGTTGGGAGAATTTATAGTAGAAATGGCTTTTGTGGTCAATGCTGCTTTGTTGTTTTCCCTGATTGAAGGCGTGCTTATTTTACCCAGCCATATGGCTCATTCTAAGGCTTTGCACAAAAAAGGGCGTCAAAAGAATTGGCTCAACCAGCAAACAGACAAGGCCCTTGTGTTTCTGCGGGAAAGGATATACAGTCCGTTTCTTTGGAGTTGTCTTTATAATAAAACCCTCACTATTTCTGTTGCCATTGCTTTGTTACTCCTCGTAGCCGGTTTGATAGGTGGCGGATTCTTGAAAACAACCTTTTTCCCCAATATTGAGCGTAACCAGATCAAGGTTAACCTCGAGATGCCATCCGGTACCCGGGAACACATTACCCGGAAATGGTTGCAACATATTCAGCAAACGGCCTGGAAGGTCAATGACAGCTTAACCAAAAAACGCAACGATAATCGCTCTTACGTGAAGGATATCCAGCTCAATATCAGTGGCCAACCTCATAAGGGAAACCTGAATATTTTATTGTTGGAAAGTGAATACCGGGAAATGCCGGGATATGAAATCACCAATCTCATCCGTGAAAAAGCCGGTACCATTGTAGGGGCTGAAAAGTTGTCCTATGGATCCAATATTCCTTTCGGTAAACCTGTCTCGATCTCCTTACAGGCTGAAAACATGGAAGAAGTAAGGATGGCCACCGAGAAGTTAAAATCTGCATTGAAGGATATGGAGAAGGTTAAGGATGTAGTGGATAATGACCAGAAGGGGTTACGGGAAATCAACCTGACCCTTAAAGAAAAGGCACACAATTTAGGGCTGGATCTGATGACCGTTATGAGTCAAATAAGAAATGGGTTTTTTGGCCGGGAAGTTCAGCGTTTGCAAAGGGGCCTTGATGAAGTCAAGGTCTGGGTTCGGTATGATACCAGTAACCGCAGATTCATTGGAGATCTTGAAAATATGCGTATACGAACGCCCCAAGGCGCTTATCCCCTAAAACAATTGGCAGAATTTGAGACCAAGCGAGGGGTTCTGGCCATTAATCACCTGAACGGACAACGTGAAATCAAAGTAGAAGCGGATTTGGCAAGCCCTGAATATTCAGCTACTGATGTTAACCTAAAAATAGAGGATGAGCTTTTACCGCCTATACTTTCGGCTCATCCTTCGGTTAAGGTTTCTTTTGAAGGGCAAACACGCGAATCCGGAAAAGTAGGTGCTTCGGCTGCTAAGGTTTTGCCAGTGATTTTCATCCTAATGATAGCGGTGGTAATGGTGGTTTTCAGGTCATTTCTCCAAACAGCCATTGTCTTTCTGATTTTGCCCTTTGGGCTTGTGGGTGTTGCTTTCGGGCATATTATTCAGGGCATCCCTATAAGCATTTTGTCTACCTATGGAATAATTGCTCTGGCTGGGATTATCATTAATAATTCGGTGGTTTTGGTTACGCACATGAACAACACCCTGAAAGAAGGTAAGTCCTTTATGCAGGCTGTTCATGATGCCGGCTTAGCCCGGTTCCGGCCCATATTGTTAACAACCTTTACTACCATTGGCGGGTTGGCGCCCCTTATGCTCGAACAAAGTCTTCAGGCTCAGTTCCTGGTTCCAATGGCTGTTTCCGTGGCTTACGGCATGCTATTGGGTATGTTGGTGACCTTGATCATCTTACCCATTATGCTGGTTATGATCAACCGGCTTCGCTATGGCGCAGTTTGGTTGTGGACCGGTAAAAAGCCTTATGAAGAAGCCTTAGAGCCTGCGGTTCGGGAATTAAAAGCCGAAAAAGATGATGATGAAGAATAAACCGGGAAATCAATGACCGCAAATTGTTGGTTAAACGCTTTTTGGATGAGAATAGAAAACATTAAAACCATGAAACCAATAAAATTTTCCATTACAATACTTTGGGTGTTCTTCACTACATCTGTGCTCGCACAGGATAATCGGTTAAAAGATACCCTGACTTTACAAGAGGCAGTGGAGAAGACCATGAAAAACAACCATGGCATACAAGTGGCCCGCAATAATGCACAGATTAGCAAGAATAATGTGCACATCGGTAATGCTGGTATGTTGCCCAACCTAAGTCTTTCCTCCAGTGGAAATTATCAAAATGAGGATACGCGCCAGGAATTCCAGGAACCTTTGGGTGAACAGGAGGTCAGTGGGGCACAGGCTACTAATGTGAATGCTTCATTGGATATGAATTATACCCTTTTTGACGGGCTTGGAAATAGGTACAATTACCAGCAGCTTAAAGTGGAAAAAGATCTGAGTGATGCTCAGGCTCGTCAAACCATTGAGCAGACATTATTGCAGGTGGTCAACCAGTATTACCAGGTAGCTCGTTTGAGGGCGCAATATCAAATAACCCGGGAGTCGGTGCAGTTATCCCTTGAGCGGTTACGAAGGGTTAAACAAGAACGGCAATACGGGAATAAGTCACAGGTTGATGTATTAAATGCCCGTGTTGACCTCGATTCAGATAGTAGCACTTTGATTCAGGCCAGAACCAATTATGAAAACGCCAAGCGTAGCTTGAATGTGCTGCTTGGCCAAAAAATCAGTTCCGCTTTTTCTGTAAAATCAGAAGTAAAGTTACGCAAACGGTTGGAGGAATCTGATTTAATGAAAAAGGCCAAAGCAAACAATGTCAATATTCTGGCTGCAGATCGTCAGTTAAAAACAGCCCGTTTGCAGCAGAAAATAGCCAAGGCTGAATTTTTCCCGGAGCTTTCGTTAAATGGAAGTTATAGTTATAGCTTATCCAATAACGATGCCGGTTTCCTGAAAGAAAACCAAAGCAATGGAGTGAGTACAGGACTTCAATTGAACATACCTTTGTTTTCAGGCTACCGAAACAAGATACGGGCTGAAAATGCTGCCATACGAATAAAAAATCGCCAACACCAATTAGAAAATGCCGAATTAAAGGTTCAAAGGGATTTAAAGAATGCTTATGCCGATTACGAGAAATATTTGAAGACATTGAGAATGGAAGGGCGGAATGTGCGAAATGCCAAACTGAACCTCGAGCGCACGAGGGAATCTTATCAATTAGGCCAGGTAAACACAACCCAGCTCCGGCAGGCGCAGGTAAATTTTATCCGTGCCAAGACGCGGAGAAGTAATGCCCGGTACGATGCCAAGTTGGCTGAAATCGAGTTATTTAAAATAGCAGGGTTGCTATTGAAGGAGCTTTAGTTAAAGATAGGGCTTGGCATTGCCAACTATCCTACTTTTGAACCATTTTTTACAGGCCATTCCGGTTGCAGTAACACCACTCCGTTCTCATTGCCCTCAATTCCGAGCACTAAGCATTCTGACACAAAAGGGCCGATTTGCTTAGGAGGAAAGTTGATTATGGCAATCACCTGTTTGTTCAGCAAATCTTCTTTGGAGTAATATTCCGTTAACTGGGCACTTGACTGTTTTTCTCCGTCTTCCCCGAAATCGATTCGGAGTTGATAAGCCGGTTTTCTGGCTTCCGGGAAATCATGAATTTCCACGATTGTGCCTGTTCTGATATCCAGATGTTCAAAATCTTTGATTTCAGCCTTAGGCTTTTCGGCCATAACTAACCTTTTTCATTTTGTGTTACCAGGGTTTTGCTCAATGCCGCTTTGATGGTTTCATGGTTCAGAAAAAAATCTATGTCCGCTCGGCCCGCATGATCAAGGAGGGTGAAGTTTATTCCTTCTTCCGAATTCTTTTTGTCAAGTTCCATGTATTCCAGCAATTCCTCAAAGGCTTCCTCAGGAATTGAATAACCGGGGAAAGCGTTTTCAAGGCATTGTACTATGTCTTCGTAATCCAGGGCATCCAGGCTGTGGTGTTCGTGTGAGAGGAGGCTTTCCACTCGCATTCCCAGGGCAATGGCCTCGCCGTGATACAGGGGATTTTCATCATGCACCTGGCTATAGCTTTCCAGTGCATGCCCGATGGTATGCCCGAAATTGAGCTTTTTTCGGGTTCCTGATTCCTTAAAGTCTTCTTCTACGATGACTTGCTTGACTTTCGCTGAGTCGGTCAAATGGGCTTTGACTTTTTCTTTATTAGTCGGTTTAAGGCTTTTGAGCTGGAACCATAGGTTAGGGCTGGCAATAAGGGCATGTTTTATCATCTCGGCAAAGCCGGCTCTGAATTGCCGGTTATCCAGGGTATCCAGAAAAGGGGGATAAATAACGGTTTTTTCCGGTTTTTTAAAGGTTCCGAGCTGGTTTTTAATGCCCCGGAAATTGATACCGGTTTTGCCACCAATAGCCGCGTCTGTCATACCCAAAAGGGTGGTAGGAACGTTCACATAATCCATACCCCTTTTGAATGTGCTGGCAATAAAGCCACCAAGATCCGTTATAAGTCCTCCCCCTAAATTAATCAACAATGAATAACGGTCGGCCTCATGGGTTAGTAATTCTTCCCAGATGTCTTCGCAACAATAGATGGTTTTGTTTTCTTCGCCCGGGGGGATCTCCAGTACACCTTCAATGGGAAAGTTTTGCAAGTGGTCTTCAATAAGGGGGAAACATTGGCTCGAAGTATTGGAGTCTGCCAGGATGAAAATGGCCGAATAATCTTGTTCCCAAAGCCATTGATAAAATGCCTCAAGGCCTTCTTGGCCGGATAGAAACGTGTCAGTCACTTTTTGTTTCAAAGGTAAGAAAACATTGGATGGTGCGAGGAGTCATTGGATAATTGGATAACCGGATGATTCAGAAGATAAGTGATTCCAATTGGAACCCGTTTTGTTAGGAGGTTTAAAGCTGGGTATGAGGATTAATCCTGTTTTCGTGGATGAGGTAGCGGATCATTCAAATAGGGACTTTTGGTTAATGGGATGATTACTTAACATTGAATTTTGTACCATTTCACCCTTTTCCGTCTTTAAATCCCAATTTTGGAACGATTTTGAAAACAACTGTTTTAGATTGGTATCGGTTTATAAATACTTAAAAGCCCCATTATGAGTAAGCAAGGCAAGGTTTTGGTAGCTATGAGTGGCGGGATTGATAGTACTTTGACAGCGGTCATGCTAAAAGAACAAGGTTATGAGGTGATCGGAATGACCATGAAAACATGGGATTACGAAACCTCCGGTGGTAACAAAAAAGAGACCGGCTGTTGCAGTCTGGATAGTATTAATGACGCCCGGATGATAGCGGTGGAAAATGGCATACCCCATTTTATCCTTGATATTCGAAACGAATTCGGAGATTGGGTAATTCAGGACTTCATCAATGAATACATGCAAGGGCGTACGCCAAACCCGTGTATTCTGTGCAACACCCATATCAAATGGAAGGCTTTACTGAGAAGGGCTGAGCAATTGCATTGTGACTACATTGCCACTGGGCATTATGCCAACGTACGGTATGAGGATGGAAGGTATATCATTTCCAGGGGAAAAGATACGCACAAGGATCAGTCCTATGTGTTGTGGGGTCTCACCCAGGAAAACCTGGCCCGTACTATTTTTCCGCTCGGAGGATACCACAAGTCCGAAATATTTGAATTGGCCAAAGAATGGGGATATCATGAATTGGTGGGTAAAAGCGAAAGCTACGAAATTTGTTTTATACCGGATAATGATTACAGGGGTTTCCTGAGAAGAAAAGTTGATGGTTTGCAAGAAAGGGTAGAAGGGGGTGATTTTATCCTATCCGATGGGACGGTTGTTGGCAAACACAGTGGTTACCCGTTTTACACCATTGGCCAAAGGAAAGGCTTAAACCTGGCATTGGGTTATCCCGTATATGTCACGGAAATAAGGCCTGAAACCAATACCATTGTGGTGGGGCCGGCAGAGGAACTGAAGAGCCGGGGCATGCTGGTACGAAATGTCAATTTTGTCAAATATCCCGGTTTGTCTGAAAACATTGAGGGCATTACCGCCATCAGGGCTAATGATAAAGGAGCAATGAGTACGGTTAAGCACGTAAAGAAGGATGAAGTAGAAGTTGTTTTCCATCATGGTGTGGATGCCATAGCCCCTGGCCAGTCGGCCGTGTTTTATGAAGGAGATGATGTAATAGGAGGGGGGCACATTTATCAAAGTTTTGATTCGGAAGATAAGCACTCAATCAATGAAACGGCAAGGGAAGCTGTCTCAGGATAGCATCGGGCTTCCTCCCATTTAAATATATCTTTTACAGTTTTGATAATTGGGCCATGAAATCCATCAGAATGAAAAATGGAACAATCTTTCACTTCGCCTTTGGATTAATGCTTCTCTTCGGTTTTTTTCATGGCTGTGAAACGGATCGTGAACTGGCAGATCCAGCTCCCATGCATAAGGACTATATTCACCTTGATAGTGGTATGACTTTTATTTACGAGGCAGATTCCTTTTATTATGACAATTTTAATAATACCATTGATACCTATGAATATACTGTTGGAGAACAGGTTGTTAAAAGGCTGGACAGCAATCAGTTTATGATGAAGCGGGAGGTGAGAGGAAATGGAGAGGGCGTGAAGGAGAGAAGTAACCTCTTTACGGCTAAAATTACCCAAAACCAATACCAGGTTTTGAATGACAATCAAAGGATTATCAAGCTAACCTTCCCGGTCAGGGAAAAAAAGTCATGGGATGGCAATGCTTTTAACAGGGAGGAGGCAAGGGATTTTTATTACAAAAATGTCCATCAGCGTTTCAAAACAAATTACCTGACTTTTGACAGTACCACTACGGTAGTCGAACTGGATGCTGGTAATTTGATTGAACAGGAACGGAAAAAGGTTGTTTACGCCAAAGGCATAGGAAAGGTTTACAAAGAGCGTTTAAACCTCCGTTTTAAAGGAGATTCTATACCGCCAAAAGCAATACCCTGGGAGCAAAAAGCCAATACAGGGCATATCATTCGTGAGGAACTGAAAAAGTACCACTTACCTTGATCCGTTACATAGCCTTTTTTCTCCTTATATGGTTGGCCGGAATTCCGTTCTTAAATGCCCAGGATTCAAGTGCGGTTTATTGGTTTCGCTTCAAAGACAAAGAAGGTACGCCCTATACGCTTAGTAATCCAGAGGCTTTCTTATCATCAAAAGCTATTGAAAGGAGAAAAAAGCAGAATATTCCCATTGAAAAAAGGGACCTCCCTGTCAACCCGGCTTATGTAAAGCAGGTCGCCAAAGCTGGTAAAAAAGTTTTGATTCGTTCAAAGTGGCTTAACGGAGCAGCTGTTTTACTAAAGGATTCCGGGCAGTTACGGGAGGTGAGAAAATTCGATTTCGTTGATACAGGTTTTAGGGTGAGAGGGACTTACCTGAAGCCTAATTCCCAACAAGTAAATATCCCGGATCTTGATATGCTCTACGGCCGGAGTGATCATCAAGTGGAGATGATGAACGGCCATTTATTGCATCAAATGGATCTGAAAGGCAAGGGAATTGACATTGCCGTATTGGATGCTGGTTTTACCAAAGCACATGAGTTAAAGGCGTTTGAGCATTTGCAGGTATTTAACCTGTTAAAGGGTACCTATGATTTTGTGAAGCAAAATAAAGGGGTTTTTAGCTATAGCTTTCACGGTTCAATGGTATTGTCGGTAATGGGGGGCTATTTAGAGCACAATTTAACCGGAACAGCCCCTTTGAGTAATTATTGGCTTTTGCGGTCTGAGAATACGAATAGTGAATTCCTGATAGAAGAATATTCCTGGGTAGCAGCCGCTGAATATGCTGATAGTGTGGGGGTAGAAATTATTAATTCCTCATTGGGCTATACGACATTTGATGATACCTTATCCAATCATAAGATTTCTATTTTGAATGGAAAAACCGCGCCTGTTTCCCGGGCTGCCTCTATAGCTGCTCAAAAGGGCATTTTAGTGGTAACCAGTGCCGGGAATAAGGGTAATGACCCCTCCTGGCAGAAAATTTCTGCTCCGGCTGATGCGGATAGCGTACTTACTGTCGGAGCTGTAGACTCCAATCGGCGCTTATCAAACTTTAGCTCCAGGGGACCAACCGCAGACGGGCGGATTAAGCCTGAAATTGTGGCGCAAGGAGAAAAAGTATTCACAGCCGGGGATGAAGACAATCAACTTTTTCAAGGTTATGGGACTTCCTTTTCCGCCCCTTTGGTTGCCGGTATGGCGGCTACGTTATGGCAAGCCTACCCTGAGGTTACCAATATGGAAATCAGGGATGCCATTATCAAAAGTGCTTCTCATTATAAAGAGCCCGATACATTCACTGGTTATGGAATCCCTGATTTTTATGAAGCTTATTTGACCCTGAAGAAATCAGAAAGGTCAGAAAGTACTGATAATCACCTTATTAGTATTACTCCTAATCCCTTTAAGGATCGATTCGGCTTTGCTTTTTATGCTAAGAAAAACAACACTTACCGTGTGAACCTGATTAATGCCAAAGGACAAATTATTAAAGAAGAAAAGGTTGATTTTGGTAAGGGGGTAAATCAGTTTCAGTTTCAAGCATTAAGTAATTTAACTTCCGGTATTTACATGCTGGTCTTAAGCAATGATGAATTCCGAATTGAAAGAAAGTTGATAAAAAGGTAAAGACCTTTTAACTCCGGGTTTTGGTACTTTAAGCCGTATTTTTCGAAGGAATAATACGACAAATTGTTGAAATTTGTCTGAACTCAATTATTTTTGCCTTGTCCAATTACGAACTTTTTATCTTTTGGTAAAGAGTGGGTTTTTGGAAAAAAGGAAATGATCAACCACTAAAACTTGATACCTATGAAGCGCTTACTTACTTTAATCATTCTGTTAAGCGGGTTCCTTACCAATGCTTTTTCACAAACAGGGGTTGAAAAAATCAATGAAGTAGATCCCAGGCAGTATGTCAAGATTTATGAAAACACGCAGGAACCTAAAGAACCTAAACTGGTATGGGCTTTTGATACCATTCAGAGGAAAGTGGAAGAGGTCGATCCTCAAAGCATACTAAGGGTTCAGTTCAATAAACAAAAATTGGCTGATAATCCTGATTTTGAGGGGAATTTTTCCATTGGTGCGGAAGTGGATGACAGGCAAATTCCTGTTTCTCCCTATTCCGTTGTAGGGCAGAACGAATATCAGATCGGTTTTTCCGGAAACTCAGCGATAGATAATGCGACTTACTTTTTAAGCATGCTTACAGAAGCCAATAAAATCGATTCCCTGTGGGATAATTTGTCTCCGGCATTTACAGGTCGTTCCGGTACTTTTTTACAGCAAAAAGTCAATGAGCTGCTGGCCTTTTATAATCGTGCCGGTGCAGATTCAGTGACCAATATACATCTGAAGAAACATAAAGATTTGTATCAAAAGTTAAGGCAAGTGGTAATGTATGTGCCTTCATCCAGTACGTTGGCCGTATATGTGGACAAACCCACCCTGTTTAAAAACCGGGAAATAACCTCTGCTTTGCTTCAGGTCAGGAATGATGTGCAAGGCAATGCCGATAATTACGAAATTGGGTCCAGGCAAAAAATAGATGCTTACAAATCACTTTACAAATTGGTTCAATACACTGTAAATTATATGGATTATTTCCGGGAGGCCGGGGATGTTCCGGTAAAGTCTTACCTTTCTCTTATCCAGCGGGATAAGGTGTTTTTCAGGAATGCCAGAATGCGTTTAAAGAATAACATGGAGGTAATGAGTATGCTGGACACCCTAAGGGCTCAAAGCTTTAATAATTACAATTATGCCCTGAATAAAGCTGCGCTTAGTGCGCAATCTACTTTAAAAAAATTAAGTGATATTCAGGGAACCTTACTCTCCAGACTTTTAAAACAAAATGGTTTTAAAAGCCTTGAGGAAATTGAACGCCAGGATAAGCAAAATTTGGTAAAAACCCTTTCAAAGGAAACAGGGAAGGAAATATTTAAACGTTTGGTTTATGCCTCCATTGATTTGGAAAATGCTGATGTAGGGAATAATGAGAAAATCACCATTTTCCTTAAATGGTATCTGGATCGTGAAACACCAAGGGGGCAAAATCAACCTCTAAGGCTTCATTTAACAACGTTTAAGATTAATTAGAATTACCCTCAAAAAGTGGGAGGGCTTTTAAAGCCCTTTTTTTACTTTCCTTTAATGGTTGAAAAATCAGGAATTTTTTTGCCCGGGGAGTGTTAGATTAAGTTCTAGACGGGTACTTAAAAATGGATTTAAAATATGAATGACAACAATGTTGAAAAGGTGGATTTGCTAATTATTGGCTCTGGTCCAGCAGGTTATACAGCCGCTATTTATGCGGCAAGGGCTGAATTAAATCCGGTCCTTTATACAGGCATAGAGGCTGGTGGCCAATTGATGATTACAACCGATGTGGAAAATTATCCTGGTTATCCGGACGGTGTGCAGGGGCCTAAGATGATGGAAGATTTTAAGAAACAGGCTGAAAGATTTAACACGGATGTTCGCTTTGGGCATGCCACAGCTGTTGATTTCAGTACCCAACCCTATCGTGTAACCATCGATGAAGAAAAAGTGATAGAAGCGGAATCAGTCATCATTTCTACAGGTGCTTCCGCAAAATGGCTTGGTTTGGAATCTGAAGAACGGTTAAATGGGAATGGGGTTTCCGCATGTGCCATCTGCGATGGTTTTTTCTTTAAAGGAGAGGATGTCGCAGTAGTTGGTGGGGGAGATACGGCTGCCGAAGAAGCGCTTTATTTGTCAAAACTTTGTAATTCGGTGACCCTCTTGGTTCGCAGGGATGTTATGCGGGCCTCGAAAATTATGCAAAAACGCCTTCAGCAAACCGATAACATAACCATTCTCTTTAATCATGAGACCAAGGAAATTTTGGGTGATAAAACCGTGGAAGGTGCCCTAATTTATAACAACATTACTAATGAAGAAAAACGCCTTAACCTGGCAGGATTTTTCGTTGCTATCGGTCATAAACCCAACACAGACATATTCAAGGGACAAGTGGATATGGATGAGAGTGGTTACATTTACACGGAGTTTAAATCTACGAAAACCAATATAGAAGGCGTCTTTGCTTCAGGAGATGTTCAGGATAATATTTATCGCCAGGCTGTCACAGCGGCTGGGACAGGTTGTATGGCTGCGCTGGAGGCGGAAAAATATTTAGCCGTTAAACAGATGGAAAAACAAGAAGCTTCTTAGTTAGATGTTTGTGATTTTTTTAATTTGGAATTAATTCTGTTTAGCAAAAGGCTTTATATTAACCTTCGAAAAAATTAGCATCTTATGGCTCTTTCTGTTGAAAAAGGTGAGCAACATATTTTGGTTAAGGTCACTGATAAAGAACTTTCCAATAAAACCATTCAAGCCATTCAGGAGAAAATTCTGCACTTATGGGAAGATAGCAATGACAATGTCGTCCTTTATTTCCCGGAACTTGAGGTTGAAGCGCCAAATGGTATGAGTTTTATGAAGGATCTATCCGACCAGGCGCAGGAAAAAGGCTGTTCTTTGATAATCGCTGGAAACAATTCTGCTTTAACCCATTTTGCAGAGGAAAATCAAATTTCCCATGCCCCCTCCAGAGAAGAGGCAGTGGATTTGGTTTTTTTGGAAGGCATTGAAAGGGGATTTAATGAAGAGGATGAGTCAGGGTTATTATAACATTTTTGGCGGAGAAAGGGCTTTTTATGCAGATTATTATCCTGGGCAATAGCTCCGCCACACCTACCGTTTCGCGTAACCAGTCGGCCCAGGTTTTAAATTTATCCGGGATTAATTATTTACTGGATTGTGGAGAAGGCGCTCAGGCCCAGATGTTACGATTGAAAATCAATCAAAACAAAATTCGGAAGGTTTTTATAAGCCACCTTCATCCCGATCACTTCACTGGTTTGATTGGGTTTATCACCACTCAGAATTTAAGACACCGTAGCCAACCATTGGATATTTACGGTCCCAGTGGATTACAAAAAATCATTGAAACTCAGCTTTATCATTCTGATGCCTATTTACACTTTGATTTAAATTTTCACGCCCTTGATCACCTCGAAGAAGGTAGTCAATTTTTTGAGGATCATCAATTAAAAGGCAGGGTTGTTCATTTGACCCACCGAATACCTTGTTTTGGATTTGTTTTCCAACAAAAATCTGAAAAGCGAAAAATAAAAAAGGAGGCTGTAAAGCAATATCCCCCTCCCGTGGAGGCTTTTGGTTACCTTGAAAAAGGATTGGATTATCGGGATAAGGAGGGCAATCGGTACCAAGGAGAGTTTTATACCATAGCTAACCGACCCGCAAAAAGTTATGCCTATATAACGGATACACGCTATAAGGAAACGCTTGTTCCTTTATTACACAGTGTGAGTACTTTGTACCATGAGGCCACCTTCGGAGAACATTTTCAGGAAAAGGCCCACAAAACATACCATTCAACTGCCAAAGAAGCAGCGACAATAGCATTAAAAATAAAAGCCAAAAAACTTTTAATTGGGCACTTTTCCGCCCGCTATAAAGACCTGGATGACTTACTCAAGGAAGCAAGGGAGGTTTTCCCGGAAACTTATCTGGCCGTTCAAGGGGAAAAATTTCAGGTTGAAAAGCCTGATTGAGGAAGCCTTTTCCCAATCATGGTTTCTAAATCAGTAGTATCCGGTAAAATTTTGATTTAAATTTTAAATCCATCTCAATTTTATTCAAAGGCCGTTTTTCTGTTCGTTTTTCAAAAATCCGTTTTAGGGGAAAGGCACTCTTAAGATTCAACAGGTAAAAATTCTTGTCTGGGAATCCATTTTAATGATCTAATCCCTTAATGCTTTCTCCTTCTTATTTAAACTAAAAAGGAACAGCAGTCCGGTTAGAAAAAATAAGATCAGGAATAGAACGGAATTTCGCATGGTTCCGGTTAAATCTTCAACCAAGCCGTAACCCAATGTCCCGATAACGATCGCTACTTTTTCGGTGATATCGTAAAAACTGAAAAAGGATGCATGGTCCTTAGTAGCGGGTAAAAGTTTGGAATAGGTTGATCGGGAAAGGCTCTGAACCCCGCCCATTACCAGGCCTACCATGAAAGCGAGCAGGTAAAATCCCTGGGCATCATAAACAAAATAAGCGCCCATACAAACACCCATCCAGATAATAACCATGGTTATTAGGGTTAGGGTATTGCCTATTTTACCCGAAACCCTCGCAAAAATACTGGCCCCGATTACGGCAACAATCTGGATCACCATGATGCTGATAATAAGCTTGTTGGCAGACATACCGATTTCTTTGGCTCCGAATGTCGGGGCCATTAACATGATTGTTTGGAGGCCAACACTGTAAAAGAAAAAACCTGGCAAAAAACGCTTAAGTAAGGGATTAAATTTAAGCGAATTCCAAACCCCCTTTAATTCCCGAAAACCCTTTGTATAAGGATTGCTATCTTCTTGTTTCCGGTAAATATTGGAAGGCAGGAAGTAAAAGGTCACCAAGGAAAACCCAAACCACCAGATGCCTACGGTAAGGAAAGCAATACGGGCCGGTAAGGACCCATCTTCTGAAAGGCCAAAAAACTGGGGGGTTAAGATCATCCAAAGGTTAAAGCCTAATAAAATAATGCTTCCAATGTACCCCAGGGAAAATCCTTTCGCGCTGAGCCGGTCTTGCCTGTCAGGAGTGGCAATTTCTGGCAGGTAGGCATTGTAAAATACCAGGCTACCCGAGAAACCAATACTGGCCAATACAAAAAAGCCTATGCCATAAATCAGGTTGGGACCCGTAAAACCAAAAAGCATTGCGCAAGCAAAAGCACCTGTCCAGGCAAAGAACTTCATGAAGCCCTTTTTCTTTCCTGTATAATCTGCAATGCCGGCTAAAAACGGGGAAAGCAATGAGATGAATAGAAAGGAAAAAGAAAGGGCGTAAGAGTAAAGGGCCGTATTAATCACCTCAAAGCCCAGGAAATTGACAAGGTCGGTTTCAGGTGTGGAGGTTACCCGGTTGTAATATTCCGGGAATATGGTTGATGTGATGACCAGCGGGTAGACAGAATTGGCCCAATCATAAAAAGCCCACGCGTTAGTGATTTTTGGGTCGTTAAGTTTTATTTTTTTGTCAGATTTCGTCATGCCTGAAGTGGTAACCTTTCCTTAAACTGTTGATACTAAAAAGCCGGCACTTATTTAATTTTTGGATTCCTTGACTTTTTTGACGTTTTTCAGGTCTATGAGGTTTTTAGCATTTCTTCCGAGCCCTTTCACATCGTTTTGAATAAGGCGGACAACTTCATCGTAATAGAGTGGAATGACCGGTGAATACCCCATTACCAGATTTTCCATTTTGTGGTACAGGGCATGGCGTTTTGCTGTGGTTTCAGCTCGTAAGGAAGCTTTATAAAGGCTATCGAACCGGGCGTTGGAGAAATGGGTGTAATTAGGCCCATCGGGTGCGAAATTTTTGCTGTAAAATAAGGCCAGGTAATTTTCAGCGTCCGGATAATCAGCTATCCAAGAACCTCTAAAGAACGGAGTTTTTGATTGGGCCATCCATTCCCTAAGCATCGAAGGACTTACTACTTCCACCTTTAAAGGGATTCCGAGGTTTGCCAATTGTTTTTCAATAAAAATGCATAAGTCAAGGTAAGATTGGGTGGTTTGTAATTTAATAGTCGGCATGCCCTTACCTTGAGGAAAACCCGCTTCTCTTAGCAATTGACCCGCTTTTTCCGGATTGTAGCGGTAACCATCCACTGCCTGGGTGTCAAAAGCCGGTAAGCCGGCCGGTACCAATCCGTTGTTCGCAGGGCGACCGATATTGTTTCTCAGGTAATGCAGCATTTTGTGGCGATCAAAGCCATAATTGATGGCTTGGCGGATTTTCTTTTTCCTAAGCGGGTTATCGCTCAGGTCGATTTCTGAAGAATCCATTTGTATCCCCAGGTACTCAGAATTGAGGTAAGGGATTTTTTGCATACGGAATTGTCCTTCGAATTTGGGATCCAACCGGCCGTCCGGAGTAAGCAAATTATCCTTGAAACTTCCATCTATCCCTGATAAAAAGTCCAAATCACCCCTTAAAAAGGCCAAAAATTCATTTTGCTTATTCGGAATAAATTTGATGGCAACGGCATCGAGGAAAGGCAGGTCTTCCCCTTTATCGGATTTTCCGAAATACTCCTCATACTTATGGAGAATAATCCGTTCTCCTTCTATGAATTTATACAATTTAAACGGGCCTGTTCCCACAGGATTCCTTCGAAAATCCTTACCGTAATGCTTTACCAATTTTTTGGGCACTACCGAACAGTATTGCATTGTCAAAAGCCCCAAAAATGGAGGAAATGGTTCCTTCAAACGGATTTGCAAGGTTGAGTCATTCAAGGCTTTGAAACTGCCTTTTCTAACCCCGTTTACTTCACGTATATAAACTTTGTCGTTAAATATCCAGGCACCCGGTGAAGCGGTTTCTTTTTTCAGGATTCGGTTAAAACTGTAAACAAAATCCCGGGCTGTTACTTTTCGGGATTTTTTATTGGGAAATAAAGAATCTTTCTGAAAATAGACATCCTGACGCAGGTGAAAAGTATAGGTGGTTTTGCTGCTATCCACTTCCCAGGATTTGGCTATGCAAGGAACGGGTTCCAGGTTATCATTGAGCTGTAGCAAGCCATCAAAGATTTGGTTGCTAACCCAAATGTTAGCCTGGTTACGGGCAAAAGCCGGATCCATTGAGGTGAAACCTGCATGAATATTGAATCGAAAGACATCTTTATCGGACTGACCAATTTTCTCACTGCAACCAAATTGAACGACAAGGGCTAATGAAAGAAGCCATTTAAATTTTGACATTAGCAGAAATATTAAATACCTTAGCGTTTGATTTCAGCCATTTAAAACAAACCCTCAAAAATAAAAATCATTTATTATGAAAGTAAGGTACTATGGTCAATCAGCCGTTGAAGTGGAGGTCAAAGGTAAAAAAATTCTTTTTGACCCTTTTATCAGCCCGAATAACCTGGCTTCCCACGTGGATGTGAACGCTCTCAATCCCGATTACATTTTTGTTACCCACGGTCATGAAGACCATGTAGCTGATTTAGTGGAAGTGGCAAAGCAATCGGATGCACAGGTCGTTACCAATTTTGAAATTGTCAATTGGCTTACCACACAAGGTATCAAAAATTCCCATCCGGTTAATCATGGAGGTTCCGTTCAATTTGAATTCGGTCGTGCCAAATATGTGAAAGCCATTCACTCGAGCATGCTACCGGATGGCACTAACGGTGGGAATCCCGGAGGTTTTGTAATAGAGTCTGATGAGGGTACTTTCTATCATGCAGGTGATACCGCTTTAACCTATGACATGAAGCTAATTGCCGAAGAATTTAACCTGGACTTTGCTTTTTTACCGATTGGGGATAATTTCACCATGGGCATTGAGGATGCCGCTAAAGCCTGTGATTTTATTAATTGTAACCGGGTGATCGGTGTTCACTATGATACTTTCCCTTACATTGAAATTGATAAAGAAAAAGCCAAGCAATATTTTCAAAGTAAAGGTAAAGAATTGATTCTCATCCCTATTGGTGAGGAAAGAGACATTTAGTATTATAAAGGGGATTTTTTAAATCTCCTTGTTGTTGACCCTTAACATTTGATTCATTAAAAGTTGTATTTGATGGGAAAAACGATTTCACTGGCGAATCAGAAAGGCGGCGTAGGCAAAACTACCACTGCGATTAATCTGGCGGCAAGTTTTGCAGCACTCGAATACAAAACCCTCGTGATTGATGCCGATCCACAGGCCAATGCCACTTCCGGTTTGAATTTTGACCCCAGGAATATTAGCACCAGCATTTATGAATGCATCATTGATGACATAAACCCTTCTGATATCACCTTGGAAACAGATATCCAAAACCTTCACCTTTTGCCTTCTCACATTGATTTGGTAGGAGCAGAAATAGAGCTTATCAATATGCCCAACCGGGAAAAAATGATGAGCAAAGCGGTGGATAAGATTAGGGATCAATACGACATGATCATTATCGACTGTTCGCCATCATTGGGCATTATAACGGTTAATGCTTTGACCGCTTCTGATTCCGTGATAGTACCTGTTCAATGTGAATATTTTGCATTAGAGGGTTTGGGAAAGCTTTTAAATACCATCAAAATAGTGCAGAATAACCTGAACACCTCATTGGAGATCGAAGGAATTCTGCTGACCATGTATGATGCGCGCTTAAACCTTTCCAGCCAGGTGGTCGAAGAAGTCAGGACCCATTTTCAGCAGTTGGTTTTTGAGACTATCGTGCAAAGGAATATCCGTTTGAGCGAAGCACCCAGCTTTGGTAAACCTGCGCTACACCATGATGCCCGGAGCAGGGGTGCCATCAATTACCTTAATCTGGCCCGGGAAATTCTCCAAAACAATGGGTATACCCAGGTTAGTGAAGAAAAAGAAATGCTGAACTAAGGGTTGCATTAAGAAAGCTAAATTTTTATTAAAATTATGTGTGCGAAAAGAAATGCATTAGGCAAAGGGCTAACTGCTCTTTTATCTGATTCACAAACTGATGTGACCGGTGAAGAGGCAGCGCCTGTCAAAACGATATCGGAAATACCCCTTAATCAAATTGAGGCTAACCCGTTTCAGCCTCGTGAAAATATGAATGATGAGGGTTTGGAGGAGCTGGTCGAGTCTATCAAGATTCATGGTATCATTCAGCCTTTAACCGTAAGGAAGATCGGGTACGACAAGTACCAAATTATCTCCGGTGAAAGGCGTGCCAGGGCTGCAATCCAGGCGGAGTTACAAAATGTGCCTGCTTTCGTCAGGGTAGCGAATGATCAGAACATGTTGGAAATGGCCCTCATCGAAAATACTCATCGTGAAAACCTCAATTCGATTGAGATTGCCATGAGCTTTCAACGTTTGATCGATGAATGTGGTCTGACGCAGGATAACCTTGCTGAACGGGTAGGAAAGAATCGTAGCACTATAACAAACTACTTACGTTTACTCAAACTCCCTGAAGAAATACAAATAGCGATTGCCGAAGACCGCATTTCAATGGGGCATGCAAGGGCCATCATTAATATAGAAGATCCGGATTTTCAGCTTTACGTTTACAGGCAAATTCAAGAAAAAGCCTTGTCTGTTAGACAAGTTGAATCATTGGTTAAAGCACAGAAGGAAGCTAACCCATCTAAAAGCTCAATCAAAAAGGCGAAACCCAATCCTTATCAGCAATGGGAGCAAACTTTTTCTAACCTTTACAATACCCAGGTAAAGATTAAATCCAAACGTAATGGAAAAGGGGAGTTGGTCATCCCTTTTCATTCGGAAGCCGAACTGGAACGACTTTCCGAATTAATAAAGGAATCCTCTGGTAAGGATGAGTAAGGGTTGGCAGGAAAGTTGTTATGTTTGGGTAAGATGCTTTTCCGGGTATGAGAACTAAGGCTTACTTCTTTTTTTGTTTGAGCATTTTGCTTTTTTTCACTTTTTCTTCAAAAGGGCAATTTTTATCAGATTTTAATGGCAAAGGATTTTCTGGCCAAAGTGCTTATCCGGGTTCATATAGTGACGATACAGGAAAAGCAAAAATCAACAGGAAAGCCAGGAATACTGCTATTAAATCCGCTATTGTGCCTGGTTTAGGGCAAGTGCAAAACAATCAGATTTGGAAAGTGCCGGTTGTTTGGGCTGGATTAGGCCTGACTACTTATTTTTACTTTGATAACCAACAGAAATACCAAAAATATGCGAAAGCTTTTCGCTTAAGAACGGATGGAGACCCCAATACCGTTGACCAATTTGATCCTCAATCAGATAACTCCCCGGTGTTTTCCCAGCAAGGATTAAAGGATGCCCGTGAAACTTTTCGAAGGTACAGGACTATTTCCTTATTTTCTATTGTGGGTGTTTACGGGCTAAATATTTTGGATGCTTATGTATTTGCCCATCTGAAAGACTTTGATATTTCGGATGACCTTTCCCTGTCTGTGAATCCGCCAAAATTTGGTAATATTGCAAGGCCAAAATCGGTAATGACTGGAATCACCGTAAAAATTAAGCCATGAAAATTGCTTTGCTTGGTTATGGCAGGATGGGTATAGAAGTGGAAAAGGTCGCACTGGAAAGGAATCATGATGTGCATTTAATAGTTCGCTCCGAAAGTACTGAAAGCATTGATTCGCAAGAATTTAAAAATACCGATGTGGCTATTGATTTTACTCTTCCGGAGGTAGCCAGGGAAAACATTCTAAAAGCTTTTGATAACAATGTCCCCATTGTGGTCGGTACTACAGGTTGGTACGAACACCTGGAAGAATTGGAAAGGGTTGCTGAGGAAAAAAAAGGGACTTTGTTTTACGCCCCGAATTTCAGCATTGGAGTGAACATCCTTTTTCAGGTTAACCGGCAGATTGCCCGTCTCATGGATGATCAGGATGAATATGAGCCATTTATTGAAGAGATTCACCATCCCGGTAAAAAGGATGCACCCAGTGGAACGGCCGCAAAGTTGGCAGAAGCATTGACTAACAGCATAAACCGGAAAACGAAATGGGAACTTTTAGAAAAAGGTGAATCCAGAGCCCTTGCTCATAATCAATTCCCTGTTTATTACCAGAGAAGGCCGGAGGAAATTGGCATGCACAGAATTAATTTTGCTTCCTCCATTGACGAGGTTGAAATTAAACACCGAGCCTACAATAGGAGAGGATTTGCTTTAGGAGCTGTAAAAGCAGCAGAGTGGGTTAAAGGTAAACAGGGTGTATTCACAATGGAAGATTTCCTGAACTTATGATTTGTAGGGGTATTTATTTATAAAATTCGATAGCATGGAGAATTCCTATTCTAACTATGTGCTCTTTCTTTATTTCCTGCCCTATTTTTTGCTTCAAATTGTCGGGCTTTACAAGATGTTTCAAAAAGCTGGCAAGCCGGGTTGGAAAGCCATTATTCCCATTTACAATTACTGGGTTTGGGTTAAAATAATCGGAAAACCCTGGTGGTGGTTTGTACTACTATTTGTCCCGGTTATCAATGTTTTGGTTTACCTGGGTATACTGGTCGAAATAGCTAAAGTATTTGGCAAATTTTCCTTTGGTAGCCATGTTTTAGCGGTTTTGTTTTCTCCGCTATATTTCCTTTACTTAGGTTTTGCTGATAGTGAAATTTATATCGGCCCGGATCGGGTAGAGGCTGTGAAGCAAAATTATCCCAAATCGGCAGGCCGGGAATGGTTAGATGCCATCGCCTTTGCGGTCATTGCGGCAACCATCATTCGCTGGTTTTTCATTGAGGCTTATACCATTCCTACCCCTTCCATGGAACGGTCGCTTTTGGTTGGGGATTTTCTTTTCGTGAGCAAAGTTAATTACGGGTCCCGTGTTCCTAATACGCCTTTATCTTTTCCCTTTGCCCATAACAAAATGCCCATTTTAGGTACTAAGTCCTATCTGGAGTGGATTCAATTGCCGTATATGCGTTTTCCGGGATTTGAAACCATAGAAAAGGGAGAGATCGTGGTTTTTAATTTTCCAAAGAACAAAACCCGACCTGTGGATAAGAGAGATAACTACATCAAGCGCTGTGTCGGTACACCTGGTGATTCTCTGGCCATTAAACAAAGCCATTTATATGTCAACGATGAGAAAATACCGGAAAAACCTACCTACCAATTTAGTTATCGGGTTAAAACCAATGGGGAAAGGATTCCTCCAGAATTCATTAATGATGAGCTAAAAGTGAGGGAATGGGGAATGACTGATCGGCAAGCCGTAAATTACCGTATGTTTACAACCAAAGGTGTTGCCAAACGACTAAGGAACCTGAATTATGTGACCAAAGTGAAACGAAATATTCAACCTGAAGGAAAAAGGCTTCCTGACATTTATCCATCTTACCGTGGATTACCCTGGAATAGGGATAATTTCGGACCCGTTTACATCCCTTCGAAAGGAGATACGGTTAAACTTAACAAAGTGAATTACCAGCTTTACAAAAAAGTGATTAATCAATATGAAGACCATAAAACCCACTGGAAAAATGGACAAGCTTTTATAGATGGAAAAAAGGCAGACCATTATGTATTTGAAATGGATTATTACTTCATGATGGGAGACAATCGGCATAATTCACTTGATTCAAGGTTTTGGGGCTTCTTACCGGAAGATCATGTAGTAGGAAAGGCCTTGTTCTTATGGATGTCATGGGATAGTCGAGGGTCGGGTTTGAAAATTTGGAATCGAATTCGCTGGAGCCGACTTTTCAATTGGATCCATTAATCCTGTAGATGGTTTTTGGATTACTTTGCTGCTTTGCGCAAGCGGTCGTTTATCGCTAAACCCAGCCCATGTTCAGGAAAGCGTTCAGCAATGATAACCTTTAGGTGGGTTTTATCAAGGGCTCTTAAAGCCTTGAAAAGATTCCTTGCTGCCTCTTCCAGGTCTTTTTTGGGTGACAGGATGTATTGATTATCCTCAGGGATTCCCTGATAAAAATTGTAGAAACTTATAATTCCCATTTGGCTTGGTTTGAATTTCTTCAGCCATTTTTCCGGTTGTCCGAATTTTAATGGCAATCCGGGAGCATAATGAGTATTGAGTTGGCCAGGGCTTTCCGTTGCACTTGCTGGATTTTTATCGATCTGAACGGTCTTCACGATTTTTTTCAAAGCTTCCATCGAAGTTCCGCCTAAACGCAATATGCGAATGCCTTTCCCTTCCGGCTTGACAATAGTGGACTCCAAACCTATTTGGCAAGGGCCACCATCAAGGATATACGGAATTTCGCCATTTAATTGGTCATATACGTGTTGGGGTGTAGTAGGACTAACGTAACCAAAAGGATTGGCACTGGGTGCGGCTACCGGGAAATCTATTTCCGATAAAAGGGCCAATATTTTGGGATGGTTAGGGATACGGATGGCTACTGTGGGGTGGCCTGAAGTAACCAAATCTGGTACAATGGAGGTTTTCGGGAGAATATAGGTAATGGGGCCGGGACTAAAATTTTTAGCCAATTTTTTTACGACATCCGGAATTTCATCAACCAAGGAATAGGCTTTTTCGAGGGAATCCAAATGCAGAATAAGGGGGTCGAACTCGGGTCTTTGCTTAACCCGGAAAATTTGAGTTACCACTTGCTCATCCAAGCCATTTCCACCCAGTCCGTAGACCGTTTCGGTAGGGACCCCTACCAATTTACCGGCATTCAGATATTTAGCAGCTTCTTTGACGGATTGGCCTATGATGGTTTCCATGTTATAATTGGTAGGTGAGTTTTTTAACCACCCTGAACTGATTGAGAAATTCTTTGGCCACTATCCGGATAAAAGTGTAAGTGGGTATGGCTACAATCATTCCCGCAATACCAGCTAATCGCCCACCGATTAACACGATTAAAAATATTTCCAGAGGGTGAGCCTTCACCGAACTTGAAAAGATTACAGGCTGAAAAATCATATTATCTATAACCTGTACAATGGCAAAGACCAGGAAAATTTTAAAAATAAGGGGTAACAATTCCCCAACTAAATTCGCTTCCAGATTAGTGGATATGGCTACTATGGCTCCGAAGAGCGCTCCCATAATGGGGCCCAGATAAGGTACAATATTCACTACCCCTGCAAAAAAACCAATAAGAAGGGCGTTTTTTACGCCAATGACGCTTAAACCAATATAGGCCACAAGGGTTATCCCTGTTATTTGAAATATTAAGCCGATAAAATAACGGGAAAGTAATTTTTCGGCTTTGATCAGAACCCTGTTTGCTTTGGGTATGTACTTTTGGGGTACAAGGCCTAAAATAATTTGCTTGGGCAACTTTTCATTTTTGACAAAAAAGAAGGTGATAAAGGTTATCGAAAAGATCGCTATAAAAAGGTTTCCGGTAAAGCCGACAAAATAGCTTAATAAGTACCCCAAATTGCCAATTTCAAAAAGTTGACTCATTTTTTCATTCAGGTACTCTTGAGCCATTTGGGTAGGGTTCTCAGCAATTTTGTACTTGATCATAAATTGCTCAATGTATTTCAATGGCTCCTCAAAATTTTTAATGACTTTAAGGGTATTGATATTGGACAAGGTATATGCCTGGTTAAGAACCAGTGGGATAAATATCGAGAAAAAGGCTACAAATAAGGAGTACAGAAAAGCAATACAAATAACGGCATTCAGCCAGGATGGAATTTTAAATTTTCCAATCCGGATTTTTTCTATGGACTTCTTTAGAGGGGCAAGGATTAAAGCGAAAACTGCGGAAATTACCAGGTAAATTAAAATCCAGCTAAAAAACCAGGCAATGTAGCCAATAACCAAAAGGGCTATTACTAAAATAAAGGTTGTCTTTAGGTTTTGGTTCAACGCCCTGACTTTATTTGATTAAACCACAAAATTATAAAAGATTAGTGCCCAGAATTTTTCAGAATAAATTCAACCCGCCGGTTCAATTTTCGCCCCCTTGGTGTTTCGTTACTTCCTACGGGTTCTTTAGCACCCAGGCCCTTGAATTTCATTCGGTCCTGCGATATGCCTTTTTTAGAAAGGTAATCATAAACGGCTTTAGCCCTTTTTCTGGACAATTTTTGGTTATAGCGCTCGGAACCCCTATTATCCGTATGACCTTCTATGGTGAGGTTAATGGCTTTATTGCTTTTTAAAAAGTCGGAAATTTTATTCAAGATCTTATAAGAATCATTTACAATTCGGGCTTTATCAGTATCGAAATAAATATCGACAAAGTTTAACCTTGCGGTGTCTTGATTTTTAGCAACTTTTTCCAACCTTGTGGAAATATCTTCGTAAGCTTTTTTCTTGCATGGACAATCCTTTAAGTTTTTACAGGGTAAAACGGATACTTCATCCACAAAATAATAGCTCCGCTTCAGGGTTTTTTGATCGGTGGTATTTTTAACCCAATTGCGGGGTGTTTGGCTATCTTTATTGAAATTGCCTATAGTGAGAAAAGTTTCACCCCCTTCCGCTTTGTAACACCCTGAAATAATTGTCCAGCCTTTTTTTTGATTAAGCGTCCTAAAGGGATTTCCCTTAAGGGGCTGAAGCTGACTATAATTTTTGATGTACCCTAAAAATTTTTTTTCGAAGGAAAGTAAAAAAACCATTTTGTTGACCCCGAAAACACACCGATCAGCCAAACTGACTTGAATTTTTACATAATAAGAATGCCCATCTTTTAAAGGCTTTTTTAATTTAACTTGCAAATATTCCCTTGTTTGAACCTTAAAAACAAAAATACCTGCATAGCCTGAACCTTTGTAAGGCTTTTCTGTTCCCAGAAAATTGTGAGGCTGGCCGTATCTGTTTTTGGCGCAACGATGGAAAAAATCAGGGGAGTGCGTGAAACTATAGCCACTGGAATCTTCGTAATCCTGTGCTTCCCAGTCCTTAACAAACTTTAAAGGGAAATTGGTTTTGTCATCAGGACAGCCTTCATGACTTTCAAAACCAGGGTTGGGCACAAGATTTTGGGCTGATGTGATCAAAGGAAAAAGGAAAAGGACGGAACCTTTTAATACCCCGATCAAAAATTTGCCGCTTTTTCCGAAAAGAAGAAAACGGAAAAATTTTTTTCCCTTATAATGGATTAAATACCTCATTGGCTTTTTGAAGGATTGTAGACCAGTTTTCAAGGTTTAAGGGAGTGTCTCCTTTTTCTTTCATGAAGTGAATCAGGTTTTCGGTCGCGATGTTTCCGACTAATTCATCCTCCGCCATGGGACAACCTCCATAGCCAAGTATGGCAGAGTCAAATCTTCTGCAACCATTATCATAGGCAGCTTGAATTTTTTCCCGCCATTGATCGGGCCTGGAATGAAAATGAGCGCCAAATTCCAAATCCGGATGCTTACTGATTAAATGATCAAACAAATAGGCTATGTCTTTGGGTTCAGCCGTGCCTACGGTGTCAGCCAGGGAAAAGGTTTTAATATTCAGGTTTCGCAACTTTTCTACCCAGTGTTCCACTATACCGGCATTCCAATCATCCCCGTAAGGATTCCCGAAGCCCATGGATATGAAAAGGACGAGCGATTTGTTATTTTGTAAAGCAATTTCTTGAATGGCCTTTACGTCTTCGTATGCTTCTTCGATGCTTCTTTTGGTATTTCTTTGTTGAAAGGTTTCCGAAATGGAAAAAGGATAGCCGAGTTGATCTATGGCTTCATATTGAGCGGCATCATTGGCGCCCCGTTTGTTAGCAATGATGGCGAGTAATTTAGACCTTTTATGACTCAAATCAAGTTTTTCCAATACCTCCCCGGTATCTTGCATTTGCGGAATCGCTTTAGGGGATACAAAACTCCCGAAATCTATGGTGTCAAAGCCTACATTGAGTAATAAATTCAGGTATTCGGCTTTTTTTGCTGTCGGGATAAAAGGTTTTATACCCTGCATGGCATCCCTCGGGCATTCAATAATTTTCATGAAATCCTTTTTCTAAGCAAATTAACAGGAATTTCATGAGTAAAGCAAATCCCCATTTTTTTAAACCCGAACCGGCTATTTTTTAAGGAAGGGTATAGAAGGCGAAGCTTTTTGAGGGATTTTTAATAAGTAATTGCCGGGGTTTAATCCTTCAATATTAACCGTCATCACCTTTTGGTCTGGTGCTAATGCTATCCTTTTGACGGTTTTACCATTGAGGTTTTGAATGAGGATTACAGTGGATTGTTTAA
>CAZJWK010000002.1:31822-95218 GCA_964549595.1 uncultured Sphingobacteriales bacterium | reverse complement strand
ATCGTGGGAATAGTAACACGTAGTAACAAGTGGTAATAAATAGTAATAAGGTTGTAGTGCAGTTGAGCGTTGGGGGATTTTGGGAAGTACGTTTGAAATACATAGAAATAAGTGGAAACACCGTTGAAATAAGGTTGATTCTGAGGGGTTGGATTCCCTTTAGGAGCAGGAAAGGTTTATCGTGGGAATAGTAACACGTAGTAACAAGTGGTAATAAATAGTAATAAGGTTGTGGTAGGTTGGGCGTTGGGGAATTCGGGAAACAGGATTGAAATAAGGATGTTTGCGGGGGTTGGATGTACCCATAGGGAAAAAGAGGGTGTGTTCGGGAAATAGTAATACGATAGTAACAATTGGAATAGCTTGTAACAAATAGTAAAATGGTAGGGATTTTACTTTTCCTCCATTTTTAGGATGCTAACTTTAGGGAACCTTTCATTCAACCAAAAGCCCTAAAGCCACCAGCTAAAAGCTAATAGCCAATGGTTAACAACCCATTGCTAATGGCCAAAAGCTAATTGCCAATAGCCAAAACCTTCATGATTCTTGCTCCATTTCCCCTTCTTTGAGCTTTTCCGCATTTTCAGCGACCTTTAGCCCTTCTATTAATTCGTCAATTTCCCCGTCCATTATCTGCTGAAGATTGTGAACAGTTAAATTAATACGGTGATCAGTCACCCGGCTCTGCGGAAAATTGTAGGTACGTATTTTTGCTGAGCGATCCCCTGTGGACACCATGCTTTTACGTTTGGAATCGATTTCTTCTTGTTGCTTCGCCTTTTCAATCTCGTAAATACGGGAGCGCAACACCTTCATTGCCTTTTCATGGTTTTTCCATTGGGATTTTTCGTCCTGGCAGGTGGCCACAATTCCGGTTGGTTCGTGCGTCAAACGGATGGCAGAATAAGTGGTGTTCACGGATTGGCCACCAGGTCCGGAAGCACAAAAGACATCCCTTTTGACATCACTTTCATTAATGTCCACATCTACCTCTTCAACTTCCGGTAGCACCGCAACCGAAGCCGCAGAAGTGTGCACACGCCCCTGAGATTCTGTTTCAGGAACCCTCTGGACGCGATGAACACCGGACTCATATTTCAAGGTACCATAAACATGATTGCCGTTGACACTAAAAATCACCTCTTTAAAACCACCCGTAGCCCCTTCCGTAGCATTCATCACCTCTATTTTCCAACCCTGGCGTTCACAATACTTATCGTACATCCGGTAAAGATCCCCGGCAAATATAGCGGCTTCATCACCCCCTGAACCAGCCCTGATTTCCACAATGGCATTCTTTTCGTCCTCAGGATCCTTAGGTACCAGCATTTGTTTTATTTTTTCCTCCATCGGCTCCTTTTCCTGGGCTAATTTTTCCAATTCCTCTTTGGCCATTTCTCGGAGTTCTTCATCCTTATCGTTGTCCAGGATTTGCTTATTGTTTTCTATATTGTCAAGCAAGTCCTTGTATTGGAAATAAATTTCGTATAAGGGCTCTAATTCACTGTATTCCTTATTGAGTTTGGTAAACCTTTCGATGTCATTAACGACTTCGTGGTCGGACAATTCTTTTTCAACCTCTTTCCTTCGGTTAACAATGTCTTCTAATCGTTTCAGTAAATTCATAACATTCAATCTTTATACAACTTTAGCCCCGATTGATCCAACACATAAAAACTCCCCTTCCAAAAACGAAGTTTTTTGACTTTTTCAGGCAGTTGGTCAAAAGAGAAATCAGCCTTTTTCCTGGCAAAGGTATTCAGATTAAACTTCCCCACCTTACCTTTTTTCCAGTAAAAAAGAACATCATTAGCGACTTGAAAAGTTCTAATCCCTTTTATCGGTACTGTTTTGATGTAACTACCAAAGTTATCAAATAATAAAATGCCTTTGGCGGGTACATTCAAATAAACCTGTTTGCTTTGTGCTTTAAGGGCAATCGGATTAATATCCTTTTTAACATAGCGGTAAAGCTGGTCACTTTCGTAAATGATTTTCCCTTCCTGGTCAATCCTTTTTAAATCCACATCGCTTTCATCATAAATCCAAATGCCTGTTTCCGAAGACCTGGTCGCAAGTTTGGCCTGGCTAAATCCCAGATTGTCCAGATTCCAGCGCTTTTTTTCGGTTAGGGTGTTGTCTGTAAACACTGCTACGTTAGGCTCCGGATAATAGAGCAAAATTTCCAGGGGATTCAAGACATCCACGGAACCCAGCCTTCCAAGCATTTTTACGTTAATCGAATATTGCTTTCCCCCCTTTAAATTATGCTTGAGCAATGCCTGATTAGGCTTGACCAAATAAACCTGATTGGATGGGGCCAAATAAAAGTTACTAAACTCGCCCTTAGCCAACCACTTAAAGTCTTGTCCTTTAACCGGCCTTACCAATGCGGCTAAAAGCACAATCAATAAAAGGCTTATCCTTGACCTTCTCATAAAGATGGTTAAAAGCGTATTTAAAAAATTACCAGATCACAAATTTTTACCCTAATAAGGGGTTTCCAATTCTTCACTGATTTAATACCATCAAATGTGCGCCGCAATAAGTAAATCAATTTCTTTAGCAGATAAATTGAACCGTTCTCCCAGGAATTTATGGGTTAAATTTCCTTTGTAGATATAAACCCCTTGCCTGACCCCCACCTTTTCCCAGAGATAATTTTTAATACCCCCGAATTCACCAATTTTAAGCAGAATCGGAGCAAAAATATTACTCAGGGCATTAGAGGCAGTTCGAGCCACCCTAGAAGGAACGTTAGGCACACAGTAATGGATTACATCATATTTAAGGAAAATCGGGTCTAAATGATTGGTAACTTCGGATGTTTCAAAACAACCACCCTGGTCAATACTTATATCAACCACCACGGAACCCGGTTTCATTTGCCCCACCATTTCTTCATTCACAACAACAGGTGTCCTTCCATCTTCCCCGCGAATAGCGCCAATGGCTACATCGGCTTCTTTGAGGGCTTCACCTAAAATATCGGGATGGCTGATGGAGGTGTAAACATTTGCCATCATGAAATTTTTCATTCTTCTGAGTTTAAAAAGGGAGTTGTCAAAAACCTTAACCTGGGCACCCAACCCCAGGGCTGCCTGAGCTGCATTCTGGCCCACTGTTCCTGCTCCAATAATGACTACTTCTGAAGGAGGGACACCGGAGGTGCCACCCAGCATAACCCCTTTACCGTGGGTAAAATTGGTCAGGTATTCGGCACCGATTAAAATGGCAGCACTACCTGCAATTTCACTCATTGACTGAATGACAGGAAATAAATCAAATTCATCCTTTAAAAACTCAAAAGCAATGGCCGTTACCTTTTTATCCATTAAGTGCTTTAGCTGGGTCTTCTTCAATAAGGGCAGGTGCAGGGCTGAGATTAAGGTCTGGCCTACCTTCATGTATTCAATCTCAGAATCGGTAGGAAAGGCAACTTTTATAATGATATCGGATTCATATACCTTTTCCGTTTCGTAAGCAATGGTAGCGCCGGCTTCGCTATATTCATTATCAGTAAATTTAGCTTCTTCCCCGGCTTTGCTTTCAATAGTGACTTCATGACCATTGTTGACCAAAAGGTTAACCGCTTGCGGGGTAAGGCCGATACGGTTCTCTTGAAATGAAATTTCCTTTGGAACCCCAATGCTAATGGATTTATTACCTTTCGGAATGCCCACCATTGATTCCTGTGGGTGGGTCACGGCCTCTTTTGCCAATTCATAAAACTCGGAATGGTAATGTTTTTCCATATCCTCAATTTGTCTTAACTGTCAAAGTTAGGTTATTTCACTGTTTCGGCAATCATTCGGTCTTATCTCATTACTACCTTATCCAGAATAAGGGTAAATTTTCCCATTAAACCTAAATTGTAAATTTAAGAAAATTCAACAAAAAGGGATATTTAGGTCCTTAAAAAATTGACAAAATTTAAATGGTTTTTTCCGGGATTTTAAAGGCAAGTAATTTTTCTTGTACCGTTTTTTAAATGTTCAATATACAGATGGATAAAATCATTGGGCAGATCATCCTTGACGAGTTCAGGCCATTCAATGAATTCGTAAGCATCCGCTTCCCAATATTCTTCAAAACCGAGGTCAAGAATTTCCTCAGAAGTGGTTAAACGGTAAAGGTCAAAATGATAAAGGAAGGCCTCTCCTACCGGATACTCAAAAAGCAAGGCATAAGTAGGGCTTTGAATATTGGTGTTAAGTTCGATTAAAGCCGATACTTCCTTGACAAAAGCGGTTTTACCAGCCCCGAGTTCCCCGTAAAGCGCAAATTTCTTCCAACCCTGATCAAGAAGCTCCTTGCCAAACTTTCTCAAATCCTCAAGGTTTTGAATATTTACGGCGTGGCTTGATTGTGCCAAGGGGCTTTTATTTTTTGCTGGTCAGAGAAATGACAGGAATAATCATTTCTTCGAGGGAAACACCTCCATGTTGAAAGGTATTTTTAAAAAAATTGACGTAATAATTGTAATTATTGGGATACACAAAGTAATGGTCTTCTTTGGCAAAAATAAAAGAAGAGCTTACGTGAGGACGGGGTAGCATGGCATCCTTAGGGTTGCTCGCTTCAAACACTTCTTTCTTTTCAAAATCCAGGCTTTTACCCTGCTTATAGCGAAGATTGGTAGTAGTGTTTCGGTCGCCCACTACTTTGGATGGTTTTTTAACCCTAATGGAGCCATGGTCAGTGGTAATTACCAGATTGATATTCTTTTCAGACAATTTTTTCAGCATTTCATACAAAGGTGAATGTTCAAACCAGCTTTGGGTTAGGGATCGGTAAGCCGGTTCATCCTCAGCCAACTCCTTTAAAACTTCCATTTCCGTGCGAACATGGGACATCAAATCAATAAAGTTGTAAATAACGACCACCAAATCGTTTTTCATGAAATTATTCACATTTTCAGGCAGGGATTTTCCATATTCCAGTTTGGTAATCTTGTTGTAACTAAATTTGATGTCCTTTTTTAAACGGCCCAGGTAATCACTGAAAAATTCCGCTTCATGCTGATTTTTTCCGCCTTTTTCCTCATCATTTATCCATTTATCGGGGAACCGTTCCTGGATTTGCGCTGGCATCAAACCTGAAAACATGGCATTACGAGAATAATTGGTGGCTGTGGGTAGAATGCTGTAATAAGCCGTGTCTTCCTGGATATTGAATAATTCGGAAACATAAGGCTGAATGGCTTTCCATTGATCATAACGGAAATTATCCAGTATCAAAAGAAAAGTCGTCCCTGAATCCTCTAATTTTGGTAAAACTTTGTTATAAAGCAACTTATGAGACATTAAAGGGGCTTCCTCAGGGTTGTTAATCCAATCCATATAATGCCTTTCCACAAAACGGGAAAAATTAGCGTTGGCATCAGCTTTCTGGGTAGCCAGCACTTCCTTCATGTTTTCCTCACTGGACTTTTCCAGTTCAATGTCCCAATACACCAAGCGCTTGTAAATATCAATCCATTCATTGGCAGATAATTTTTCATTCACCTGCATGGATAGGTTGGTAAAATCCTGCTGATAGGACTGGGTTACTTTTTCACTAACCAGTCGTTTATTATCAATTTGTTTTTTAATAGATAACAGGATCTGGTTCGGGTTAACCGGCTTAATGAGGTAATCTGAAATTTGCGATCCAATGGCATCTTCCATTAAAAACTCCTCCTCACTTTTGGTGATCATAATCACCGGTATATCAGGATTTGATTCCTTGATTTCCGGTAGTACCTCCAATCCGGTTTGGCCGGGCATGTTTTCATCCAGGAAAAGCAGGTCAAAATGCTTATTCTTTATGGATTCCATAGCCTCATCGGCACTTTTAGCCGACTCTACCTCGTAACCTTTTTCTTCCAGGAATAAAATGTGGGGTTTGAGCATATCAATTTCATCGTCAGCCCAAAGGATTTTAATTTTCTCCATAAATGCTACCTTTGAATTGTTTTATGTTGTCGTTTCAAAAACTTATTGAAAAGCTGATTTATTGTAAAAGGCTTTCTCCATAAGAAAATTTTTTCACCGCTTTGAGCCAAGTAAAGATAATTAATGACCCGGTTCACGGTTTCATCACCGTCCCTTACGATGTTACGCTTTCTTTGATTAATCACCCTTACTTTCAAAGATTGAGAAGAATCAAACAATTAGGTTTAACGCATCTGGTATATCCAGGTGCCTTGCATACGCGTTTTCATCATGCCCTGGGAGCTTTCCATCTCATGAACAATGCCATAGAAACCCTCAGGCAAAAGGGCCTGGAAATCAATGATGAGGAAAAAAGCGCTGCCGAAATTGCCATTTTGCTACATGATATTGGTCATGGCCCTTTTTCGCATGCCCTGGAAAAAAGCCTCGTAAGTGACATCAGCCATGAAGAAATATCGCGTATTTTCATGGACCAACTTAACAAAGACCTTGACGGCCAATTAACAGATGCAATTGATATTTTTAATGGCAAAACCAATGCCAGTAAAAAATTCCTGCATGAATTGGTTTCAAGTCAGCTTGATCTGGATCGCCTGGATTACCTGGCAAGGGATAGCTTTTATACAGGGGTTTCTGAGGGAGTCGTAGGAGTAGAGCGAATCATAAAAATGATTAACGTCATACAGGGAAGATTAACCGTTGAAAACAAAGGCATTTATTCGATCGAAAAATTTTTAATTTCCAGACGGTTGATGTATTGGCAGGTTTATTTGCACAAAACGGTATTGAGTGCTGAACAATTATTGGTTAAAATCCTGGAAAGGGCCATGGATTTAGCAAGAAAAGGCCATTCACTTTTTTGTACACCAGCCCTTGAATTTTTTCTTTACAACCAGGTGAAAAGTTCGGATTTTCAGGGAAATTCAAGTTTAATCGCTACCTTTGCAAATTTGGATGATCATGATGTGATGTCGGCTATTAAAACGTGGGCTTCGCATTCGGATAAAATGCTTGCAAGGCTTTGCCAGAATATGATCAATCGGAACCTTTTTAAAACTGTTATAACAGACCAGCCTATTGAAGCTAAACAAATTATGCAACTCAAAAACCGTGTTGCCCATCTTTTTGGTGTGAATGAGGAAGAAGCCGGCTATATGGTTTTTCACAGCACTATTACTAATGCGGCTTATGAACCGGCAGAAGGGATCAACATCAATATTCTTTTTAATAGCGGCAAAGTAGCGGATATTGCTGAAGCTTCCGATCAGTACAGTATTTCAGCCCTTAGTAAGCCCGTAAAAAAGTACTTTTTATGTTATCCCCGTGAATTAGGCGCATTAAATTTTTAGTCGTTCTATAAATTTGCATATTAATGGAAATTACAGTAGAAGAAATCAACCAAATCATTCAAGGCACTGTTAAAGGTAATAAAAATACTTTAATTGAGGGTTTTTCCCCTATTGAAGAAGCTACTGAAGGCTCCATTACCTTTTTATCCAATCCTAAATATGCCCAACACCTTTATAATACAGAAGCTTCTGCAGTTTTGGTAAGCCGGGACTTTGTGCCTGAAGAACCCATTAATGGAACCACCCTCATATACGTAGATGATGTGTATTCGACTTTATCCATTTTAATGGAAAAATTTAAAACCAACGGCAATAAAAAACAAGGCATTGACGAATCCGTTCACATGGCCAATTCGGCTCAACACGGCAGGAATGTTTACGTGGGGGCTTTTTCCTATATTGGAGAAAACGTAAAAATCGGGGATGGTGTCAAAATTTACCCGCATGTCGTTATAAACGATAATACAAAAATTGGCGACAATACCATAATTTATTCTTCTGTGAAGTTATATGAAGATACTCGTATCGGAAAAAATTGTATTATTCACTCAGGCTGTGTGATTGGCTCGGATGGTTTTGGCTTTGCACCTCAAGAAAACGGGGTTTTTAAGAAAATGCCTCAAACGGGAAATGTAATCATTGAAGACGATGTGGAGATAGGGTCTAACACCACTATTGACCGTGCCACTATGAGGGCTACCATTATTCGAAAAGGGGTAAAACTTGATAATTTGATCCAGGTAGCTCACAACGTAGAAATAGGGGAAAATACTGCCATTGCCTCTCAAACAGGTATTTCCGGAAGTTCCAAAATTGGAAAGAATTGCGTCATTGGAGGCCAGGTTGGGATTTCCGGCCACATAAGTATAGCAGATGGTTCCCAAATCGGAGCTCAAAGTGGTGTATCAAACTCCATAAAAAAGGAGAATCAGCAATGGTTTGGCTCACCCGTTGCGCCGGTGAAAGAAGGACTAAAATCCAGCATCATTTATAAAAAATTGCCTGACCTCTACGAAAGGCTTAAAAATATTGAACAACTGGTTAAAGGATCAAAAGCCAAGGACAATAACTCATGAAAAGCAAACAGTCTACGATAAATAAGGCTATTACCATTGAAGGTGTTGGGCTACATACTGGCAAAGAAGTCAAACTGGAATTTAAACCTGCCCCTGAAAATCACGGAATAAAATTTAAGCGATCAGACCTCGAGGACCAACCGGTTATCAACGCTGATCTGGATAATGTTGTGGATACTTCGAGAGGAACGACCCTGGGGTTTGACGGGGAAGTATTGGTGGCCACGGTAGAGCACGTAATGGCAGCATTAGCCGGGATGGAGCTGGATAATATCCTGGTAGAGTTAGACGGCCCTGAAACCCCGATAATGGATGGCAGTGCCCAGCCTTTTATTGAAGTGCTTAGCAAGGCCGGCCTGAAAGATCAAAGTGCTGACAGGGATTATTTTGAAATTCCTTTCAATATCCATTATTCCGAAGAAAACCGAAATGTGGAAATGATAGCCATGCCCCTGGATGGTTATCGTTCCACTGTAATGGTAGATTACAATTCGCCTGTACTTGGCAGTCAACATGCCTCCATTTCCGAAATACATGAATTCAACAAAGAAATCGCCAGTAGCAGGACATTTTGTTTCCTCCATGAATTAGAGGAATTGGTGAATAACAACTTAATTAAAGGAGGCGACCTTAACAATGCCATTGTTATTGTAGATAAGCAGATCTCCAACGAGGAGATGGGTAACCTTGCGAAGCTTTTTAAAAAAGAGGACATTAATGTCAAAAGTGAGGGAATTCTTAATAACATTGATTTAAGATACCAAAATGAGCCTGCACGCCATAAATTGCTTGATTTAATCGGAGACCTGGCACTAATCGGGATACCCATTAAGGCCCAGATTATGGCAGCCAGACCAGGCCATGCGGCAAATATTGAATTTGCTAAGAAAATCAAGCAAGTAATGAAAAAAGTCAAGAAAAAGCAGGACTCACCCAATATCAATACCAACAAGGATCCCATTTACGATGCCAAGCAAATAAGTAAATTCCTTCCTCATGAACACCCCTTCATATACGTTGATAAGATTATTGATTTATCGGACAAGCATATAGTGGGGATTAAAAATGTCACCATGACAGAGCCTTTCTTTGAGGGGCATTTTCCACAAAATCCGGTTATGCCCGGTGTATTGCAGATTGAAGCCATGTCCCAAGTGGGCGGTGTAATGATACTTAGCCAAATAGACAATCCGGAAGCCTATTCTACCTATTTTATGAAGATAGAAAATGCTAAGTTCAGGGAGAAAGTGCTGCCCGGAGACCAATTGATTTTAAGCTTGGAATTACTTTCCCCTATCCGGAGGGGTGTCTGTAACATGAAAGGGCAAGCATTTGTCGGTAACAAACTTGTTACGGAGGCGGAGTTAATGGCACAAATTGTAAAAAACAACTAAACCCCCATGCATCAACCCCTTGCATACGTTCATCCTGAAGCCAAAATTGCTCAAAACGTAGTTATAGAGCCTTTCGTTACCATTCACAGCAACGTTGAAATTGATGAAGGTAGCTGGATAGGGCCCCATACCACCATTATGGAAGGGGCCAGAATTGGTAAGAATGTAAAAATTTTTCCCGGAAGCGTAGTTTCTGCCATCCCCCAGGATTTAAAATATAAAGGCGAAGAATCTTTAGTGATCATAGAAGATGGCGTTGTTATCCGGGAATATGCCACAATTAATCGGGGGACCTCGGACAAATACAAAACCATTATCGGGGAAAACTCGCTTTTAATGGCTTATACCCACATAGCCCATGATTGCCTTGTGGGAGAAAATTGCATCATCGCCAATTCCGTCAATATTGCCGGCCACGTAACCCTTAATGATTTTGCCCTGGTCGGTGGATTGACTGCGATTCAACAATTTGTGAAAATCGGCGAGTTTGTCATGGTATCCGGTGGCTCCCTTGTGAGGAAAGATGTGCCCCCTTACACAAAAGCAGCCAGGGAGCCTCTCTCCTACGTAGGCATTAACTCCATCGGCATGCGGAGAAGAGGCATGGACCCTGAAAAAATCAAAGAAATACAGGAAATTTACAGGCATATTTATTTAAAAGGCAATAACATCAGTCAGGCGCTTGAAATTGTGGAAAAGGAATTACCCGCCACACAGGAAAGGGATGACATCATTAGCTTTATCCGTGCCTCCGAAAGGGGAATAATGCGGGGTTACAGGCCTTAAACCATTTTCCGAAATCCTTACCTTTTAAAACAAAAAGGCTTTCAGCAGAATTTGGGAATAATAGCATCCCTGATTGGTTAAAAGGCAATTCTATAAAATGGAGGTTAGTCTCCAAAATATTGGCAAACATTTTCACTATTCCTGGGTCTTCAGGAACATTTCCTACGATTTTGAGCCCAATAACATTTACGCCATCACCGGAAGTAATGGTTCCGGTAAATCCACTTTGTTACAGATCATTAGCGGCTTTCTAACGCCAAGCAAAGGGAAGGTCACCTACCAAAACCAAAACTTATACCTTGCTTACAAAGACCTGTATCAATATGTCTCCTTGGTCACTCCTCATTTGGATTTATTGGAAGAATTTACCCTCAAGGAACATTTGACGTTCCAAACCCAATTTAAATCCCTTAAACCAGGGTTTACAGTAGAAAAAATAATGGATATTACCAATCTTTACAGGCACCGCAATAAACCCATCAAAGAATTTTCTTCAGGAATGGTCCAAAGGTTAAGGTTAGCCCTTTCCTTTTTTTTTGAAAGTGCATTATTGCTTCTGGACGAACCCACCAGCCATCTTGACGAGGAGGGAATACATTGGTATAAAAGCCTGATCCGGGATTACACCAAAAATCAATGTGTCATTATTTCCTCTAACAATGCTGAGGATTACGAAGCTTGTCACGCTGTTTTAAACGTTGAGCACTATAAAGGTCATTAATCATTCATTAGTTGTCAGTCCCTTTTGGTACAAGTTATTTTAGCCCGAAATTTTAGAAAAGGAGGAGTTTTCAAACCTTCTCAATTAAAAATAAGGTAAGTTAAGCCATGATAACCCTTAAAAAACCTTTAATCCTGGGGTCTTCATCACCCCGTAGAAAAGAAATCCTATCCCAGGCCGGTTTTGATTTTACGATCGAAAAAACCGGAACCAATGAAAATTATCCGGAATATTTTAAAACCCATGAGGTAGCTTTACACCTTTCTGAAAAAAAAGCCAGGGCTTTAAAAGACAAGGGGGAAGAATGCCTTATTATTACCGCTGATACCATTGTTTCCCTGGAAGATCAAATCCTTAACAAGCCGGCCCAGGCAAAAGATGCTAAAGCCCATTTAAATAAGCTATCAGGGCAAAAGCATGAGGTAATTACAGGGGTAACCCTAATAACCGAAGCAGGTGAAGAAAGTTTTTACGACATAACCAGCGTACAGTTCAAGAACTTAGCGGAAAAAGAGATCGATTACTACATTAACCACTACCATCCTTATGACAAAGCGGGTAGTTATGCCATTCAGGAGTGGATTGGTTTAATCGGCATCGAATCTATTAAGGGGTCTTATTTTAACGTGATGGGACTTCCGATTCATAAGGTTTATGAAAAGCTAAGCCCTTGGTTTGAATGACGTTACAAACCCTGAAAAAGGGCAAATTAGACCAGCTTTATATCTTAATAGATCAAAATTACTGAAAAGGAAGTCAAGCATCTTAAATGGCGAAAAGCTTTTTAAACTAGCCATTCCCCAAGGCTTCCGCTCCACCGACAATTTCACTAATTTCTTTGGTAATGGCGGCTTGCCGGGCTTTATTATACTGAAGCTTTAGGTCGTTAATCAATTCCTCCGCATTTTCAGTGGCATTATCCATTGCCGTCATACGGGAACCATGCTCGGAAGCACTGGAATCAAGCACATCCTTGTAGAACATGATTTTTAAACTTTTAGGCACCAGCTCCTCAATGATTCCTTCCTTACTGGGTTCAAAAATATAATCGTATTTCCTGCCGGTTGAACTTTCTTCCGTTTTTTGGCCCTCTTTAGCCCTGGTTTGTTCGCCAAGGTCCTCTATACTGGTAATGGGCAGGAATTGATGAGCCTGAGGAAAATAAGTGGCAGCATTTTTAAACCAATTGTAAATGATTTCAATCCGGTCGTACTGTTCCTCATCATACCAGCTTACAATCCGGTCAACGATATTCTTCGCTTCCTCATAGGTGGGTTTGTTAAAGAAATTGGTGTAGCTATCCACAATATTGAAATCGCGCTTCTTAAAGAATTCATAACCCTTCTTCCCAATACAAAGAAGGTCTAATTTACCAGCTTTGTACATTTCCGCGTACCGTTCGTTGATTACTTGATTGGTTAACTTCTGGATATTATTGTTAAAAGCACCACAAAGCCCTTTATCGCCTGTCATGGGAATAATTAGTACCCGGTTTAATTCCCGCTGTTTAAAATACTTGTAATAGGAACTGGAATCTTCAAGGCTATCGGATACATGAGCCGTAATTTCATGGAGCTTACTCGCATAAGGACGCATTTTTTGAATGGCGTCCTGGGCCTTACGTAACTTAGCGGCCGCAACCATTTTCATGGCTTTGGTAATCTGCTGGGTATTTTGGATTGACCCTATTCGGTTCCTGATTTCTTTTAAGCTACCCATTCTGTTGCCTTTTAAGGATTAGTAAAAGAAAAAGAGGCCAATGCCCCTTTTCTCTTTTATTGATTTTGCGTTGCTTCAGCCACATAAGTGGATTTCAGGTCATTAGCAACTTCCTCAATTTTATTTTTAATTTCATCATTCCACTCACTATTCTTGATCTGATCAAGGGCATCCTTATGTTTAGTCTCTAACATCTCCAGGAGTTCTTTTTCAAATTCGGTTACCTTTTCCACAGGAATATCTTTTAATAAACCTGCTGTACCACAATAAATGATGGCCACCTGCTTTTCAACGGGTATCGGTGAGTTTTGACCCTGCTTAAGGATTTCCACGTTTCTGACCCCTTTATCCAATACTTGCTTGGTGGTAGGGTCTAAATCAGAACCAAACTTGGCAAATGCTTCTAATTCTCGGTATTGAGCCAAATCCAACTTAAGTGTACCAGCCGTTTTCTTCATCGGCTTAAGCTGCGCACTACCTCCCACACGCGAAACGGAAATTCCCACGTTAATGGCCGGTCGGACACCAGCGTTGAAAAGTTCTGTTTCCAGGAAAATCTGCCCGTCAGTGATAGAAATGACGTTTGTAGGAATATAAGCAGAAACGTCTCCTGCCTGGGTTTCTACAATGGGTAAGGCAGTGAGCGACCCCCCGCCTTTTGCTTTATCCTTAACGGATTCGGGAAGATCGTTCATATTCTGAACCAATTCGTCACTGCTGATCAATTTACAAGCCCTCTCCAGTAACCGAGAGTGTAAGTAAAACACATCACCCGGATAGGCTTCACGGCCCGGAGGACGCCTTAAAAGCAGAGAAACCTCACGATAAGCGACAGCTTGCTTGGAAAGGTCATCATAGATTAACAAGGAAGAACGCCCTGTGTCACGGAAAAACTCCCCGATGGCACAACCGGTAAACGGTGCATAAAATTGAAGGGGCGCAGGGTAAGCAGCACTGGCTGCGACCACTACGGTGTAATCCATAGCACCATGTTCTTCAAGGGTAGCCACCGTCTGAGCAATGGTAGAGTTCTTTTGACCCGTTGCTACATAAACACAATAAACCGGTTCTCCCCTTTCGTAATTTTCTCTTTGATTAATGATCGTATCGATACCAATGGTACTTTTTCCCGTTTGACGATCACCAATAATCAATTCCCGTTGACCACGTCCAATGGGAATAATAGAATCGATAGATTTGATACCGGTTTGCAGAGGTTCTTCAACAGGTTCTCTGTAAATTACACCAGGAGCCTTCCTTTCAATGGGCATCTCATAGAGCTCTCCCTCAATGGGGCCTTTCCCGTCAATAGGTTCCCCCAGCGTGTTAACCACCCGGCCTAACATGCCTTCACCCACTTTGACTGAGGCAATCCTTCCTGTCCGCTTAACGTTGGAGCCTTCTTTAATGCCTTCGTCAGTTCCTAAAAGAACGCCCCCAACATTATCTTCTTCGAGATTTAGCACAATTCCCTGGGTACCATTATCAAACTCAATCAATTCTCCGGATTGTACGGAATTTAATCCATAAATCCGGGCAATGCCATCTCCAACCTGGAGAACCGTACCCACTTCCTGGAGGTCTTCTTCCGTCTTATAACCAGAAAGTTCTTCTCTTAATATTTCGGATACTTCATTAGGCTTTACATCTACCATTATAATCTGATTTAATTTTTCACTAATTAATTTTTAAGGGCTTTTTTAAGCGATTTCAACTGGGTATTCACACTTTTATCTAATAGCTTGTCTTCAAATTGTAACACAAAGCCACCTAATAAGGACTCATCAATTTTGTTTTCCAAATTAACTTCATTCACATTTCCCCCTTTTCCCTTTTTTACAATTTCTTTAAGGCTTTCCTGGATTTTATCAGAAAGCGCAATAGGGGAATAAACTGTCGCTTGGGTAATTCCTTTGATTGACTTATAGAAAGATTCAAAGCGTTCAAAAATGGGCACAAGCAAAGAGCCTCTTTGCTTGCTAATAATAAGGTCTATAAATTTCATGGTTTGCTGAGAGAGACCCTCCGAAAAGACCCGGTGCGCAATATCATATTTTTTATGCTGGGGAATAATCGGATTGCTTAAGATTACCTCAAAATCACGATTGTCTTTACAAACCTCTAAAAAATGCTGCGCATCATTATGGACTTCTTCCAAGGAGTCATTTTGCCTGGCTAAATCCATTAAGGCCTTTGCATACCTATTCGCGACCCTGATTTCAGACATAGGATTTTAGTTTAACTGAGATTCTTCAATATACTTCTCTACCAACTCCTCCTGATTTTCGGCTTTATCAAGCTTTTCACGGACGATCTTTGAAGCGATATCCATGGCAATATCCGCCACTTCATTTTTCAGATTCTGAAAAGCCCGATCCCTCTCCTTTTGAATATCTTTCTGGGCTTCGTCCTTTATCTTTTGGCTTTCCTTTTGAGCCTCTTCCTTGGCATCATTAATCATTTTCTCCTTGGTCTCCCGGGCTTCTTTGAGTATCTTATCCCGCTCCACTTTAGCCTCCTGGATAAGTTTATCATTTTCAGCTTTCAGGTTATTGATCTCTTCCCGGGCTTTGCTAGCCTCATTTAAAGCATCTTCAATAGATTGTTCCCGGTTTTTTAGTGCATTGGCAATAGGTGTCCAGGCTTTCTTGGAGAGGATGAAGAGTACAATTAAGAAAACAATCGAAGTCCAGACAAATAATCCTAATTCCGGAAGTAATAATTCCATATTAAACTACTTTTCGTTTGTTTCAAAAAAGGATGGCTTTGCTTTTAGCCAACCGCTAAAAGCAAAGCCATTGATTGCTTGTTAAACTTCTTAAGTGACGACAGCAAGCAAACAAACAATGGTTGCAAATAAGGAAACACCTTCAATCAGGGCAGCAGTCAAAATCATATTGTTCCTGATGTCTCCAGAAACCTCTGGCTGACGGGCAATCGATTCAACCGCACTACCCCCGATTCTTCCAATACCGATACCGGCACCGATTGCAGCCAATCCAGCGCCAATTCCGGCTCCGATTACTCCGATGCTCCCTTCAATTGCTAATAAAATAAAGTCTAAAAGCATAACTAATTATTTAAAAGGTTAAAAAAACGAAACTTATTTATTAAACACTTACTAACTGGTTTGTTGTCCTTCAACCATCGCTTCCTCAGCCTCCTCATCTTCGTGATGGGTGGAAATGGATTCGCCTATAAATACGGCTGAAAGCATAGCAAATATATAAGCCTGAACAACAGCTACTAACAATTCAATAAAATATAAAAATATGGTAAACCCAATCGAGATCGGGGCAATAATGCCATAGCCAAGGGACGCACTTTGCTGGCCAAAAATGAAGATAAGAGAAATTACACTAAGGATTAACAAGTGCCCTGCTGTAATGTTGGCAAAAAGCCGTACGGTTAAGGCAAAGGGCTTAGTAAAAATGCTTAAAAATTCTACTGCCGGCATTAAGGGAACAGGAATTTTCAACCACCAGGGAACACCGGGTGTATTAAAAATATGTTTCCAATAATCTTTGGTGCCATTCACATTTACTATAAGGAATGTAATTAAGGCCAGGCACAGGGTGACGGCAATGTTACCCGTCACATTAGCAGCACCGGGTAATAAACCCAAAAGGTTATTGATCCAGATAAAAAAGAATACGGTAATGATGTAAGGAAAATATTTGTGCCAATCTTTTCCGATGACCGGCTTAGTCACTTCATCCCGAATAAAAATAATGATCGGCTCAAGTAAAGATTGTAAACCCCTTGGTGGCTTAGCAGGTTGCTGCTTATACCGTTTAGCCACCGCAAGAAATATCCAAAGCATGAGTAACGCACTTACTAACATGGAAGCCACATTCTTAGTAAGGGAAAAGTCGTAAACCGAGGCGCCGGTTGCGGATTTAATCTCATTATGATCAAGTTTAAACCCCCGGTAATTATCATTTTGGTAAAGATGTTTGGAGTTAAAGGCGACCAATCCTTTATCCGCGGAATATAAAATAACCGGAAAATAAACGGTAGCGTCAAAATTCCCTATTGAGAAGAAGTGCCATTTATAAGAATCTTTTATGTGATGAATAATCACATCACCGGGATTAAACCCTTCTTCCTGGCTGTGGCTACCGCCTTGATCTTTTTCTTTGGAAGCCAGAGCGTTATCATTTAATCCGAACAGAAATGTTAGTAAGGTTAGGAGTAAAACTGACCGTTTGACAGGGGCTTTAGCGATTTTCACTTTTTTCTTCCTTTTTTAAATGCGGGCGCAAGTTACGGAATAATTGGAAAAGTTCAAATCCAGTAAACAATAAATAACCTGTTAAAAATGAAAACACAATTAAAAGCTTATTTTGAGGATATTGAGTGATTAACAAATACAAAAACAAAGGCGCTATTAATAGCTTACTAAAAGTGCCTGCTGTTAATGCAAGCATGAATCGAAAATGCCGGCTTTCAATGGTTTGGATTAGCGAAACACCGGTGATTAATGTGATGAAGAATAAAAAGCAAGCATTGCTAATCAAAATGATGACCGCTTTATCAGTCATTAAAAAGGAAATAGGAATCAGTGATAAAAATACCAGGAGACCAAAAACCAGATAAGTTTTTAAAAATTGAGTGGAAGTGGCTGAAAGCATCGGCTAAGCAAATTCTCGAATAATTTGATAAAGGGTTAAAAGGATGGCCAGGAAACCAAGTATAAGCATGAAGTAGGGGGTATCATTTTCCATGGCACTGTCTATCCAATAACCTATGGCTAATCCGGCCAGGACCGTCCCCAAAATGCGAAAACCAATTCCCATGTAATAAGCATAGTTATGCAGTGGTGGTTTTCTCTTCTGCCCCGGGTTTTTCTTTTCCTTTACCTTCTGGTTGTCCTGATCTTGCCTCTCCCTGTTGAATTCCTTGTTTTGAGCCACTTTCTTTATTTATGGTTTTTCCCTGTGGAAAAGTTACTTGATCCCTCATTTCACATTTACCATTAAAACTGGCATCTTTTTCAATGATTAACCGCTTGGTGTAAATATCTCCATTTACCTGAGCTGTGGATTTGAGGTTTAGCAAATCCTTAGAATAAATATCACCTTCAATTTTTCCTGATATATCCCCTGATTGGCAATAACTATTTCCGGTTATTAAGGCATTTTCACCAAGCACCAATTTGCCCTTAGTGATAATATCCCCTTCAATGGTACCATCCACACGAATATCCGTTTCAGTATACACTTCACCAGAGATGTGCGTTGAATCACCTACCAAATTGATGGAACTTCCATTATTATCTTCCTTCCCCCGATTTTCCACCTTATTGTCTTTTTTAAACATGATCACAAATTTAATTTTCTGCTAAATAAAAAGGGAATTTATAATTTTTAAAAATTTCCTTGTAAAGTTATTTATTCCCAAACCATCAGAGGTAAGCGTTCCCATTTAAAGGCCGATAAAAACCTTAAAAAGCGATGTATTTTTCCGGGTTCACCGGATCACCATTATGCCAAAGTTCAAAATGTAAATGAGGGCCGGTACTTAGCGCCCCGGATTCGCCTATAATGGCTATTACTTCACCTGCTTCCACAAAATTACCAACTTTTTTTAACAATTCAGAATTGTGTTTATAAACGGAAATTAAATTGTCCGGGTGTTGTACCATAATTATGTAACCGGTTGAAACCGACCAACCTGAATAAATAACAGTACCATTCAAAACCGCTTTGATCCCGATATCTTTCGGCCCTACTACATCTACCGCATAGTGTCCTTTACTTTCATCGTATGAAGAGGTTATAATCCCTTTTAAGGGAGGGAAAAAAGCATAGTTATTAAGGGTGTTCTTTTCATTCCTTAATGATTCAAAATTGAGCTTATAGGGATCCCTGGATTTCATTTTTTCCTGAAATATCGAATCACTAACCGTATTGGTATCCAAATCCACCTTTTCACTTTTTACTTCAAGCTCCTTTTTAGGCCGTTTCTTAATCCTGGGACTATCTTTTACGTTACCGGTTAAGATTTCCTTAATATTTTCCAAATACCGTTCTCTGGTCTTTACTACCCGGCTTAAGGAGTCCACTTTATAGGCCAACCTAACAGCCTTCTTTTCATTCAAAGACGCTTTGTTGCCGGGTAAAAAGTTATAAAGGGGAGTAAAGCCAAACAACAAGTAAAACACAAAGAACATCAGGATGAAAATAACACTAAGAAAAGCAAACACATTAAACCCTTTAATCGAAAAAGATGCTTTTTCTTGAAAATCTGTTTCCTTGAGAATTACTAACCTGTATCTATTTCTTAATCTACGCAAGCGTTACGTTTGGATTTTGTATATTTGACTTTTAGGAGTATTTTGACTTATCCTTTGTTGTCAAGACACTCATTTGTTAATTTTTAGGCAAATGTTTTTCAAATTCGAACGAAAGCTATTTTAAAAGCATTAATCGATTGGTGCAGAAATGAATTCCGAGATTGCTATAATTAAAATAATTTTGCGGATGCGAAGTTATTACAATAGCTAAAACATTTAAAACCGGATTTTTTGATTTTAAGAAAAGTTAAAACCATCGTTTTAATTGCGGGCTTTTTAGTAACCGCCTTTGTGTTGAACGGTTGTAAATCGTTAGAGGGGACCAAAATTGCCCAGATTTACCATGACATTACCGCTAAGTACAACGGTTACTTTAATGCAAGAGAACTTATGAAAGATGTGGTTCATTCCACAAGAAAATCTTACAAAGATGACTTCAATGAGGTCCTCCCTTTGCACCGTTTTCCTACTGAAAGTTTAGCCAAGCAAAATACCTCTAATTGTGACAAAGTTATCAAAAAAAGTACCCGGGTTATTCAAAAGCATGAACCCAGTAAATGGACTGACGACTGTTATTTCTTAATGGGAAAAGCCTATTTTTACAAAGGGGAATACATTTCCGCCATTGAACGTTTTCGGTATGTAAAAAGCAAATTTAGTGGAGGAAAAAGGGCTTATGAGTCCTTAATCTGGATTGCTTTTGCTTACCTTCAACAGGGTGATGTGGATCAGGCACAGGCCATGCTTACAAACATCAAGACTGAAGGGGAATTTCCGAATAGCTTGAAAAAGGACTTGGCATTGGCAGAAGCCACAGTAGCCTTAGAGCGAAATAAGTACAGCACAGCTTCCAAAAAGATCAAAAACGTTTTACCTAAAGTCAATGAAAAGGCACTCAAAACCCGTTACTTATTTATCCTTGGTCAAATAGCCCAGGAAAGAGGTAAATACTCCAAGGCCATCATTAATTATAACAAAGTCCTCTCCAATCGTCCGGTTTACGAGATGGCATTTCATGCAAAAATCAATAAGGCTTCTTGTTTTCAAAAGCATGGAACAAGGGATATCAAAAAGGTCCAGAAAAACCTTAAAAAGATGCTTAAAGACGATAAAAATGTGGATTATAAAAGCCGTATCTTTTTTGAGCTTGCCCAGCTGGCAAAGAAAAACAACAACCAGGAACAATTCGTCCGTTACTTAAATAAAGCCCTTGAGGCCGAGCAAGCCACACCAAAGCAAAAAGCCAATGCCTATCGTAACCTTGCCAACTACCACTTTAAAAAGGGTAACTACGGTAAGGCCCAAACTTATTTTGATAATACTTTTCAACTGATTTCACCAGAGCATGAAGCTTACCAGCAGGTTAAAAGCAAAAAATCCGTACTGGATGATTTAATCCGTCATAAGCAAACTATGCAACGGCAGGATAGTTTGCAGGAAATGGCCAATTGGGGTAAAAATAGATTTCGTTCCCAATTCAAAAAGGTTTTGAAAAAGCAAAAGCAAAAAAAGAAGGCCAAAAAACAACAACAAAAAAAGAAAAAACAACTGGAAAGGCTCCGCAGAAACCAGCAAAAGCAATTGGCTGAAGGGCAGAACTTTGGCCGTTCCTCCAACAGAGGAGGAAATTGGTATTTCTATAATTCAAAAGCCAAAAGTCGTGGATTGCCGGCATTTGAACGTCAATGGGGTAAACGCCCCCTTCAGGATAACTGGCGAATCAAAACTGAAAAATCCTCTGATTTTAAAGAAGCCGAAAAAGAAGAAAAATCCCCAACTAAAAAAGACACTGCTCAAAATAAGCGGAAATCCGATATAAACAATTTTGCAAAGCAAAACGAAGTCATTCCGGAAAATTTTGAAAAATTGCCTAAAGCCCAAAAATTATTTTACGTCCAAATTCCATTTGATAGTTCTCAAAAAATAAATTCCCGGAAAAAGGTTCAGAAAGCCCTTTTTAACATCGGCAGTATTTATTACCAATCCCTTCAAGATTTTGAAAAGGCCATCCGGTATTTCAAAAAGCTAAACCAAAATTTTCCCAATAGCCAATATAAGCCACGTTCCCTTTTCTATTTATACAAAATTTACCACGAAAAAAATCAAGCCGAGAAAGCCAAGATCTATAGCCAAAAGTTAAAAAACCAATACCCGGAAAGTAAATACACCACTTTAATCGAAAATCCTGAAAAGCTCAGGCAAAAAGCTCGGGAAAATAACTCTGAATTAGAGCAATTTTACCAAAAAACTTTTCAATATTACAAGGATGGCAAATGTGAGAAAGTAAGGGTTAGACAAAAGAAAGCGGATAGCAATTTTGAAGCGAATTACCTTAGTCACAAATTTGAATACATCAGGATTTTATGCGAAGGGAAAAATGAAGATACCAAAAGCACCTTTAAGCAAAAATTAAAGGATTACATGGAAAAATATCCTCAAGAGAAAGCCACGGTCAGTCATGCCCAGAATGTTTACAATTATTTGGTAAAGCATGAAGGCAAGCAAACTGTTTCCAACAAACAGGAAAAAGATTTTCCCTTTAATGAAGATTCAGATAAAACCCATTTGTACTTCATGGTATTATCTTTGGAAAAACATAATACGCAGAAAATCAAGCAAGCTTTTGCTGAATACAACAACGAATATTACAAGTTTTTAAACCTGGATATTTCCTCACTGATGTATGGCAGGAAAAAGCGCCTGATCCTGATCAGGGATTTCAAGGACAAAAATCAGGCCCTCAGTTACTTGAAAAGTATTGCCAATGATAAGGATTTTAAAGAAAAACTCGGGCTAGAATCCCCAAACCATTACGTAGCCAACATTGCCAATTACAAGCAGGTCATCAGCGAAAAGGCACTGCCACTTTACGAACAATTTTTTAACCAAGAATACTTAAAAACCAAAAGGTGAATTATTGAATGAATTCCCGTAATAATGCTAAGGGCTTTTCAAAATCCATTGCTAAAAAATTTATTCTATATTTCTGGACGGTTTTACTAATTATTTTCCTGTCTATAGTCCTTTTCCTGACAGGCATTGCCAGCGAATGGTTCGGTGAACTTCCCTCCACTCAACAATTGGAAAACCCCGAAACCAACCTGGCTTCCAAAGTGTATTCCCAGGACGGCGTTTTATTGGGAAAATATTTCACCCAGAACCGGTCTAATGTAAACTTCCAAAAGCTCAGTCCTCATCTGGTCAATGCCTTAATTGCCACTGAAGATGCCCGGTTTTACAAACATCCCGGCATAGATCTTATTGCTTTATTCCGGGTATTATTTTACCGGTTAATCCTTGGGCAGGAAAGTGCCGGAGGTGGCAGTACAGTGACCCAACAGTTGGCAAAAAACCTTTTTCCCAGGAAGAACTTTGATACATGGTCAGAAAAAATCGTAAGAAAGCTGAAGGAATGGGTTATTGCTGTCCGTTTGGAACGCTATTACACCAAGGAAGAAATCATACAAATGTACCTTAATACGGTAACTTTTGGGAGTAATACTTATGGCATAAAAGCGGCTTCAAGCACCTTTTTCAATAAATCCCCGAAAAATTTAAAACCGGAGGAGGCAGCGGTGTTAATAGGCTCTTTAAAAGCCACACACAAATATTCACCGGTTTACAACAAAGCCAATTCAAAAAAGCGGCGAAATGTAGTGCTTTATCAAATGGTGAAGAATGAGTACCTTTCAGAAGAGGCCTATGATTCTTTAAAGAAAAAACCCATCGCACTGAACTATAATGTGGAAAGCCATAATAAGGGAGAGGCTCGTTATTTCAGGGCTCACCTACGGCAAAAACTGGAGAATTGGTGTGAAAAAAATGGCTATAACCTTTATACGGACGGTTTAAAAATCCATACCACTATCAACAGCAAAATGCAAAAGCATGCGCAACAAGCTGTAACAGAACACATGAGCAATCTACAGGATAATTTTTTTCAGCATTGGAAAGGGCGTGGGCCTCCCTGGAAAAACAACGAAGAGATTATTGACCAAGCCATAAAGCAATCTGACAGGTATAAGCGGTTGAAAAGAGAAGGGCTTTCCAAGGATTCCATAATGACAGTATTCAAAAAGCCCGTCAAAATGGAGGTATTCACTTATGATGGAGATGACCAAAGGAAGGACACGGTCATGTCCCCATTGGATTCTATTAAATATTACAAATATTTTCTCCACTCCGGTTTTATGGCTATGCGTCCTTCCAACGGATATGTAAAAGCATGGGTAGGAGGAGTGAATTTTCGGCACTTTAAGTACGATCATGTCAACATCAACGCAAAGCGGCAAGTAGGCTCAACCTTTAAACCCTTTGTTTATACCAAGGCTGTGGATGAAGGTTTTTCCCCTTGTATGAAAATGCCTAACACACCTATTGTTTTTGAGAATTATGACGGATGGTCCCCGAAGAACGCAACTGGAGAATATGGAGGGATGGTACCCATTAAGGACGGTTTGGGGAAATCCATTAACTGTATTACCGCAAGGTTGATCAAGCGGGTTTCGCCCGAAGCCGTGGTAGAAATCAGCAGGGAAATGGGTATTAAGAGCCCGATGAAACCTTTTCCTTCAATAGCTCTGGGAACCCCTGACATTTCGGTATTTGAAATGGTTTCTGCCTTTAACACCTTTGCCAATAAAGGCGTTTGGCGCGAACCCGTTTTGTATACCCGCATTGAGGATAAAAATGGCAATGTGTTAGAGAAATTCCTCGGGAAAAACCGCGAAGTACTCCAGGAGAAAATTAACTACATCATGTTGGATATGCTCAAACACGTGGTTAATAATGGGACAGCCCAAAGGTTAAGGTTCAAATATGACTTTAGAAACCCAATAGCCGGAAAAACAGGTACGACTCAAAATCAATCCGATGGTTGGTTTCTGGGTGCCGTACCCAACTTAACCGGTGGTGTATGGGTAGGCGGGGACAACCGTAGCATACACTTTCGTAGTATTAGACTTGGGCAGGGGGCCAATATGGCTCTTCCCATTTGGGCTAAATTCATGAAAAATTGTTACTCGGATGACGAATTAAATGTCTCCAAAAAGGCATTTGAAAAACCCCAGGAAGAATTGCCGGTAGAAATTGATTGTAAAGCGTTCAACTCAAAAAAATCTGAAAAAAGCAGGGACATCGAATTTTAGTCATAATACCTTGTAAATTAGCTCGAAATATTGTATATTAGAACGAATTAGTGAACAGGAAAAACTTAAAAGTTATGCACTACTACCAGTTAGGGAAGATACCCCACAAAAGACACACAATATTCCGCCAGCCTAACGGTGAGCTTTATCCGGAACAGCTTATATCCACTGAAGGCTTTTCCAACATTAGCTCCCTTACTTACCATGTCCAGCGACCCACCCAAATCCGGGAAATTCATGATCCGGTCGATGTGAGCCCGAACATTGCGGTAAAAAACAATATGCAGCACCGCGCTTTCATGAGTTTTCAGGTAGAACCGGTGGGCGATTTCCTTGATAGCCGTAAAATCCTGATGGTGAACCATGATGTGAAAATGGGTGTAGCGGCTCCGAAACAATCCATGAAAGATTATTTTTACAAAAACGCCAATTGTGACGAAGTCCTCTTCATTCATCGCGGAGAGGGGAATCTCAAGACCATGTTTGGTCAAATTCCCTTCGAATACGGAGATTACCTGATTATTCCAAGGGGCACCATTTACCAAATTGAATTCAACGATAATGATAACCGGCTACTTTTTCTGGAATCCGCTACTCACGTCCGGCCCCCAAAAAAGTACTTGAACGAATTCGGTCAATTCATGGAACATTCGCCCTACTGTGAAAGGGACATCAAAAAACCAAGGGATCTGGAAACTTATGATGAGGTAGGCGATTTCGAGATCAAAATCAAGAAATACGATGAGATTTACCCCTATATTTATGCCACCCATCCTTTTGATGTGGTAGGCTGGGATGGTTATGCCTACCCCTATGGTTTTTCCATTCACGATTTTGAACCCATTACGGGTCGGATTCATCAGCCTCCTCCGGTTCATCAAACTTTTGAGGCCAAGAATTACGTGATTTGTTCTTTTTGCCCCAGAAAGTTTGATTACCACCCTGAAGCCATACCCGCACCCTATACCCACAGCAATGTAGATTCTGATGAAGTACTTTATTACGTGGAAGGCAACTTTATGAGCCGGAAACATGTAGAAAAAGGCATGATAAGCCTTCATCCACAGGGGATTCCCCATGGGCCTCATCCCGGTGCTGCCGAAGCAAGCATAGGCAAAGAAGGAACCGATGAATTAGCCGTTATGGTGGATACCTTCAGGCCTCTGTGGTTAACCGATAATGCCCTGAGCACCGAATTTAAGGAGTATTACCAAACCTGGTTGGCTGAAGAAAACAAGAAAAGTGATAAATAAAAATTGAAAAAAACATAAAAAACTAAGCTTATGGAACAGTTAGTAGCAAAAGAAGGTCAGGAAGTAGATTTCCTTCCCATAAACGGAACAGATTACATTGAATTCTATGTGAGCAATTCCAAACAAGCCGCTCATTTTTACCAAACCGCGTTTGGATTTCAGCCCTACGCCTATTCGGGCCCCGAAACCGGCGTCCATGACCGTGTTTCATACGTGGTTAAGCAAGGCAATGTGACCCTCATATTAACCTCTCCTTTGGAAAAGGATAGTCAAATTTCAGAGTTTATTCGTCAACACGGTGATGCAGTAAAAGCTTACGGGCTTTGGGTCGATGATGCGGAATATTCTTTCAACGAAACCACCAAGCGCGGGGGTGAAAAATATATGGAACCCAAAACCCTGGATGACGAAAATGGTAAAGTAAAACTTTCGGGTATCCATACTTACGGGGATGTGGTTCATGTTTTCGTTGAGCGTAATCAGTATAACGGGCCTTTCATGCCGGGTTTTAAGGAATGGAATACGGTTTACAAACCTACCGAAATTGGCTTCAAACACGTAGACCATTGTGTTGGCAACGTGCCATTAGGCCACATGGACAAATGGGTGGATTTTTATGCCGATGTCATGGGCTTTACCAACTTACTTTCCTTTGACGACCAGGACATTTCTACTGAATACTCCGCCCTAATGAGTAAGGTGATGACAAATGGGGACGGCAAAGTGAAGTTCCCCATTAACGAACCGGCCGAAGGCAAGAAAAAATCCCAGATCGAGGAATTCCTGGAATACAACAATGGCCCCGGCGTCCAACACATCGCACTGGCAACTGATGATATTTTAAGCACCGTAAGAGCCATGAAAGAAAGGGGTATTGAATTCATTCGCGTACCCGATACCTATTACGATGATTTGCTTGACCGGGTAGGGAACATTGACGAAAGGGTTCAAGACCTGAGAGAAGAGGGCATTCTCGTAGACCGGGACGATGAAGGCTACATGTTGCAAATCTTTACCCTGCCTGTCGAACCAAGGCCAACCCTTTTCTTCGAGGTTATTCAGCGTAAAGGGGCCAAATCCTTTGGTAAAGGCAACTTTAAAGCCCTTTTCGAGGCCATAGAAAGGGAGCAACAAAAACGCGGTAACCTTTAACAGGGAAAAGTTGATAAATGTCATAAGCAGAAAAAGCCCGTCATTTGGCGGGCTTTTTTACCTTTTAGCATTTTATTTAATTTGAGCTTGAATTCAAAAACGAAAACAATGAAATTATCCTACGTTTTTATTGGCTTAATGCTATTCACACTGGGTCTTTCCGCCCAGCAGGTAGGTGGTAAGATGAAGGTGCCCTCCATTGACCTAAAAACCGTTGAGGGTGAGCAAGTCAATTTGGAAAAATATGCCGATAACGGAAAAATCACCATTTTTTCTTTCTGGGCAACGTGGTGCAAGCCTTGTAAGAAAGAGCTCAATAACCTAAAATACCTTATGCCGGATTGGAAAGAAAAGTATGATGCGGAATTAGTAGCCATCTCACTTGATAACTCCCGTAGTACCAGAAAAGTCAGCTCATTTGTCAAAGGAGAACGCTGGCAGTTTGATGTTTTACTGGATGTCAATAAAAAAACAAAAAGGGAACTAAACTTTTCCGCAATACCCTATTCAATGGTCGTCAATAAAGAAGGTAAGATCGTTTACAAACATTCCGGCTATAAAGAAGGCGATGAGTATGAGCTGGAGGAAAAACTAAAAGCACTGAATAAGGATGATAAAGAGAAAAAAAGTAATTAAGCTTTAAAATCCCTTCAAGGCAGATCCCGGTTATTCCCTCTTAATGGTTCCTGGTTTCCAGGCATGTCGGTCAAAGCCATGGTAAAAAGCCTTTGACAATGCGCAATGATTTTCATGGCCACTGATCTAAGCCAAAAACTTATTATTTTCTATCCTATTAATGGCTTGACCCTTGCAATTTTTCATCCATAAGGCCTAATTAATCAGTAGTTATTCCTGAACAAGCGAACCCCGGCAAAAATCCATATTTTTGATCTTCTGATTGAAAAAGACAAAAACGTACCATAAAAAATGGTTAGCAAATGAATGGTAAAAACCGGCTAATCACTTTGGTCAATCTTTCAACAGTCAACCTCAAGCGACCTTTATTGCAAGCCACCCTACATAAGGAACCCACGACAAACAATCCCCCAACCATCCACTCTTCAACCCATTTCTTAATTTAATGAGAAAACCCTAATTTTGCACCTTTAAACATGAAAAGGAGAAGAGTGATATGCCAAATTATCCATCAGCAGAAAAGCGGTTAAGACAGAACGTAAAGCGTAAAGCCAATAATCATTATTATAAAAAAACAGCCCGTAATTCCGTTAAAAAGCTTCGCTTGATGACGGACAAAAAAGAGGCTGAAAAATGGTATAACACCGTTGCTTCGCGGTTGGATCGTTTAGCCCGGAGAAACATGATTCACAAGAACAAAGCCAATAACCTGAAATCCAAGCTCAGGAGACACGTTAACAACCTCTCTTAAAATAAATCCCGGTGAGTGACCCCGCTGATAACAATTACTTGGGTATCAAGGGCTGGTCCGAAGAAGATCGCCCACGGGAAAAAATGATGCTCAAGGGTTATCAGGCACTTACCAATGCGGAGTTAATAGCGATTTTATTAGGGTCCGGCACTAAGAAACAATCAGCAGTGGATGTAGCCAAAAATATGCTCAAAAGTGCCGGTAACAACCTAAACCAATTAGGCAAATTTTCCATCAACCAACTTACTGAGAATCCCGGCGTTGGAGATGCCAAGGCCATTACAGTGGCAGCTGCCCTGGAGCTTGGAAGAAGACGGAAAAAGGCAGACCCCGCCGAAAAGCCCAAAGTCGACAGCAGCGATAAAGTTTACGAACATATCTACCCTTATTTCGCCGATTTATCCCATGAACAATTTTACCTGATTTTGCTCGACCGGGCCAACAAAGTGATAGGCCAACATAACATTAGTAAAGGTGGGGTTTCAGGAACCGTAGTGGATCCCAAAATCATCTTTAAAACGGCTTTGGAAAATCTGGCCTCATCCATCATCCTATGTCATAACCATCCATCCGGCAACAAAAAACCCAGCGCTGAGGATAAAAACTTAACCCAAAAACTCAAAGAAGCAGGGGAAACTTTGGACATTAAGGTGTTAGACCACCTCATATTTGCCGATAACGGTTACTATAGTTTTGCTGACGAGGGCATTCTCTAAAAATTTCCTTTTAAAAATTTTTCTAAATGTGATTACTCCGCTAACTTAGCTTGTTTAAAGACTTTTAACAATATCTTTTATGCGGGTTATTCTTTTACTTTTTGGCTTTTATCTACTGATACCGGTCTGGCTTTTTTCCCAGGGACGGCTTTCAGGGGATTTACAGCTTAAGGGAAATTTTTACGATTCCGATCCGAAGATCGGTACCAATACCACCCACTACAAAGAGGAGCTTTCTTCGGCTAAAGGATGGTTTTACCTGAACTACCGGCTCAAGGGTTTCAAGGTTTCAGCCCGTTTTGATGCATTTCATAATTCCCCGCTCTTTGATCCCCAGGAAGCCTACAGCAAACAAGGCTTAGGCTATTATTCACTGAGCAAAGAGATCAACAACCTTACGATAACCGGTGGTCATTTTTACGAGCAATTTGGAAGCGGTATGATTTTCAGGGCTTATGAGGACCGGCTTCTTGGCATTGACAACGCTGTGCAAGGGGTGAGGCTAAAATACGATTTTTCAGATCAATTCAGAGTAACGGGCTTTACGGGCAAACAGAAGCAGCGTTTTAGTGCCTACAATCCCATATTAAAAGGGGTGAATGTGGAAAAGGATATTTTTATTTCCGACACCTTATCTCTCTTTCCGGGGGCTGCTTTCGTAAACAGGACATTGGATGATCAGACCATGAACAATATAGCCAATGAAATCCGGAATTACCAGAATTTTGACGACCGTTTTATTCCCAAGTACAATGTTTACGCTTATAGTATTTATAACCAATTAAACTACAAAAACCTTAGCTGGTACCTGGAATATGCTGATAAATCCCAGGAAGCCATTCGGAATAAAGCCGGGGATAAATTCATTAACCGGGATGGCTATGCCCTCTATAGCTCGATTGACTACACCCTTCCCGGTCTGGGTATCTCTTTCCAATACCGGAAAAACCGCACCTACTTGCTGAAAACAACACCTTATGCGGAGCAATTCAGAGGAAGAATCAACTTTATGCCCCCCATAGCTAAGCAACACAATCGAAGGTTAACAGGTCGATATTCGCCACAAACCCTTTCTTTCGGAGAAGAAGCCTACCAAGGTGATGTTAAATATTCACCTGACCTGAACAACACTTTTAATTTAAACCTTTCTTACATTAAAGATGGTGAGGATAAAAGGCTTATTTCCGCACCTGTTGTGGGTTTCCAACGCATAACCAATGAAGGGGATATTTATAACCCAGGTAAAAAGATTTACAAGGAAATCAATTTTAATTACCAAAGGCGGTGGAGTCGTAATTTAAAAACAATCATCGGTATTCAAAATGTTAACTATGACCGGGCTGTTTACCAGGGTAAACCAAGTGCCAATATGGTACGGACTGTTACGCCTTATACTGAGGTGACCTATAAATTTACCAGAAAAAAATCCCTAAGGGCCGAATTTCAATATTTATCCACCGAGCAAGATAAAGGGGATTTCCTGTTTGGGCTATTGGAATTTAGTGTGGCGCCCCATTATACCCTTTCAGTAACCGATATGGTCAATACGGAACCAAGGAGAAACGGCAATTTGCTATCCGATCAATCCTGGGTTCATTATTACAGCATTCTGGGCACTTATACCAAAAACCAAACCCGCTTTAGTGTGGGTTACGTGAAAAGGGTGCAAGGTATTGTTTGTACCGGCGGTGTCTGCCGGGTAGAGCCAGCTTTCAGTGGGGCTCAAATCGGTGTAACCACCAATTTCTAATAAAAAATAATGGCTTGCTTATGAAAAGGGATCGCATAAAAAAGATTTTAGATAAGCTCCAATTGCCACATGGCTTGGTATCACTGGTACTGATATTGGGATTAGCCTCTTGTGAGGAAGAGGGGCCGAATATTCAGCTGGAACCTCCTTTAACCGGAAATCTAAAAGACACTTCCTATTATGCGGATTCAGATACGAACCGGCAAACCAAAAATATTTTGATTGAAGATTTTACCGGTGTTCGTTGTAACAATTGTCCTAAAGCCACCGAAAAAATTAAAGCCCTTCAAAAAGAATACGGAGACCGGGTCGTTGCTTTGGGTATTCACTGCAATCTGAATTTTTCGAGGCCCTACCCCGGCAGCAAGGAAAACTATCGAATTAAAAAAGGGCAGTCCCTTTATGAAATGTTCGATAAACCGGCCCAGCCTGCCGGTATGATTGATCGGTATCAATTTTCCGGTGAGGATGGTCCCATTTTGGATTATCAAAAATGGAAAGGCAAAGCCCCTGCCCGATTAAACCAGCAAACCAAGGCCAACATTTACCTCATTAAAAAACTGGAGAAGGAAAAGAATCAGGTTACGGCAGGTGTTAAAGTTTTTCTCAATGAAAATGTTGATCATCCATTAAACCTGACCCTGGCTGTGACTCAAGATAGTATTGTGGATAAACAAGCAACCCCGCAAGGAAAAAAATCTGATTACGTGCTTAATCATCTTTTGCGAAAAATTGTTACCCCTTACAAAGGCACCAAAATTTTTGATAATCCCGAGAAAAGGCAAGTCATTTACAAAGAATTCCGCTTTTCTATTGAGGAAAAATGGGACTTGAACAATTTGAATTTGGTAGCCTTTGTGCACAAGAGCCAGCCTAAATTAACGGTTTTGCAAACCCAAAAAATACCCATTTAAAACAATGCCCGACAAAAAGATTATTCTGTGGATTTTTTTAGCCATTCCTCTAACCTTTATCGGATGCTCAAAAAACAAAATAGACTACGAAAGCAAGATAAAGCGGCAACGCTTTGAAAAAGATAAGCACTTTAAATATTCGGACAATTCGCCGCTAACAGAAAAGCAACAGAAGAGTTTTCGTAGCCTGGATTACTTTCCGGTTAAGAAGCAGTATCGTGTATCAGCGACCATTAAAAAGCCAGACCAACAGGATACCATATCAATGGCATATACCAACGGTGAAGAAAAAACCTATACCCAATATGCCAGCCTGCAATTTAAATTGAAGGACAAAAACCTATCCCTCAATGCTTACAAAAACCTGGATAACGATAAAGGCTCTGCCAATCAACTCTTTATTCCTTTTTATGATCATACCAATGGCCACAGTACCTATGGTGGCGGACGCTACCTGGACATTGATTCTTTAGGGGGAGGAGATACCACTTTAGTAGATTTTAACAAAGCTTACAACCCCTACTGCGCTTATAATAAAAATTATGCTTGCCCGGTTCCGCCGGAGGAAAACAAGCTGGGAGTGGCTATAAAAGCAGGTGAAAAAAACTTTGATTAGGCCAGTGTTCGACTAAAAAGGCCTTTATTCAGATTACTAAGATTGGGAAAGCCCAAGTTCCTTTTCCACAAAATCTATAAAAACGTGAATGACCTTGATGTGGATTTCCTGAATGCGGTCTGCATAACCAAAATGAGGAACACGGATTTCCACATCACTTTTTCCGGCCATTTTACCTCCATCCTTTCCGGTTAATCCAATGACATGCATGCCCTTTTCTCTGGCTGCATCTACGGCTTTAAGTACATTACCCGAATTACCACTTGTGGAAATGCCCATTAACACATCCCCTTCCTGGCCAAAAGCTTCTACTCCCCTGGAAAAGGCGTATTCATAACCAAAATCATTGGAAATACAACTGGTATAGGAGGGATCAGCACCCAGTGCAATTGCCGGTAATGCTTTTCGTTCATCCCGGAATTTACCCACTAATTCCTCAGCAAAATGCATGGAATCACTCATCGATCCCCCGTTTCCACAGGATAGTACTTTATTCCCGCTTTTTAAAGCTTGAGCCAAAAGTTTGCCGCCTTCCTCAATGGTTTGAATGTTACTTTCCTCGGCCAGGAACCAATTAAGCAAATCCTGGGCCTCTTCAAGGTGTTTACGGGCTATTTCCATAAATTACAGTTTTCTACCGAAAGGCCTGCTTATTTTGTTCTTTGAATTCTTTTAAGCCTTTTTTCAGGAATTTTTCGTATTCCTCGGGATTAGGCGTATAGCCTTTCGGCTCAATTAACTTTTGTTCTTCAGTATTCAGTAAAACGTAGTAGGGTTGGGAATTGGCCTTAAATCTACTGGCCTGAAAATCGCTCCATTTCTTACCCACCGTATTTATTTTCTTTCCACTAAAATCTGAAACGTACCGCTCACTTTCCGGTAGTTTTTCTTTTTCATCCACATAAAGGGAAACCAGCACATACCTATCGCCAATAAGTTTTTTAATTTCCGGATCAACCCATACATTCTCCTCCATCTTCCGGCAATTCACACACGACCAGCCCGTAAAATCCAGCATTATGGGCTTGTTAACTTTTTTTGCATACGCCAAACCTTTATCATAATCGTGAAAGCAGTTAAAATCCTGGGGACAATTTTTACTTTCCCAAACTGAATAAAATGTGGGAGGTGGGAAACCGCTTAATAGTTGCAATGGCTGACCACCCATACCTCTGGCCAAATACCCTACGAAAAGTAATACAACAAGTGATAAGCCGAGTCTGGGAAACGTTAATTTTTTACCCGGACTATCATGCGGGAATTTTATCAGTCCAACTAAATAGGCTATCAACCCAAGTCCTATGAGAATCCAAACACCCAGGAAAACCTCACGTGGTAATATACCCCAACTATAAGCCATGTCGACATTAGAGAGAAACTTCAGTGCTAACCCCAATTCCAGAAAGCCTAAAACCACCTTAACGGTGTTTAGCCAACCCCCGGATTTGGGCATTGAGTTAAGCCATCCCGGAAAAGCAGCAAAAATGGTAAAAGGAAGGGCTAACGCAAGAGAAAAGCCAAACATCCCAATAAGGGGTCCTGTATTACTCCCAACAACAGCAGCTTGTACCAACAAAGTACCAATGATAGGGCCTGTGCAGGAAAATGAGACCAAGCCTAAGGTGAAAGCCATGAAAAATATGCCTACAAACCCTCCTCTATCGGCAACCCGGTCCGATCGGTTTACCCACGAGCTGGGCAATGTGATTTCAAATGCCCCGAAAAATGAAATGGCAAAAAGAATGAATATAAAAAAGAAAGCCAGGTTGAACCAAATATTACTGGCTAATTGATTCAAAGCACTGGAGCCAAATAATTTGGTGACCAAGAAACCCAATAACACATATATAAGGATAATGGACAAGCCATAAACTATGGCATTCAAAACGCCTTTGCTTTTATTCCCGCTGCTCTTCGTAAAAAAGCTTACAGTGAGTGGAACCATCGGAAAAACACAAGGCGTCAAAAAAGCCAATAAGCCACCAGCAAAGCCGGCTATGAATATGCCCCACATCGTTTTTTGATCACTACCCTTATCGGCAGATTCAAGTTGCTTAACCTCAGCGATTTGGTCTTCGCTCAAGGTTATTTCCACGGTTTTGTTCTTTGGCGGTAAGCAGCGGGAATCGTCACAAGCCATGAATCTGACTTTGGCGTCAAAACTTTTGACTTTATCCAATAATTTAATCTTTTGAGCAAAATGGGCTGACTCCTCAAAATAGGTAAGTTCCATCTGAAAAACCGAGTCATATTTAGTAACAGGCTCGGTAACAGGTTCCGTTTTGCCCTTAATGGTTAAATCCTGATCATCTTCTTTAAAATCAAAACTCGTGGCTTCAGGGCCACCCTCATCTAAATCCCTGCCATAGATACGCCAACCTTTATCAATATTTGCTTTCAAACTTAATTCAAAGACATTGTCTTGAACATGTTCCAATTTATAGTTCCAATTCACCGGATCCAGTATCTGGTTTTTTTGATCTTCCGTTTTGGAAGGCTCAGACCCTTCATCCTTGGACACGCTTTGCCAACCCCCTCCCGATTTATTGGTGTTAGCACCTTTTTCTTCATTTCTCTGTGCTTCATTTAAATTGAAGGTAAAATTCTTGGTGGTAGGGCTTAAGCATTTGTCCTCTTTACAGGTCATGAAAGTAAGCTCACCGCTAATACGGTCAACTTGCCCTTCGTCTTTTATTTCTACCTTTTGAGCAAAAATGGTTTTACCACTGAATGTGGTAAATTTAGCCCCGTACATTTTGTCATGCTTAAATTTACCTTTGGTGAGGGGCTTTACTTTTCCAATGAGTTTGAAATTTTCTTCCTTTTGAAATTTAAATGAAGTGGGAATAGGCCCTTCCCCGTCAATTTCCTGGCCGTAAATATGCCAACCGGAGTCAATATTTGCAATTAAACGGAGCTCATACAATTTTGGCCCCTTCTTTTCCACTTCATAATTCCATTCAACGGGTTTGAGGATTTGAGCGTCTAAGGTCCCCAAAATGCCTAAAAGGAAGGCTAAAAAGGGTAAAAACAACCGGTTTAGCATAAAATGGCTTTTTATTGGGTGATAACAACCTTCATTTTCACCAGCGTTCCAGATTTTACAAAATATCAAGGTTCACTGAACTGTGGATCAGCAATGAAAAAATCATGCCTTAAAATCCGCTAATCCTTTGACCACCCTTACCCCAAAGTGGCCGGTCAGATTGATCTCTGATGAGAAGGATTTTTTTCATTGTTTAAAGGAATTTTCCACAACACCATTATATTTCGACTCAAAACCGGCCCTTGATGACTTTTAGTGTATTTTCCGATGAACATTACATGAAAGAAGCCCTGAAAATGGCCCGAATGGCCTATGAAAAAGGAGAAATCCCCATTGGGGCTGTAATAGTGAGCAACAGGAAAGTAATAGCCAAAGGGTACAACATGACGGAACAATTACAGGATGTGACAGCCCATGCAGAAATGATCGCCCTCACTTCAGCAACGGAATATTTAGGCAGTAAATATTTGAACCATTGCCGGATATTCGTAACCATTGAGCCTTGTGCTATGTGCGCAGGGGCTTTGGCCTGGGCCCAGATTGAAGGATTAATTTTTGGTGCCCTCGATGATAAGAAGGGTTTCACTAAGTATGAGCCAAATATCCTTCATCCTAATACTCAGATAACCTCTGGTGTCGAAGAAGAAGATTGCCGCGCTTTTATTCAGAAATTTTTCAAAGAAAAACGTTAATAATAGCCTTATTAGCGTATTACCACCGTATCGTAATCACAGGAATATCCGCCAAAAATCCCTAAACCTCCATTAATATTATTTTGTATTATTGTTGGGGAGCCAAAAGGATTGCCCTGATTTCTAAGGTCTTCCTCCAAAGTACTCCAAAATTTGTAGTGCTCCCGGTCAAGGGCACAAAATTTCACCACTACCGTATCCCCTTTTTTGAAAAGGCCAAAGGTTTCATTGGAAGGGGTTGTTCCTGTCCTGGGATAGGCCCTGTTTATTGGGAAATTGAATACGGTTCCGTCAACGGCCTCATCAGTGGCTACAGAGCCGGATAAAGGGGCGTAAAAGGGTTCTGAATTTCTCTTGGTGAGGTAGCGATAAAATGAAGGTTTACCCTTTGGATCATCTACCTTAATAAAAACCTGTGCATATTTGTTTTCGGGGCCATCCGGCTTATAATACACAGAATCCAGTTTCGCCCTTTCTGTTATGGTGGTTGTGGCAGAAGCTTCATGATTGGGAGTTTTTACATATAGCTTATATTCTCCCCCTTCTGATCCTCTAATGACATTACCACTGGAAAAATCGGGCAAATAAATTACTAAATCCAAGCCTCTCCTAAATTCCGACTCACCAACCCTGAACGCATCCAGAAATTCATTTTCCAGGTCTGGAGGCAAATCCCTTGGGTTGATTTTTTGCAGGGCCATGGTATCTTGATAATCTGTTATCCAAAATGTATCCACATTCCGGATGAACAAATCATTTAACGTTTCCTGGTTTATTTGGGTAAAATAAGCCTGATCCCTTGTAAGAATGGCATAGGGAGGGGCCCCGTTTTCAATATGGCTTTCAATGACCAAATGCTCATCTCCTTTTGGTAAATCAACCGTTACATCTTCCTCGCAACCAATGGCGATAAAAATAAAAGCAAAGGCAAAAACAGGAAATTTAAACAATGCTTTAGGTTTCAAATTGACTTTCATAGCACAGGGCAGTCTTTTAATTGAATTTGAAATTCCACCTTATCGATGGCAATATAGGGAACAAAGAGACTTTCTTGGCCTGGGTATTCAATGAACCAGCCAGCAAGTTTCCTTCATTTTCAAAGTATAGAAAAAAAGGATTCTTCTTATTGTAAACATTGTAAACGGAAAAAACCCAAGATGAGTGAAATTTTTTCTCTTCAGGGTTTTTGGGCCCTAAAGTGACAGATAGATCAAGCCGGTGATAAGGTTCCAGGCGATAATTATTTCTTTTACCATAGAAATTATGTACACTGCCTTCGATTAATGTTCGCCTGATAGGAATAGTGGTAGCCTGACCGGTACCGTAAACAAAGGTGGTGCTTATGGTCCATCTGTCACCGATTTCATAATTACCGACCACTGATAAATCATGCCTGCGGTCGTATTGGGAAGGGAAAACTTCAGTCCTTAAATCCTCAAAAAAGCGGGTGGTTTTAGACAAGGTGTAACTAATCCATCCGGTAAAATCCCCTTTCCGTTTCTTCACATAGAGTTCAGCCCCGAATGATTCTCCTAACCCATAAACGAAATCCCTTTCCAACTGGCGGCCTAACTCAGGTTGATAGCCATTGCCATATTCTATTTGGTTGTCCATTTTCCTGTAATAAACCTGGAGGGAAGTTTCGAACATGTTATCATTAAAATTACGGAAATACCCGCCTGAATATTGATTGGCTTTTTCCGGCTTTACATTTTTGGTGCTGGGTACCCAAACATCAGTAGGTAACGTGGTTCCTGAATTCGAGACCAAATGAATGTATTGCTTAGTCCGGGAAAATGAGGCTTTTAAGGAAGATTTCTCATTAATCTTGTAGCGAGCTTTAATTCTCGGTTCAAAACCTGTGTACGTTTTAACCCCTTCCCCATCCGAATATTTTTTAATCAGCTCGCCATCTTTGTAATATCTGTAAGGACCAACCTGGTGAAAAACAGAAAACCTCAACCCTCCATTTAGCCGCCATTTTTCGGATAGTTCGAATTCGTCCTGTATATATAAAGCCCCCTCATGGGCAAATTTCCTTTTTACCTGGTCTGTCTGGATTTCAACCCCTTCACTGGACTCACCGGATGCCGTACTTGGTATAAAAGTATGATAAGTATAATTAGATCCGAATTTTACAGTGTGTTTAGGGCCCGGATACCAGGTAAAATCCGTTTTAAAATTCCAATCCTTAATCCCCGAAAACAAACTAAAATCCCAGTTTTCCTGGTTTAATCCTATCTCAAAATCGTATTCATTATAGACAGCAGAAGCATTCATAAATAATTTATCACTAAAAAGATGATTCCACCGAAGGGTAGCCGTGGCATTACCCCAGGGCATATTAACCCCAAAATCGCTGGAACTGCTATTGAATTCGAAAACGTCCCTGCCAAAATAGCCGCTTAGAAATACCCGGTCTTTATCCGAAAAACGGTAATTGGCTTTTGCATTCAAATCATAGAAATAGTAGGAATTTCCTTCAAACTCAGTTCCCCGAATAAAAGGCTTGGTTAACACATCAATATACGTTCGCCTACCGGAAACCATGAAAGAACCATTCCCTTCATCAATAGGACCCTCCATAGTGAGTTTAGAAGATATTAATCCTACGCCCCCTTCTGCTTTGAATTCCTTGGTGTTACCCTCCTTCATTGAAACATCCACCACTGAAGAAAGCCGGCCACCATATTTAGCGGGTATTCCCCCTTTTAAAAGCTTGGTATTATTGATGGCGTCCGAATTAAACACTGAAAAGAAACCAAACAAATGACCGGTATTGTAAACCACTGCTTCATCCAGCAATACCAGGTTTTGATTGGGGCCACCGCCTCTGACACGAAATCCTGAACTGCCTTCTCCGGCTGATTGAACACCCGGCAAAAGCTGAAGGGTTTTCAAAATATCCACTTCCCCCATTAAAGCGGGCATTTTCTCAACCTTTTCGATCTCTAAAGATTCAGAACCTATCTCTACATTTTCAACATTAGCATCCGGTTTTTCACCTTTTATTTCAACGGTTTCACCACTTATGGCTTTGGGGGCTAATGAAATATTCAACCGCTTATCCTCATTGAGGGTAATGGTTTTCTTCTCCACTGAATAACCAACATAAGAATATAATACTTCATAATCCCCTTTTGGAAGGCTAATAGAATAAAACCCGTAATCGTTACTTACGGTACCCTCCCCACTACTTTTAATCTTTATATTCGCATCACTCAGGTTTTCACCGGTCTCTTTATCCTTGATGTAACCACTTAATGTATAAGTTTGTTGGGCATTGGAAGGACAAAAGGAGCCCATTAAAATCAGGGAAAAGATCAGGTTTTTAATCATGGGGTAATTTCATTTTACGTGGTCAAAGGCTTTTTGGATCCGTTGCCTAAAACTGAATGACTTTAGATAAACAAATTTGATTAATCAAAGTTTTTATGAACATAAAAAAACGAAATAACCAACCTGTTATTTTCTTTGATGGTTATTGTAACCTCTGCAATAAAGCCGTTCAATGGATCATAAACCAGGATCCCAGGGGAATCTTTTTATTGGCGCCATTAAATTCCCATTATGCCAAAGAAGTGATTCCAGAAACCATTCAACAAAATATTGATTCCCTTATTTTGGTTCACAATGATGAAGTTTTTGTTAAATCAACCGCAGTACTCAAGATTGCCAAAATATTAGGCGGATCCCTAAAATTAATTTTCCCTCTCATATTGATCCCTCCATTCATAAGAGACTTATTTTATGACGTTATTGCCCGTTACCGGTATCAGTGGTTCGGAAAAAGGGAATCTTGCATGGTACCAACTCCGGATTTACAAGGACGTTTTTTGGATTAAAATTTAGTATCTTTAAGAATTTAAAACAAGGGATGTTGAAAAAGAAGTTATCTACCTGAATAACGAGGAGCTACAAAGGCTTTATGAATTAGACCTAAACAATCATAAAAGGGTTGAGAAGGCCTGGGATATTTTTTACTTGTCCTGCCAAACCGGCTTGAGATTTTCTGATATTGCATAATTAGGAAAGGAACATATTCAGGATAAATAGAATGGGACAATATTGGGACAGAAAATTTTTTAACAAAAAGAGCAATTTGGAGAGCGGTATGAAAAGTACCTCGAATAAAGAGCAACACACGTCCAGCCTCCCTTCGGCTTAAAGCCTTCGGGGGGTTGGGTGGATCAAATGACACACTTTTTTGAACAATCCCATTTTTTTCTATCAAATGAAATAATTCTATTGCTTTTCAAAAATTTGGAATGGTACTGGAGTTTCCCCAAAATCCAGTCGAAATTCGAGGATGGCTGGAAATTTTCTTTTGGTGGTAGTTTTGGCTGGTCAGTTTACTCAGGTGTGCCACGATTATCAGGGCAAGAAGTAACCAATGGAATAAAGAAACTCGTGGCACACCTAATTTTTTGAAGAAATTTCCTGAAATTCTGAAAAAAGCGGGATTGCACCTTGTTGGCCTACAGAATCCCTGCCAGTGCTAATTATACAATTAGCCGAGGATAATTTTTAAGGAAACTCCAGGGAATGGTAAGAAAAACGTGGAGATAATGTTTCCGGTAAGGGTAAAGCAGTTATCGAATTTTTCCAGGAAAGATGAATCGAAATAAGGGTAAGGCTAAAGAAACGTAGTAATTTTGAAAAACCGTCCCCTATGCCGTCCCCTAAAAACAAAAAACCCTTGTAAATTGCTGCAAAACAAGGGCTTAATGATATTGATGGTAGCCCGTAGGGGAATTGAACCCCTATTTCCAGGTTGAAAACCTGGCGTCCTAACCTTTAGACGAACGGGCCAGATGGGAATTCAAAAGAATCTTTAATCAAAAATGCTTCCGATTAACGGGTGCAAAGGTAATTTGATTTCTTAATTTTCAAAAAACCCAGCCAATTTTTAATTAACTTTGCACTAATAAACAACGCAAAAATATTTCAACCATGGCGACAACTAAAGTAGGAATTAATGGTTTCGGACGTATCGGTAGGCTCACTTTTAGATACTTATGGGAAAATCCCAATATTGAAATCGTAGCTATTAATGACCTGACAGACAATGCCACCCTTGCTCACCTTCTCAGGTTTGATACTGCCCAGGGGCAATTCGGAAAAAGTGTAGAAGCCAGGGAAAACAGTTTGAACATAGCGGGAAAGGAAGTAGTGGTTACAGCCATTAAGGACCCGGCAGAGCTTCCGTGGAAAGATTACGAGGTCGATGTGGTGCTGGAATCTACCGGTAAATTTCTTAAAAAAGAAGATGCGCAGAAACACATAGATGCCGGAGCGCAAAAGGTTGTATTATCCGCACCGGCAAAAAGCAAAGACATTCCTACTGTAGTACAGGGGGTCAATGACGACATTATCGCCCATGACAATAGCATCGTATCAAACGCCTCTTGCACCACGAATTGCTTTGCCCCTATGGTTAAAATCCTGGATGATGTGGGGGGTATCAAGGAAGGCATGATGTCTACCATTCATGCGTATACGGCAGATCAAAGTTTACAGGATGGCCCCCATAAGGATATAAGAAGGGCAAGGGCTGCAGCCCAAAACATCATACCCACTTCTACTGGTGCTGCCAATGCAACAACAAAAGTACTCCCGCATCTTGAAGGGAAACTTTCCGCACTGGCTTACCGGGTACCTGTGATAGCCGGCTCAACTACAGATTTTTCTTGTACATTAGAAAAAGATTTAAGCATTGAGGCTATTAATAACGCATTCCGGGAAGCCGCTGAGACCAATTTAAGGGGCATTTTAGAATACTCAGAAGATCCACTGGTTTCCAGTGATATTTTGGGTAATACCCATTCCTGTATTTTCGATTCCAAACTCACTGATAAAGTCGCCAACACCGTAAAAATCATCGGTTGGTATGACAACGAAAGTGGTTATTCAAAAAGGACGGCAGAACTACTGGATAAATTAGGCCAGGTGATCTAACCCATTTTCTTAAACTGAAATCATTTTCCATTTAAAAAGGCCGGATATTCCGGCCTTTTTTTTATCCGAAAATCCAGTACAAAACAACCCCGGCTCCAGCCAGCCAAAGGTTTATAATATTGCTGATCAAAATGTTTAGAATACCGGCAGATTGTTTTTTTCGATTTATTAAAGCAAAAATAGTCTTGAATTCAGGCCAGCTTGATAATATGGACAATACAGCAAAACCAATTAAACCTTTTGGGGCAGAAGAAGATTCAGAAGCAAATTCCACCACAGGATCCAAATAATAACCGGCCATGACAAGTACTATGGTGGATGGAAAAAACCACCAACCACTGATATTTTCGGTGAACTCTTCTTCCTCATCAATTTCATCAGGCCTTTTGAAAAAGAGCGTTAACGTACCAATCAATAAGACGCCTAACCAATAAGGATACCAGGCAATCGGGATAAAAAAGAAGGTGCTTGCCACCAAAAGGGTAAAAAACAACGTAATCAAAGTATAGCCAGGAAAAATTTTGGCGATGGTCCCTAAATTTCTAAGGATTAAGGCTGCAAAAATCAGGACCAAAGGATTGGCAAAGTTTGACCCCAAGGGAGTAGAATTAGCAAACAGAATATCATTGTCCACCAAGCCCACTATAACTACCAGTGCCTCGGGAAAATTAGTCAGAAGGCCGGTAATGGTCCCTATTCCTTTTAAATGCTTAATGGATTCAATGAGCAACTCCACGGAAAGTCCGATCAGAAACATCAGGCCAATTATCCCTATGGCACCTATAAAGGTTAGTGCCATGTTTTTGTCATTGAAGTAGGCAGATGTCCCAAAAAAAACTATAACAATCAACCACCCCAGTAGGTCATATCGCCAGACTGCATTTCTTAAAATCCCATGCATAAGTAAACGAGGTTCCTTTTTAAAGGGTAGAAGTATTTAAAGGTTTAATTTTTTGAAAACAAAAAGCAAACTTAAGATTAATAAGAGAAAATAGCACCTTAAGATTTCTAAAAGTCACATTTAAGGGTTAAGTTCATTACCTTTGTAGGGACAAAACCCACTCATTATTAAACGACAACAGCTAAATTTCCTGGCATTTCTATCTTTGGTAATTTTTACCGCAATAGGAGCCTTAATCCATCATCATTTTTTAACCGTAACATTGTTCCATGTTTTTTTTAAGGGCTGGCCAATCTGGCAGCAAATTTTAATAGGGCTGGGATTCGGAACTTTAGCATCGTTCTTTGCCTGGCGTATCATAATGTCCGACATTTTAAAAGAAGTCAGGCGCTTTTTCATTAAGTTTTTAAAACCCTTTCAGTTCAGGTTCATAGATATTATTTTTATTTCTTTTTGCGCGGGAATAGGTGAAGAATTATTATTCAGGGCCTCTATTCAGCCTTTACTTGGCATCTGGATTACTGCCATATTATTTGTCTTGCTTCATGGCTATTTAAGCATCAGAGATTGGCATTTAACTATTTATGGGATTTTTATGGTGTTTGTGGCTGCCGGTTTAGGTTACTTATTTCGTTTCCCGGGTATCTATTCTGCTATTGTAGCGCACGCAATCATTGACATAGGACTTTTATGGGTGATAACCCATCAAACAACAGAATCAACTGCGCCTGAAGATCAACATGAGCAAGAGCAAACCAAGGAAGAAATAGAATAGAGAAGCTTCATTAGGTTAAGGGGGAGCTTTCTTACTAAGGGGCCAACCGTTTTAAGGTCCAACCCTGTTCCTCACTCAAACCATACCAAATACGGTCATGTAAGCGATTAGGCCTTCCCTGCCAAAATTCAATTTCATCCGGTATTACTCTAAATCCACCCCAGTAAGGAGGCCGAGGAATATCTTCCCCGGGGTAAGTTTCCTGCACTTCCCGGAATTTTTCTAAAAGCGTTTCCTTGCCCGGTATAGGTTGGCTCTGCGGGGAAACCCAAGCACCCTGCTTACTGCCAATGGGCCGAGAGCTAAAATATTCATCAGCTGTCTTACCATCCACTTTTTCTACGGCTCCCCTAACCCGCACTTGCCGCTCTAATTCAACCCAAAAAAAAGTGATTGCGGCATAAGGATTATTTTCCAATTCCTTTCCTTTCCGGGATTGAAAATTTGTATAAAAAACAAAACCCTTTTCATCAACCGCTTTCAATAGGACGATTCGCCCCGAGGGCCTCCCACCCTCATCAGTCGTAGATAAAGTCATGGCATTGGCTTCCGGGACTTCAGATTTGAGCGCCTCATCAAACCATTCCCTGAATTGTTCAAAAGGATCTTCTTTAACATGATTAACATCCAGGGACTTTTTTGAATATTCTTTACGGAGCCCGGCAATATCCTGATTTGCACTTTCCATATTTTGAATTTTTCTCAAAATTAAACCTTGTCGTACAGAATTGTTCATTTATAATAATCAAACCAATCCCCGATATTTGCAGTGAAAAAATAAAATCCCGAATTATGAAACATTACTTTGTTTACATTACCACTGAAAACATGGAAGAGGCCAGGGAAGTTGGCAAAGTTTTGATTAAAGAAAAACTCGTAGCTTGCGTTAACATGCTGGAAAATATGGAATCCATGTTCATGTGGGAAGGGGATTTCCAGAATGAAAAGGAGGTAGTGCTCATCGCAAAGACCAAAGCAACATTGGTCGATGAACTCATTCAAAAGGTAAAGGAAGTCCACAGTTACGATTGCCCTTGTATTGTCACGTTACCCTTAGAAGGGGGCAACCAGGCTTTCCTGGATTGGATAAACGAAGAAACCAAATGAAAATGCGGCATTGGAAAACAGTCTAAAAAAACATGACCATTAAAGAACTGAATGGGTTCTAATTATATCCCATTAAACAGGAAAGGCCCGTTTTATCCCTTGGCCAAAAAAGGGTCAAAAGGGGTTGATTAAGATCAAGCGAAATAAAAAGCCATAAGGATGATAATTAACCTTATTGGGCCAACTTTGGCTAATTCTTTAATTTTTGAATAACGTTGCCTCATTAAATTTTTGTCATTTATTCATTCAAACCAGGAAAATAACACCCTATTTAAAGATTATATGGTCCTTGAGCTGTCCGGAGTTTTAGCAGGGCCGGCTGTGGGGATGTTCTTTGCTGAACTGGGTGCTCGCGTCATTAAAGTGGAAAACAACCGAACAGCAGGCGATGTTACAAGGCAATGGAAAACGGAAAAGGAACCGGAAGAATCCGACATTTCATCTTACTTTTCCAGTGTCAACTGGGGTAAGGAATCACTTTCCGTAGACCTGCGGAAAAATGAAGGGATAGCCATAGTCAAAAGCCTGGCTGAGAAAGCTGATATTATACTTACAAGTTTTAAACATGGAGATGCCGAAAGGCTTGGTCTTAATTACGAAAGGCTGAAAGTTTTAAATCCTTCCGTCCTCTATGGGGAAATTACAGGTTTTGGTCCAAACGATTCAAGAGTGGGTTACGATGCCATAATTCAAGCGGAAGCGGGTTTTACTTTTATGAATGGTATGCCCGATGGCCCACCGCTTAAAATGCCTGTGGCCCTAATGGATTTGATGGCGGCTCATCAACTGAAAGAAGGTTTATTGACCGCCATCATCCGAAAGCAACAAACCGGAAACGGGCAAAAGGTTTCCACTTCCCTAATACAGTCCGGAATTTCATCACTGGCCAATCAAGCGACAAATTGGTTAGTCGGAGGAAAAATTCCGCAAAGAACCGGCTCTGAACATCCTAATATTGCGCCATACGGTACGATTTTTTATACAAAAGATGACCAACCCTTGGTTTTGGCCATTGGTTCAAACCGCCAATTTATTGATTTTTGCAGGATCCTTAATCAACCTGATTTAGCCGGGGATCCCCATTTTAAAACCAACCATGAACGGGTTAAGAACCGTTCAATGCTCAACAAAACACTTGAGCAAATTATTGCCAAATGGCAAGCAGACCCCCTGATTAAAGCTTTGAGTAAGCATAATATCCCCATAGGAAGGGTTCTGGATATGAAAGCCATATTTGAAAAGCCAGAGGCCCAATCTTTATTACTTACCTCAGAATGCTTTAAAGGGTTGAAAACCATCGCATTTAGGGAGACAGAACATTACCAAAACAATCATCTGGCACCACCGCCTCATCTTAACGCGGAAGGGGAAGCCATTTTAAAGCAGGATTTGGGTTATGCGGATGAGCGAATTCAAGCATTTATTCAGGAAGCCGTAATCGGTTAAAAAAGCGTATGACCGAAGTAATCTCAATCGAATCCACACCGAATAAGTTGGAGGGCACCATCAACCTGCCTTCCTCCAAAAGTTTGAGTAACCGTGCATTAATTTTGCAAGCTTTGAGCAACGGCAATTTTTCTATCAAAAACCTCTCTGATGCGGATGACACCCGTTTAATGCAAAAACTTATTGAAAGCCAGGATACCACCCTGGATTGCCAAAATGCCGGGACTACACTACGGTTCTTGACAGCTTATTTCGCCATGACCGGGGAAAAGAAGACCCTAACCGGGAAAAACCGTATGAAAAATCGCCCTATCGGCCCCCTTGTAGATGCCCTGAACCAACTTGGTGCTAAAATCCAATACCTGGAAGAACAAGGATACCCGCCTATCGAAATAAAAGGTAAACCCCTGAAAGGCGGGCAGGTGAAATTGGATGCTTCTGAAAGCAGCCAATTTATTACCGCATTGTTGCTCATAGCACCCTTTACCCAAAAAGGCATTCATTTGGTTTTTTCAGGAATTCCGGTATCACGGCCTTACTTCAATATGACCATTAAAATGCTGGAATATTTTAATGTGAAAGTACGGCAAAAGTCCAATGAAGTGGCAGTGTTCCCTAAAGCCCAAATTACGGACAAGCCATTGACTATTGAACCTGATTGGACATCGGCTTCTTACTGGTTTGGTCTGGCTTGTATTTTCCCGGGTAGTAACCTTGTCTTTTCCGGCTTATCAAAAAATTCCTGGCAGGGGGATCGGGCTATCATTTCTTTGCTTTCGCGCTTTGGTTTAAGTTTTAATTTTGAAAAAAGAGAAGGATTATTGGTTGAGTCAGAAAGCTTTTACCCTTCAGAATTCGAAGCGTTAATGACCGATCACCCGGACCTGGTACCCACTTTGGCCACTCTTTGCAGGGCTTTACAAATTCCGTTCAGTTTTAAAGGCCTGGCTCACTTAAAGCATAAGGAAACGGATCGCCTGAAAGCCCTCAGCAAAGAGTTACAAAAAACGGGTGCAAAAATGAATAGCACTGACACGGAGCTTTCCTGCTATGAGTTTGATCCAGTACCGGCATCTTCCCAGGTTCTGGAAACTTATAATGACCACCGCCTGGCCATGAGCTGGCCCATATTAGCTGCCCTTAATAAACAGTTAAAGATAGCCGAACCGGAGGTTGTTGATAAATCCTATCCCGGATTTTGGAAGCAATTAAATCAAATGGGATTTAATTGCCAATAATTTGTTTTTGTCTAAGCAATCCATTTTGAAGAAGAATTGTTTTTTAAAGTATGTTAGGCATTTTGAAAATGGGGCGTAAAACACAAACTTAAGAAACAAGCTATATGGGAGGAAACAGCTTTGGCAAGCTTTTCAGGATAACTACATTTGGGGAATCCCATGGGAAAAGAATGGGCGTTGTCATTGAAGGATGCCCGGCCGGCATTCCTATCGATACCCAAGCAATCCGGGAAGCATTGGACAGAAGGAAACCTGGTCAATCCAAGCTTACAACCCAACGCAAGGAGGATGAAAGCTTCCAGATACAATCAGGGATATTTGAGAATCAAACCTTAGGAAGCCCTATCGCCATCTCCATCCCTAATAAAGACGCTAAGCCAGAAGAATACCAACGTTTTAAAGACGTTTACCGTCCATCTCATGCTGACTATACATATGAAGCCAAATATGGCATTCGTGATTACCGCGGTGGCGGCCGTTCCTCTGCTCGAGAAACAGTCAATTGGGTGGCAGCCGGAGCCATCGCAAAACAATTATTGAAACACCTGTCCCCCGATTTAGCTATCCATGCCTTTGTTGATCAGATCGGTGATGTAAAACTTGATGAAGATTGGTCATACATTGACTTGAGTCAAATTGAGCAAAATCCTGTTAGGTGCCCGGATCAGGCAAAAGCTCAAGTAATGGAAGAAGCCATTAAAAAAGCCAGGAAAGAAAAAGACAGTCTTGGCGGTTGCATTGGTTGCCAAGTCAGGAATATTCCGGAAGGCTGGGGCGAACCGGTTTTTGATAAGCTTGAAAGTGATTTGGCCAAAGCAATGCTTTCCATTAATGCAAGCAAAGGATTTGAGATCGGTGAAGGCTTCAAGGCGGCTTCCATGAATGGTTCAGCCCATAACGATCTTTTCACAGCAACCGGAAATGAAGGCCAAATCCAAACTGAAACCAATCACTCAGGAGGTGTGCAAGGGGGTATCAGTAATGGCGCTCCCCTGGAATTTCGGATAGCTTTTAAACCAGTGGCGACCATCGCCAAACCACAAAAAACGGTTGATAAATCAGGCAATGAGGTAAACCTTGAAGGAAAGGGAAGGCACGATCCCTGTGTAGTGCCAAGAGCGGTACCAATTGTAGAAGCCATGACAGCGGTTGTTTTAACCGATCATTGCTTAAGAAGCCGAGATGATCGGTTGTAGTTTTAGTTCAACCTTTCGAGTCAACAATGATTTATAACCCCTGCTTGACCTGAGTTAAGAGCCAATGTTTATTTGCTTATGGTTGACTAAATGGAAATGCCCGAATAGTTCGATGCCGTTTGTTGACCTTTGGTCGGCTCTATTATGTTATTTAGGCATTTCCTTTTTAGACAGTTAAAAAGTTAAATATAAATTATAAATAATCAGGGACTCTTGAATATGGCTTTTAAGAAACCCTTTGGCTTAAAACAAAGCAGCGTAAGAGAAACACCTCATCAATCAAATATCCATTTCCTTCGGGATCTTATAGGGTGAAATTTATTGCAGAATTTTAACCCCCTCCGCTTTAAAAGCAACCTGCATTTTCGGCTCGGTTATTTCCTCAACTTCTTTCTCTGATTTTCCCGCATCACGGGCAAAATGCTTCCTATGCTTCACAGAAAGGGTATCTGTGTAAGCCTTTCCCTGCATGACCACTTTTTCTCCGGCAAGGTCTTTCGGGACAAAAAAACCATAATCTTTAAAGGTTACTCGCATGGATTGGCCATCAGGCCGTTCTAATTTCATCCAGCAACCTTTCTTTTGACAAACGGAAGTCACTTTGCCTTTTACCTTAGCATGGTATTCCTCCTTATCACCCATAGAATCCAGTGCCGAAGCCAGTGATAACGCCCCTTTCTCCTTTATCTTTTTCCCGTAATGAACCGTATCATACTGATCTTTTTCCTTTTTCATCGCAACGGAATCTGACGCTTTGTTATCGTCCTCTTCCTTGTTGGTTTGTTCTTTCGAATTGTTTTGACAAGCTGTTAAGCTCATACCAATGATCAATAAAAACGCTAAGTAATGCATAGTTTTCAGTTTTTGACGTTTTAAATTTTAAGGTTTTAAATGTGAATGGCCCGGTCATCGGTAGCAGCCAAGCAAGCTTCTTTTATGGCTTCTGTAAAAGTCGGATGGGCATGGCTCATGCGCGCAATATCCTCAGCAGAGGCCCTGTATTCCATAGCCACAACACCCTCAGCAATCATATCAGAGGCCCGCGGACCAATAATGTGTACACCCAATAATTCATCAGTTTGGCTATCGGCAAAAACACGAACTTCTCCATCCAAATCATTACTAGCCCTTGCTCTTCCAGAAGCCCTGTAAGGGAAACTACCTGTTTTGTATTCAAACCCCTTTTCTTTAAGCTCATATTCCTTGTAACCCACAGAAGCCACTTCGGGCCAAGTATAGACCACTTCTGGGATAAGGTTATAATTCATATGGGGCTTTTGCCCGGCCATCACTTCTGCTACAAAACTGCCTTCTTCCTCAGCTTTATGGGCAAGCATGGGTCCGGCAACCACATCACCAATGGCGTAAATACCCGGAACCTGAGTTTCGAGTTGCTCATTTACAGTTACTTTTCCGTGATCATCAGTAGAGAGTCCAACATTTTCCAGACCTAAATTTTGGGTATAAGCCTTTCTTCCCACAGCAACTAAGCAATAATCACCCTGAAATTCCTGAGCTTCCCCTTTTTTGTTTTCGGCCTTGACCACTACTCCTTCCCCTGTATTTTCAACACTTGTCACCTTCGTATTGAAATGAAAATTCATTCCTTGTTTCTTAAGCACTTTTTTCAATTCTTTACCCAGGGCTTTTTCCATATTGGGTAGCACGCTATCCAAATATTCAAGTACTTTTACCTCCGTGCCAAGCCTTTTGTATACGGAACCCATTTCCAAACCAATGTATCCCCCTCCTATTACCACCATTTTTCCGGGTACCTCGGAAAGCTCAAGGGCTTCGGTTGAAGAAATAATCCGTTCTTTATCAATCTCTATGTTAGGTAGCGAAGAGGGTTTAGAACCGGTAGCTATAATGGTTTTATCCGTACTCACCTCTTCAGTGGAATCATCATTTTTATGAACGGTAATGGTATTCTTATCCTTGAAACTCCCAACACCCGTATAAACGTCAATCTTATTCTTTTTCATTAAAAAATTGATCCCATCCACAGTTTGCTTAACGACTTGGCGTTTCCGCTCTATCATTTGTTTAAAATCTATCCCCTTGTCCTCTATTTGAATACCATGCTCAGGAAATTCCGTAACGGCATCATGGTAAAGATGGGTGGAATCCAGAAGGGCTTTTGAAGGGATGCAACCCACGTTCAGACAAGTACCTCCCAAAGAATCATACTTTTCAATGATGGCTGTTTTGAAACCTAATTGCGCGCAACGGATCGCCGCGTAATAACCACCGGGTCCTGATCCGATTACCGTAACATCGTATTTTGCCATTGGTTTAGAATTATCTTTTGTTGGCTAAATGATTGTTTTTCTTGTATTTAAATTTAATGAATCCATTAAACCCCTAATAATAACCTGGCAGGGTCCTCAATGAACTCCTTAATCCGGTAAAGGAAACTAACCGATTCCTTGCCATCAACCAGCCTGTGATCATAGGAAAGTGCTACGTACATAATGGGTCTGATCACTACTTCTCCATCAATAGCCACGGGCCTCTCCACAATATTGTGCATCCCTAAAATGGCTGATTGTGGGGCATTCAGTATCGGGGTGGAAAGCATAGAGCCAAAAATGCCTCCATTGGTGATGGAAAATGTGCCTCCCTGCATTTCATCCACACCTATCTTATTATCCCTGGCCTTCTGTGCAAAATGGATGACCGATTTTTCTATTTCTTCAAAACTCATGGATTCGGCATTCCTGATATTCGGGACCACCAATCCCCGTGGAGTGGAAACGGCAATACCAAGGTCCACATAGTCATAGTATTCAATGGCTTCTTCTTCCTCAAGGATCTTGGCATTAACGGCAGGATATTCCTTGACGGCTTCACAAACTGCCTTCGCAAAAAAAGACATGAAACCCAGGTTTACATCAAACTTTTCCTTGAATGGGTCTTTGTATTTTTTGCGCAGATCCATGAGGTTTTTCATGTCTACCTCATTGAAGGTGGTTAGCATGGCCGTCTCATTCTTAGCAGCCACCAGTTTTTTGGAGATGGTCTTCCTTAGCGTGGTCATTTTTTCTTTTCTGACCTCGCGGGTTATCCCGTGACTTTTAGGTTTGGGTGCTTCACCCAACTCGGGGGTTTCGTTTTCGGAAGAAGCTTTTTCTTTAGCAGGTTCCTCCTTAGTTTTTTCTGCTTTTTCCTTGGGAGCTGACTTTTCAGCAACAGCTTTTTGCGCATCATCCTTTGTAATGCGCCCATCTTTACCCGTTCCCTTCACTTCATCCGGGTTGATACCATTTTCATCTAAAATCTTCTTAGCAGCAGGCGATGGAGTACCCGTGGCGTAGGTTTGCTTACCTTCAGGTTCGGCAGCAGGAGCACTTTCTTTTTTCTCAGTTTCCTCAGAAACCGCTTCAGCTTTTTCTTCTTCCTCACTTGCCTTCTCAGGAGCAGCCGCTTCAGTATCAATGGAAGCGACTTTATCACCTACACTAACCGTTTCGCCCTCTTCAACCTCAATATGTAAAATACCATCATCCTCGGCATTGAGCTCAAAGGTAGCTTTATCGGATTCTATCTCGCAAATGACTTCATCCATTTCCACATAATCCCCTTCATTTTTCGTCCAGCTGGAAATAGTTACTTCACTAACAGATTCTCCAATGTTGGGCACTTTAATATCTACTGGCATGGTGAATAATTATTTATTGTTCTCAGTTGATCATTCTAACCCTAATGCTTCATTGACAATAGCTTGCTGCTCCCGCTCATGGACTTTGTGAAAACCAGTAGCAGGTGAAGCACTCGCTTTTCTGGCAATCAATTTTAAATGTTTACAGTTTTCCTCCCACCTTAGTAAGTAAGTCCAAGGTCCCATATTTTTGGGCTCTTCCTGAACCCAATAAAAATCCGCATTGCTATACCTTTCGTAAACAGCCTCCAATTGATTTTCAGGCATGGGGTATAGTTGTTCCAATCGAATAATGGCTATGTTATCGATCCCTTGTTCCTCTTTTTTGGCTAACAAGTCGTAATAAACTTTGCCGCTGCATAACAAAACCCGCTCCGCTTTTTCGGGATTATCCCTAAACGCTTCATCATCAATGAGCTCTCTGAATTTTCCCTCTGTAAACTCACTAATATCCGAAACGCAGCGAGGATGCCTCAGGAGGGATTTTGGACTCATGACAATCAACGGCTTTCGGAATTCCCATTTGAGTTGCCGCCTCAGGGCATGGAAAAAATTGGCGGGTGTTGTAAAATTGCCCAATACTAAATTTTGCTCAGCGGCAAGTTGCAGAAACCTTTCGGGCCGGGCATTTGAATGTTCCGGCCCTTGCCCCTCGTAACCATGAGGAAGAAGCATTACCAATCCGTTCATTTTTTGCCATTTGGATTCTCCGGAGGCAATAAACTGATCAATCACGGTTTGTGCACCATTATTAAAATCTCCGAATTGCGCTTCCCAAATGGTCAACGAATAAGGATAAGCCAGGGCATAACCATATTCAAATCCCAAAGCAGCGTTTTCTGACAGAAGGGAATTATACACACGAAAATTCCCTTTAGCGTTATCAATGTGATTAAGGCTGTTAAAGGGCGTATTATCATTAGCGTCAAAGATAACAGAATGCCGATGAGCAAAAGTACCCCTCACTGTATCCTGACCACTTAATCTAACATCATTGCCATCAAGCATTAAGGTGCCATAAGCCGTCAATTCCCCTAAAGCCCAATCAAATTGCCCTTCTTCCCAACCCTTTTGGCGTTTTTCAAGCTCCTTTTTTATTTGTTTTATGGGGGTAAATTCTTCCGGTTTATAGGTTAATGCCTTAATTACTTTTTCAAGAGATTCCTTACTCACACTAGTATCAGGAGATTCGTTAAAATCCTCAGGCTGAGATCTTCTTAATTTTCGCCATTCCTTATCCGGCTCTTGGTATTCATATTCCAAGGGTTGTTCCCGGACCATATTAAGGCGGTCCTGAAGCTTTTTCTTGAAATCCTTTTTGAGGTCTTTCGCCATTTGCGCTTCAATATCTCCCTCTTCAACCAGCCGCTGGCTATAAACTTCCCTGGGATCCGGATGGTCCGCAATTTTTTGATAGAGGCTTGGTTGGGTAATTTTTGGATCGTCTCCTTCGTTGTGGCCGTGTTTGCGGTAACAAACCATGTCCACGAAAATATCATGGTTAAATTTCTGACGAAATTCAACCGCCAATTGAACCGCATACACCACAGCCTCTGCATCGTCCCCGTTCACATGAATAATCGGTGTATCCACTACTTTTCCCACGCTTGTGGAGTAATCTGAAGAACGACCTTGATCAAAATCCGTGGTAAATCCAATTTGGTTGTTGATTACAAAATGGATGGTTCCGCCCGTTGTATAACCATCTAAAGCGGACATCTGCATTACCTCGTAAACAACTCCCTGACCGGATAAGGCTGCATCCCCGTGAAGTAAAATGGGTAAAATTTTGTTAGAATCCTCATTGTACAGGACATCTGATTTTCCACGGGCATAACCCTCAACAACGGGATCCACAGACTCCAAATGAGAAGGGTTAGGAGCCAGTTTGACATGAACGTCTTTACCTTCGGAGGTTTGAACCTGTGAACCAAAACCGAGGTGATATTTAACGTCCCCGTCACCCATCGTTAAATCCGGCTCGGCTTCTCCCTCAAACTCACTGAATATGTATTCATAAGTCTTACCAAGAATATTCGCTAACACATTTAACCTTCCTCGATGAGCCATGCCTAAGACAACCTCCTGTACACCTTGCTCAGCACTGTCTGAAATAATAGCATCCAGAGCGGGAATGGTATTTTCACCACCCTCAAGGGAAAACCTCTTTTGGCCCACGTATTTGGTATGGAGAAAATTCTCGAATACCGCAGCCTCATTTAGCTTTTCCAGTATTCTTTTCTTCTTATTTAATGAGAACTTTAAGTTAGGATATTCCTGTTCAAATTTTCCTTTAACCCATTCCAGGTGCTCATTCTTTCTGATGTGTTTATACTCGACACCTATGGAACCTGTATAAATTTTCTGAAGGTGATTGATAATGTCCCTTAAAGTAGCCGTGCCTAAGCCTAAATCGCTTCCCACTAAAAATTCTGAATCCCAATCGTTTTCACTTAAACCATAATGTTCAAGGGACAAGTGCGCCTCCCGGTCTTTCCGCTCTCGAATCGGGTTGGTATCAGACAATAAATGCCCCCTGTAACGGTAGCCTTCAATCAACCGGTAAACATTGATTTCCTTTTGAAGTTGCCCTTCCGATAAATCCTGTCCCGTTCCATTCATAGTAAGGGCAAAATCAAACCCTTCAAAGAATTGCCTCCAGGTTTCGTCAACTGCTTCCGGATTGTCTTTGTAGGTTTTGTACAAGGAATCCACGTATTTGCTATCAGCACTATAAATGATTGACATTGGATTCATAATTCAATTCCCGGCTATTTTATTTTTGCAAATTTAAAGATAAATAGTATTTTTAGGCCATTAAAATGAAATTACAACAGGAAATAAATGGTTCATTTAAATCCTTTGATAGTAGAACCCACTTAAAATGAAAAACCCAATAAGAAACCTTTTATTAGAATATCTTTGTTTCTTTGTTCATAACTATAGGAATAAAAACAAAATATGAACAAGGTTTTAGTGACTTCAAGTCTCCTACTAATATCCCTTCCTTTTTTTGCGGATAGCCAGGTTCCTTCCAATGAATGGATTAACCCAAACCAGACTTACCTGAAATTTAAAGTGGGCGAAAAAGGAGTTTATAAAATCACTTTTAAATCAATAGATCAAAAAACCAGCATTAATCCTTCTACCATTGACCCCAATAATTTTCAGTTATTTAATATGGGCAAAGAGCAGCCCATCCGTATTCAAACAGGTGGAGATAACAGCTTTGACCAGGGTGATCATATCATTTTTTTGGGGGAAAAAAATGACGGCGCCCTGGACTCGGGACTCTATAAAAACCCTGAAGATCAACCCCATAAATTTTCAAGCCTTTACACGGACTCAGCATCTTATTTTCTGACCTGGAAGCAAGGAGCGAATGGGAAGCGTTACAAAACCATCAAAAACACCAATTATGCTAATTACAACCCCGAGAAGTACTTTATTAAAACAGGCCTTACCCTAACCAACCGTAATTATACAATCCAAAAGGATTACCGATCCGGGTTTTCCAATGTTGAGAATGCTGGTGTTTTTGGCAATTCCCATTACACAACAGGCGAAGGGTGGTCCGTGGAATATACACCCTATATAGACAGAAACTTTTCTATCAATACCGAAAACTTCTACCAAGCCGGCCCCCAACCAAAGGCAGAATTATTATTGTTCAGCCCCGAAAAAAACGGATTCTACGAAGACAACTCAGGAGAGCGATATAATCACCGAACAGAAATCCGTGTAAATGGCGGGCAGGTCAAACACAACGTTTGGCATAAATCTTTCCAATATAAGTTAGAAACATTTCCCCTAAATCAGAAAGCCTTAAAAAATAAAAAGACTAAATTTAATATAAAACGCACTCCCCGATTTCAATCACCTGGCAATATTGGTTACGGGCGGTGTTATATATTTTATATCAAACTCAAATACCCTAAAACATTTGAGCTTGGTGGGACATTACCTTTCAGCTTTGCCTTCAATAAAAAGAACAACGGCCAATACCTGGTTGAATTTCCCGGATATCCTTCTAATCTTAATAAACCGTTAATTTTTGATAAAGCCAATCAGGCCATTGTGAAAGGAACCCTTGCCCAAAATAAGTTTAAGGCATTAATCCCTGCCATAGTGGGGAAACAAGATTTATTACTTACTGATGAAAACAAATTGACTAAAGTGGACCCGGTTAAGGTGGAAATGAAAAATTTCGATCAAAAAATCCCGGAAGACCTCGAGTATCTAATAATCACCAACAAAAAGCTAAAAAAAGTAGCCCAACAATATGCCAATTATCGCTCGAGGGATTATACAGTCAATAAAGTTTACGTTTCAGACCTTTTTAACCAATTTAGTTACGGTATCCATCATCCGTTATCCATCCGGTATTTTATGAAAAGCCTGGCTAAAAGATCCAAATTGCCGGATTACCTCTTATTATTGGGAAATGGGCTCTCTAACAAACACGTAAGAAGAGAGAATCTTATTAACGAAGATTTGGTGCCTGCTATCGGGAACCCTCCCTCAGATAATTTATTCGTCTACAACCTTAAAAAATTTAACCAAAAAACTACCAATATTCCGGTAGCTGTGGGTCGCATACCTGCCACCGACAATCAAAAAGCCCTCAACTATTTTAATAAGCTTACTGCTTACGAAAACCAAATCAAAACCAAGCAGGAAGGGCTCAAGTGGCGAAAAAATCTTATGCATATAGCAGGGGGTAAAGGTAAAGGCCTTAACGAACGAATCAAAACCTATTTGAGAAATTACGCGGATATTGCAAGGGATACCAATTTTGGGGCCAATATTTATAACCTTTCGAAAAGTAAGTCCTTCCCGGTCGACAAAACCCTTAAAGCGGATTTTATAGAAAAGCTTAACAATGGTTTGCAAATGGTAAATTATTTTGGGCATGGTGCGGCTGAAAAACTGGAAGTGGATATTGGGGAGCCAGAGGCCTATACCCAAAACAAAGCCAACTATCCCATATTCTACTTTAGTGGCTGTATATTGGGTGATTCGTACAATCCATCGCCGAAAATGGTGGATCGATTCATTATGTCCAAAAAGGGAGGAATTGCTTGGCTTGCTGAATCCCATTTCAGCTTCCCAAGTTTCCTTCAGCCCTATACAAGAGACTTTTACAAAAATTTATTCCAGAAAAAATACGGGCAAAACTTAGGTGATATCCTATTGGGCACAATTAACGACTTTAAGCATGATGGAGGCTCCTCTCGATATCATATTCAAAATGAAAACCAAATCTTTCAAAAAACATTGCAAGGAGATCCTGCCTTGAAACTTTATTCACCGAAAAAGCCCGATTACGAAACAAACAAAGCCCAAATAAAATTTATCCCCTCTAATCCTAACACTTCAATGGATTCTTTCGGGTTAAGCATTATAACCTCAAATCTGGGGAGGGCTGTTAATGATTCCTTCTCGATCAGGGTCAAACAAACTTTTGCTGATTTTTCCTCTAAGGTTTACGATTCCTTTAAAATAAAAGCCCCCTATTTCAGTGATACGACAGTGATTTACATAAAACCCAATAGCAAATTCAAAGGAAAAAATAAATTCAAAATCACATTAGACCCAAAGAAAAAGATACGTGAAATCAGTGAAAGCAATAATACGGCTATAATTGAGAAATTCTTCCCTTCAAAGGGAGTTAGCCCCATTTCGCCACGGGAATTTGGCATCGTACCTCAAAAAAATGTCAGGCTAAAAGCACAAGCTAACAACCTTTTCCTTAATCAAGCCACTTATGAATTTGAAATTGACACAACCCCTTCATTTTCCAGTCCTTATAAGAAAAGCTCCGGACCTATTAAAGACGGATCTTTCGTAGGATGGAATACAAGGCTACTTAATAAGGATTCAACAGTTTATTTCTGGCGGGTTCGGTTAAAAGGCAATAATGGAAACAATGCCTGGGAAACCAGTTCCTTTATATATATTAAAGGTAGCCCATCAGGGTGGGCGCAAGGTAATTATTACCAGATTTTAGGTAGTAAAACCAGGGATATGACCATTGATACGGGGAGTAGAATATTAAATTTTAACCGCCAAGTGAGAGGACGTTATAAGACGAATGTAAGGCCTCAAGGTATTACATTCCGATATGAGAATAGAGGATCTCAGCTTCTTTACTATGGGGGGCCTAAAAATGGAGTACTTGTCCTCGCCATTGAGCCGGATCAAGTAGAAAGGTTTTATTATGAAAGCCCTTACAATAAATTGTCAAACGTAGGCGACAAAGACGGCCATAATAAAAAATACACTGGTGTATTCACGTTCGATTGGACAAAGAATAACGGGGAAATAGATACTGCTGTTGTCAAGGATTTCCTTAATCATTTGGATTCCATCCCCAACGGGTATAAGATATTACTCTCTACCCGAAATGAGCATCAATTTGAAAACTTGTGGGGAGAGGTCTATCGAAAAATAGAAAATTTGGGCGGTGACCAAATAAGACAAATAAAGAATGGCTGGCCTTATATCCTGAAAGGGGAAAAAGGTGAGGCAATTGGTTCAACATCTGAAAAACTCCCGGATACAAGCATTTCTACCCAACCGTCTAATCAGAACCTAAGCACCACTTTGCAAATGGCTCCAATACAACCTTTTGGACAGGTCACATCTACATTGATAGGGCCATCCAAAAACTGGCAGGAAGCCACCCTTCAAACTTCTCCACTAGAAAGTCCCTCAGATGATTCTGCTTCTTTTTCCATTATTGGTGTTAAAAAAAACGGTGATGAGGAAACGTTAAAAACAGACTTGCCAACAGGTAGTCACTCTATTGAAGACATAAACGCAGAGCAATATCCATTTCTCAAGTTAAAAGCAGATTTTTTCGATTCCACTAATGTCACACCTCCAAAACTGGCTAATTGGATAGTGCTTTATGAATTTGTTCCGGAAGGTACTATTCAGCCCAATTTGGCTTTTAATTTTTATAAGGATACATTGCAACAAGGAGATAGTTTAAGATTCAAAACTGCCTATCAAAACATTAGTCAGTTTGCAATGGACAGTGTGTTATGGAAGCATAAAATTTTGGATGATAACCGTAACCAGGTATTTAATGTAAGTAAAACCCATAATCCCCTGGATCCAAAAGATTCCATTATTGATGGAAAAAAATGGCCCACCAATAACCTTTCCGGTTCCTACACTATAAGGTCCACTGTTAATCCGGAATTGGATCAACCGGAGCAGTACCTGTTCAACAACGTGATTACAAGAGATTTTTATGTCAAGAAGGACAAAACAGATCCCGCCATTGATGTCACATTTAATGGCAGACATATAATGGACGGAGCCATAGTTTCCCCACAACCGAAAATCCGAATTAAAGCAGAGGATGACAACAACTATTTACTACTGAATGATACTGCTCAAATCAAGGTTTTATTAAAAAAGCCCGGGGGTAAGGAACAAAAGCTGGACTACCAGGAAGATCTGGATTTCTATCCGGCTGAAAACGGGAAACAAAATAAAGCTACCGTCATGTATGAGCCGCAGAAAAGCTTGAAAAACGGCGATTACGAACTTAAAATACAAGCAAAGGACGAAACCGGGAACCGATCAGGGAATAGGTTGTACCAAAAGCAATTTAAAGTCATTAACGAATCCACTATCACCAATTTTTACCCCTATCCCAACCCTTTTACCAGCCGTATGCGTTTTGTGTTTACCCTAACAGGTTCTCAGGTCCCCGATAAAATCAATATCCAAATAATGACTATCAGAGGGAAAGTCATAAAAGAAATTACCAAAGATGAACTTGGCCCCCTAAATATTGGTGTTAACAAAACCAATTATGTCTGGCACGGAAAGGATGAATTTGGGGACCCGGTAGGAAACGGTGTTTATTTTTATAAAGTAAAGGCTTACCTGAATGGAGAAAGCATTGACCATCGAAAAACCGCAGGTGATCAATTTTTCGAAAAAAATATCGGAAAACTTTACCTCATGCGTTAGGAAAAGGGTAAATCCATGAAGGAAAAGCATTTTCGCTGGGAGGGAAACCATTCCTCCTTACGAAATAATATCCTCGCTCTTTTAGAAAATTATTCGGTATTCTGTTACCTTGACTCCAATAATTTTTATTCTCAAACAACTGCTGACGCTTCCCCGCAATATCATACCTATGATTTACTGGTCGGTGGAGGAGCCAAAGACCAAATATTTTCATCCCCAAAAGGAAAAAATTTTGAAGCCCTTAGCCATTGGCTGAACAATGAATGGTGTTTTGGGCATTTGGCCTATGACCTAAAAAATGATTTGGAAGCATTATCTTCTAAAAATGAGGACAATCAACAATTTGATGACTTGCACTTTTTTATCCCCGAATGGGTGATTGCCCTTAAAAAGAATGATTTAATCATTTACGGTCCTAACCAATCAACCATTGAACAACTATACCAAAATATTCAAACGGAATGCGAAACGAGGAAGAATAAAAATTCCCAAAGCGTTAGATTCTATAACAACCTCCCTCGAAAGGAGTACATAAGCAGGGCTAATTCCTTAATCCAGGAGATTATTGATGGCAATGTTTATGAAGTCAACTTTTGCCAGGAATTTTATGCCGAAAAGACCAGGTTAAATCCCTTTTCACTTTTTAAGGATTTAATGAAAACCTCACCAACGCCCTTTGCTTGTTTTTATCGTTACCATGAACATTATGTTATTTCTGCAAGCATGGAGCGTTTTTTGAAGAAAACCGGTAGAAAACTTATATCCCAGCCTATTAAGGGTACCATTAAGCGGGGCCAAACCCCGGAAAAAGATAAAGCCTTAAAAGAAGCGCTCAGGAATAATGATAAGGAAAGGGCTGAAAATGTCATGATAGTAGACCTTGTAAGAAATGACCTGGCCAAAAGTGCCATCCCGGGTTCTGTGCAGGTAGAAGAATTGTTTGGAATATACCCCTTTCCTGCCGTCCATCAAATGATATCCACAGTAACCGCAGAGATGACTGACCAAACGGATACCATAGAAGCCATTAAAAATGCTTTCCCAATGGGTTCAATGACCGGAGCACCAAAGGTTAGCGCAATGACACTTATTGAAAAATATGAAAATTTCAAAAGGGGTATTTTTTCTGGTGCAATAGGTTATATCACTCCCTGGGGGGATTTTGATTTCAATGTGATCATCAGGTCCTTCCTTTACAATGCTGATAATCAATATGTATCTATCCCCGTTGGCTCGGCCATCACCTTTGATGCCAATCCTGAAGAGGAATTTGAAGAATGCAATGTAAAAATCGATAAATTAAAGAGGGCCCTGAAGAGCAATTAGCAATGCATTAATCATGCTGGTTATCTTCTTCAATAACCACGTATAAATCTTCATTAGGCTTTTTCATAAAGTATTTTTCACGGGCAAACCTTTCCAGGGATTCCCCGTTTTTCATAAGCTCTCGCCTTGCTTTTTTGGTTTCTTTCATCTTTTCCAGGTAATAGTTCTTCTCTTTCTTTAACGCTTGTAATTTCACTGTTTTATTGACTATATGGATAAAGTTGTTGCTATCAAAGAAAGTCATCCAAACCAAAACAATAGCGGTAACGATGAAGTATTTATTTTTAAGGATATTCAGGTATTGCTCCTTCATAACAAAAGCTTTTCCAAAAATAAAAAAATCACTGAAAGGAATTCAAACAATAGTTATTGGATGGACCTTTTTGCTAAGCAAAATAATAAGCGGAACGAGAAAACCCATTCCGCTCTTTAAAATGATTTAGAAATTAAAAAACTCACCGGCATAAATAGCTTGCTCACCCAACTCTTCCTCAATACGAAGCAATTGATTATACTTGGCAATCCGGTCCGTTCTGGATAATGAACCCGTTTTAATTTGACCGGTATTCAAGGCAACCGCCAGATCGGCAATAAAAGTATCTTCGGTTTCACCGGAGCGGTGGCTAATAATAGAAGTCCAGCCTTGCTTCAAAGCCATATTTACCGCTTCAATGGTTTCTGAAAGGGTACCGATTTGGTTGAATTTAATTAGTATCGAATTAGCAGAAGATTCCTGGATACCCTTCTGAAGCCTTTTAGTATTAGTGACAAAGAAATCATCCCCAACAAGCTGAACCTTATGGCCAAGTTGTTTGGTCAGGTTATGCCAACCTTCCCAGTCATTTTCATCTAATGGATCCTCAATGGACACAATAGGATATTGGTCGACCCACTTATTCCAATAATCAGCCATTTGTTGAGCAGTCAATTGTTCACCAGTGGATTTATGGAAGTGGTAAATTTCTTTTTGGCTATCATAAAATTCGGATGAGGCAGCATCCAACGCGATTTTAATATCTTTTCCGGCCTTGAAACCGGCTTCCTCGATTGCCTTAATCACTGTCTCCACAGCCTCTTCATTGGATTTTAAATCCGGTGCAAAGCCCCCTTCATCTCCTACATTAGTGGAATGTCCCCCTTGCTTAAGGACTTCCTTGAGGCTGTAAAAAACTTCAGTGCCCATACGCAAAGCTTCGCTAAAAGAATAGGTATGAACAGGCATAATCATGAATTCCTGAAAATCGGTCTTATTATCAGCATGAGCCCCTCCATTGAGGATGTTCATTAAGGGAACAGGCAAGGTGTTAGCGCCTACTCCGCCTAAATATTGATAAAGGGGTAATCCAGCCTCGGCCGCTCCGGCTCGGGCTACAGCCAGTGAAACACCCAGAATGGCATTGGCACCCAATTGTTTTCAGTGCCGTCTAAATCAATCATGCATTGGTCGATGGCTTGCTGCTGGAACACATCAAATTCAAAAAGTTTAGGCGCAATTTGATCGTTGACATTTTTTACGGCTTTATTCACCGATTTACCGCGATAATAATGTTTATCCTTATCCCTCAACTCCACGGCCTCATATTCCCCAGTAGAAGCCCCTGATGGCACAGAGGCCCTTTCCACTATGCCTTCTTCGGTGGTAACTTCCACTTCCACAGTTGGGGTACCCCGGGAATCTAAAATTTGTCTGGCCTGAATTTCAGCAAAGTAGCTCATAAATAGGGTTGTATTTTTTGAATAAAGAAAAAAATTTTATTGAACGGAGTGACCTTTGTATTGACTCAATAATTGATGAAAGTGATTAAAAAGATAACGCGCATCATGGGGACCAGGGGAAGCTTCGG
>CAZJWK010000002.1:0-31812 GCA_964549595.1 uncultured Sphingobacteriales bacterium | reverse complement strand
TGAATTTCAGCAAAGTAGCTCATAAATAGGGTTGTATTTTTTGAATAAAGAAAATATTAGTGAACAGAGTGACCCTTAAATCGAGTCAATAACTCATGAAAATGATTAAAAAGGTAACGGGCATCATGAGGACCAGGGGAAGCTTCGGGATGGTATTGAACGGAAAAGGCATCAAAAGTTTTACTTTTCAGTCCTTCCACAGAATTATCATTAAGATTTAGGTGGGTAACTTCCAAGTCTTCGTGATTTTCGACAGAGTTATGATCCACAGCAAAACCATGGTTTTGGGAAGTTACTTCACACCGCTGTGTGATCAAATTTTTAACAGGATGGTTGATCCCCCGGTGACCATTGTGCATTTTATAGGTTTCACATCCCATAGCAAGGGCAAAAAGCTGATGCCCCAAGCATATACCGAAAAAAGGTTTATTCGTGTTAAGCATACCCTTAACCGTATCAATGGCATAATTAACGGCTGCGGGATCTCCGGGGCCATTGGAAACAAAGTAACCATCCGGCTCCCATTCATTAATTTCCTGAAACTCCGTTTTGGCAGGAAAAACTTTTAAATAGCATCCCCGGTCTACTAATTGATCGAGAATGGTAGATTTGATACCCAAGTCCAAAACGGCTACTCTGAAAGACGCATCGGGATTACCTTTGGTAAAGCTTTCTTGAGTGGTTACATTAGTGGATAGCTCTAAGCCCTCCATTTCAGGAGTTTGACCCAACTGGCTTAATAAATCTTCCAAATTGCTGTTTTCGGAGGATATTAAAGCATTCATTGCGCCCTTTTCCCTTACATGTTTTACCAAAGCACGAGTGTCAACACCAGCAATACCTACTAACCCATTATCTTCAAAAAATTGCTGAAGGGACCGGTCACCCATTTTTCTGGAATATTGGTTCGAAAAATTTCGACAAACAAGACCATTGATTTTAGGGCTTTGGGACTCGCTTTCAGTGGATTTAATCCCATAATTTCCTATATGAACGCTGGTCATAGTCATGATCTGGCCATAATAAGAAGGATCCGTAAAAATTTCCTGGTATCCGGTCATACCAGTATTGTAACAAACTTCACCTGTAGTGGTACCTTTCTTTCCTACCGCTTGCCCATAAAAATAAGTGCCATCGGCCAGTACTAATACAGCTGGATTACCATTTTTTTGATCCATTTTTCAAGCTTTCATTCGCTTAAACAAATAAAATTCAATTATTCATTGCCAAACAAAAAAAAAGGATAAAGCCAAATTTTTGACCTTATCCTTTTTTTGATTGTTTGATTTATCAGGAACCAAATTATTCTTGCTTTTTATCGGTTTCTTCATCTCCTCCTTCATTTTCTCGATTGTCAGTTTGGTCGCTACCTTGTTCATCAGTCTCTTCACTGCTTTGCCCTTCATCCCCTTTTTCTTGATCGCTTTGATCTTCACCGGATTGTTCTTCAGTCGCTTGTTCCTCACCGGATGCTTCTTCAGTGGCCTGTTGTTCCCCTTCGTCATCCTCGGTTTGCTCGGATGAAGTTTCTTCAGTTTGGCCTTCATGATCAGTACCCGATTCTTCCTCGGTGGCTTCAGAAAGCGCCTCAGTATTGGTTTGAGCGGTTTCCTTTTCTTCAGAAGCTTTTTTAGATCCGCCTCTTCTTCTCCTTCGCCTTTTCCTTTTTCCGGATTTGGCTTTTTCTTCCAGGAGGTGTTCGTTGAAATCAACCAATTCAATCATTGCCATTTCCGCATTATCACCTAAGCGATTACCCAGTTTAATGATCCTTGTATAACCACCTGGCCTATCCCCGACCTTATCGGCAACGGTTATGAATAATTCTTTCACCGCTTCCTTATCCCTTAAATCACTAAATACCATTCGGCGTGAATGGGTGTTATCGTATTTTGATCGTGTTATAAGAGGTTCCACGTATTTACGTAAGGCCTTAGCCTTGGGTAAGGTGGTTTTTATCCGCTTATGCGTGATGAGGGAATTGGCCAGATTAGCCAGCATGGCCTTACGATGGGATGATTTCCTACTAAGTGAATTAATTTTATTTCCGTGTCTCATGTTAATTAATCTTCATCGAGGTTATACTTCGAAACATCCATTCCGAATGTAAGGCCTTTTTCACGAACTAAATCTTCCAATTCGGAAAGGGATTTCTTACCAAAATTCCTGAATTTTAAAAGATCAGCCACATCATGGTTGACCAAATCTCCTAAGGTTTTGATATTTGCTGCCCTCAAGCAATTATAAGCCCTGACGGAAAGATCTAAATCAGTAAGTGGGGTTTTCAGTAATTTACGCATGTGTAGGTAATCTTCATCCACTTGCTCTTCATCAGCTTTAGATTCTTCATCCACAGTAATATTTTCATCAGAGAAAAGCATGAAATGCTGAATAAGAATCTTTGCCCCTTCTTTGAGGGCTTCTTCAGGGTGCAGTGAACCATCCGTGGAAATGGTTAATAATAGCTTTTCGTAATCGGTTACCTGCCCTACACGGGTATCTTCCACATGGTATTTAACCCGTTTTATGGGAGAAAATGTAGCATCTAACGGAATCAGTCCAATCGGTCCATCCTCGGGTTTATTTTCTTCAGCCTCAACAAACCCTCTTCCTTTTTCTACCTTAATTTCCATTTCCAAATTTACGGAGGGTTCCATCTTACAAATAACAATATCGGGGTTTAAAACCTGAAAATTATTAGATGCTTTGCTTATATCATTGCCGGTGATGATTTCCTGACTATTGGTTTTTATGTAAATGGTTTCCTCTTCTTCTTCTCCGATTTTCTTGAAACGAACCTGCTTCAGATTAAGAACAATCTCCACAACATCTTCCTTCACCCCATTAATGCTGGAAAACTCATGGCTAGCCTCCGGAATCTTGATGTTAGTGATGGCATACCCTTCCAAAGATGATAACAGGGTTCTTCTTAAGGCATTACCTACAGTTACACCATAACCAGTTTCAAGGGGGCCAAATTCAAAAGTCCCTTCAAAGTCTGAGGACTTTTGCATTACGACATTCTCAGGTTTTTGGAAATTTATAGCGGTTAGCGCATTGTTATTACTGTCTGTCATAAGTAATTCCGTTATTTTGAGTACAACTCCACAATTAATGTTTCTTTAATATTCTCAGGAATTTCATCACGGCTGGGGTAATTAAGGAATTTTCCTGATTTGCTTTTTATGTCAAATTCCAGCCAGGAATATTTTTTATTCTGGGTTTTATTAACAGCATCTTCAATAACCTCCAGGGATTTGGATCTTTCACGCACTGCCACAATATCACCTTCCTTTAAAGTAAATGAAGGAATATCGACAATATCGCCATTGACACTTATATGCCTATGGTTGACAAGTTGACGAGCGCCGGCTCTTGTAGGTGATAAACCCAGCCTAAATACCACATTATCCAAACGCCCTTCTAAGAATTGGAGCAGGTTTTCACCTGTAATACCTTGCTTACGGTCGGCTTTCTTAAAGGTGTTAAAGAATTGTTTTTCCAGAAGTCCATAAATGTATTTTGCCTTCTGCTTTTCGGATAGTTGAAGGGCATATTCGGACATTTTTGCCCTTCTCTTAGCAGGGCCATGCTGACCCGGTGGGTAAGGCTTTTTAGCTACACTCTCATCGGGGCCGAATATGGGCTCCTTGAATTTTCTTGCTATTTTGGAACGCGGACCTTTATATCTCGCCATTGCTAAACTTTTTTCTAACTTATTTAAACCCTTCTCCGTTTAGGAGGTCGGCATCCATTATGAGGGATCGGTGTCTGATCCTGAATGGAATTAATTTCGACACCGGTATTGTGAATAGTCCGGATAGCAGCCTCCCTACCAGAACCAGGCCCCTTTACAAACACATCAGCTTTTTTCATTCCAAGTTCATAAGCTGCTTTGGCACAATCTTCTGCGGCGGTTTGCGCAGCAAAAGGGGTGTTTTTCTTGGAACCTTTAAAACCCATTTTACCGGCTGAAGACCAAGTGATGACCTGGCCGCTTCCATTCGTCATTGAAATGATAATATTGTTAAACGTAGCCTGGATGAAAACCTTTCCAATGGGATCAATGTTCACCTTTTTTTTCCGGCTTACTGTTCTATTTGCCTTTTTAGCCATATTGGGAATAAATTTATAAAATCAAAGCCTTATTTGACAGCCTTTTTCTTGTTAGCCACGGTCCGTTTCCTTCCTTTTCTGGTGCGAGCATTTGTACGGGTTCGCTGGCCATTTACCGGTAAACCTTTACGATGCCTTACACCCCTATAAGCGCCTATATCCATTATACGCTTGATGTTGGTTTGTATCTCACCCCTAAGCTCACCCTCAGTTTTGTAATTATTGTTGATTACTTCCCGTATATTGGCGAGCTGATCATCATCCCAATCTTTAACAAAAATATCAGGATCAACGCCTGCTTCATTCAAGATCTGGTTTGCCAGGGTATGACCAATACCAAAAATATAAGTTAAACCCACTTTTCCTTTTTTCTCACGGGGTAAATCTATGCCTCTAATACGTGCCATTTACTAACCTTGTCTTTGTTTATAACGAGGGTTTTGTTTATTAATCACATACAAACGACCTTTACGCTTGACGATTTTGCAGTTAGCACTGCGTTTTTTTATCGAAGTTTTTACCTTCATAAGCAACACTTTGCTTTATTTGTAACGATAAGTAATTCGCCCTTTCGATAGATCGTATGGCGAAATTTCAACCCTGACTTTATCCCCGGGCAAAATTCTTATGTAATACATGCGCATTTTACCCGAGATATGTGCTAAGATTTCATGGCCATTCTCTAATTCAACACGAAACATCGCATTGGGCAATGCTTCTTGAACCACTCCATCCTGGACAATTGTCTTTTGTTTCGCCATATTGACCGCCTCTAAAAGAGGGGCAAATTTAATTTAATTTTTTTATCTTTCAAAAACCTTTAATCCGAGTGATAAGGATTTAAGCCACTCCACCGGATACAGAACTTCGCCCTTTTACTCGGCCACTTTTCATCAAACCATCGTAGTGCCTCATCAAGAGATGGCTTTCAATTTGTTGAAGGGTATCCAATACCACACCGACCATAATGAGTAGTGACGTCCCACCATAAAACTGGGCAAATTGGGTGTTAATATTGAATTGCATGGCAACAGCCGGAAAAACAGCAACTATGGCCAAAAATATTGAGCCAGGTAAAGTAATACGGCTCATGATGGTATCAATATATTCCGCAGTCTTCTTTCCCGGTTTTACACCAGGTATAAAACCACCGTTTCGTTTAAGGTCATCAGCTATCTGCTTGGAATTAACCGTAACAGCAGTATAGAAATAAGTAAACAAAATAATGAGGATGGCAAAAGTAATGTTGTATGGAAGTGACGTGAAATCAGTAAAGGAAGCTGCAAATCCTTTAACTGAGGAATTATCCGGGAAAAACTGGGATATAGTGGAAGGAATAAACATCAATGCCTGAGCAAAAATGATCGGCATTACTCCTGCTGAATTGACTTTTAGTGGTAAAAATTGCCTGACTCCACCATATTGTCTATTCCCAACAACACGCTTTGCATATTGGATAGGAATTCTTCTTGTGCCTTTGACCAGTAAAACAACCGCTAATATGACAAAAAGGAGAGCAACAATTTCAACAAGGAAAATGACCAGCCCTCCACCTGCTTCCGAAAGCCGGGAATCAAATTCGGCCACCAAAGCTTTTGGCAACCTGGCAATAATGCCAATCATGATCAAAAGGGAAATGCCATTTCCAATCCCCTTATCAGAAATACGCTCACCTAACCACATCACAAATACGGTTCCTGTGGTGAGAATAACCACATTAGAAATGATAAACATGGTAGAGGGAAGCACTTCAGGATGGGTATTCGATATGATGGCATTGGGTACTTGATATTGGAGATTAACCAAAAAACCGATGGATTGCACAGCGGTAATGGCAATGGTTAAAATCCTTGTGATCTGATTAATTTTTTGTTGCCCGGATTCTCCTTCTTTTTGGAGTTTCTGAAAATAAGGGACAGCAATTCCCATTAACTGGATTACAATAGATGCGGAAATATAGGGCATAATTCCCAAAGCAAAAACGGAAGCCCTGGAAAAGGCCCCACCCGCAAACATATTGATCAACCCAAGAATACCCTGGGAAGTTTGTTGTTCATATTCACCTAATGCGTTGGGATCAATTCCGGGTAAAACAATATAGCTACCTAAGCGATAAATCAGTAAAAAACCCAGCGTATTAAGGATTCTTACCCGTAGGTCTTCTACATTGTATATATTCTTTATGGTCTCAATGATTTTATTCATCTAGACTAAAGGTTTATGGCTGTGCCACCGTTTTCTTCAATGGATTTCCGGGCTGAAGCTGAAAATGCATCAGCCTTAATTTCAATACCAGTACTCAATTCTCCTTTTCCCAAAATTTTAACAAGCATACCCTTAGGGGCAACACCGTATTGCACAAGTGTATCTTTATCAATCGACTTCAAATTTTGGTTATCAACCAATGTTTGTATGGCTTCGAGATTCACAGGAGCAAAAGTTTTTTTGTTGATATTTTTAAAACCGTATTTAGGAACACGCCTGTGAATGGGCAAACCACCTCCCTCAAAGCCTGGGTTCACACGATAACCTGAGCGAGACTTAGCCCCGTTGTTTCCTTTTCCAGCTGTTTGACCATGGTCAGAGCTTTGCCCTCTACCAACCCTTTTGTGCTTCTTAAGAGAACCTTTTGCAGGCTTAAGATTACTTAAATCCATTTTTTATTTTTTTAGACCGATTCAACTTTTACGAGGTGATTGATTTTTTTGACCATCCCCAAAATTTGGTCGTTTTTAGGCTTAACCACACTTTGTTCCCTTTTTTTAAGTCCTAAATGCTTTGCCGTATCCTTTTGTTTCTGGGGTCGGTCAATCAGACTCCTGACCAAAGTTATCTTAAATTGTTCCATAATAATTAACCGTTAAAAACCCTGTCTAAGCTAATATCTCTCATTTGTGCAACAGTAATAGGATCCCTTATTTCTGTTAAGGCCTTAATAGTGGCCTTAACAACGTTGTGAGGGTTTGATGAACCTTTTGATTTAGCAAGCACATCATTCACACCAGCACTTTCTAAAACAGCACGCATGGGTCCGCCGGCTTTAACACCAGTACCGGGTGCTGCTGGTTTTATTAATATATCAGCGCCACTATATTTGGTTGCCTTCTGATGAGGTATAGTACCATTGATGACAGGAATCTTAATAAGCGACTTTTTGGCGTCATTGACGCCTTTATTAATGGCCTCTGTAACTTCACGGGCTTTTCCCAAACCATATCCCACAACACCATTACCATCACCCACAACCACAATAGCGGAAAAGCTAAAAGTACGGCCACCTTGGTTTACTTTTGCTACACGATTTATAGCAACCACCTTTTCCGTTAACTCAAACTCACTTGATCTGACTCTTTTAATATTCGGATTCATGCTGCACCTTTATTTTTAAAAATTTAATCCTTGTTCCCTTGCTCCATCAGCCAAAGCTTTGATCCTGCCGTGGTACAAATACACGTTACGGTCAAATACCACGCGATTAATATCATTTTCATAAGCCCTTTCAGCCAATTTTTGGCCCACCACTTTTGCAGCTTCAGTTTTGGTCATTTCCGAAACTTGTTCCCTAACTTCCTGGTCTAGTGAAGAAGCAGAAACCAAGGTACTTGCTTTGTAATCATCGATGACCTGGGCATATATTCTTTTGTTACTCCGAAAAACAACCAGCCTGGGTTTTTCAGCTGTACCCTTTATTTTTTTCCTAATCCCTCTTCTAAGTCGACTTTTACGGGCTTTTTTCTGTTTAAGGCTGTCCATTGTTAACTATTATTTATTTTCCTCCGGCTTTTCCTTCTTTAAATCTGATATATTCGTTAACAAATCGAATACCTTTGCCTTTATAAGGCTCGGGTTTTCTTAATGAACGAATTTTAGAAGCAACTTGACCTAATAATTGCTTGTCATAACTTTGAAGGGTAATGGTGGGATTTTCCCCCTTTTGAGTTTGAGTAGAAACTGTAATTTCCTCGGGTATTTCCATCACAATGTCATGCGAATACCCTACAGAAAGTTCCAATACCTGACCATCGTTGGTGGCTTTGTAACCAACCCCTTGCAATTCCAATTTCTGCTCAAAACCTTCAGATACACCTATTACGCAATTGTAAAGAAGCGATCTGTACAACCCGTGATAACTTTTATGACGTTTTTGATTGGTAGGTCTTTCAATCTGAAGGGCCCCATCTTCCTGTTTTACAGTAATGTCCGGGTGAACTTTCTGAGTGATTTCTCCTTTCGGTCCTTTGACATTTACGATGTTATCGTTGCCTATACTAATCTCCACTTGTTCAGGTAGTTGAATGGGAAGTTTACCTATCCGTGACATGGTGCCTAAATTTTTAATAAACGTAACAAACTAATTCTCCACCAACGTTAAGCTTCCTGGCTTCTTTATCTGTCATAACGCCTTCAGGTGTGGAAACCAGGGCTACCCCTAAGCCATTGTAAATCCGGGGTAAACTTTTTGCTTTGGAATATTTTTTCAAACCTGGTGTACTAATCCGTTGTAATGAATTTATTGCGGGAGTACCGGTTTTATAATCGTATTTCAAAGCGATTTTAATATTTCCTTGAGGACCATTATCATCCTCGAATTTAAAGTTCAGTATGTACCCTTTATCGAAAAGAATTTTGGTAATACTTTTCCTCATTTTGGAAGCAGGAATATCTACCACCCGCTTTCGAGCAAGGATGCCATTCCGAATTTTTGTTAAAAAATCTCCTATAGTATCTGCCATTACTTCCTAATTTTTTACCAACTTGCTTTTTTAATCCCGGGTAATTTACCCTGATGAGCCAAATGACGAAATACATTCCGGCAAAGCCCAAATTCCCGTATATAACCATTTGAGCGGCCTGTTAAAGCACAACGGTTTCTTACCCTCACAGGGGAAGAGTTTCTCGGCAACTTATCGAGGCCTTTGATATCGTTTTCTTTTTTTAGCGATTTACGCTTTTCCTGGTATTTATTGACCAACTCTCTACGTTTCCTGTCTCTAACCCAAACAGATAATTTAGACATGGTAATTAACTATTTTTTTCTTGATTCCTAAATGGAAGCCCAAGTTCTTTTAACAACAAATAAGCTTCTTTATCCGTATCAGCAGAGGTAACAAATGTAATATCCAAACCATTAATCCGTTGCACACGGTCAATATTTATTTCCGGAAAAATGATTTGTTCACTAACGCCTAAGGTGTAATTACCTCTGCCGTCAAATCCTTTGTCACTGATTCCCTGAAAGTCCCTAACTCTGGGAAGCCCTATCGCAATAAGTCTTTCCAGGAACTCATACATTCTCTTATTGCGCAATGTTACTTTTGCGCCAATGGGCATGCCTTCCCGAAGTTTAAAGTTAGAAACCGAACGCTTGGCATAAGTTGGAACGGCTTTTTGACCAGCAATAACGGACAATTCTTCAACCGACTGGTCAACTAACTTTTTATCCGCAACACCAGCACCTACCCCCTGATTAAGGATAATTTTCTTAATCCTTGGGACTTCCATGGTATTCTTATATCCAATTTTGTCCTTCAGGACAGGAATTACCTGATCCTGGTACCGTTCCTGTAATGTAGGTTGATAGCTCATTAGTCAATAACCTCCCCTGTTTTTTTTGAGTACCTGACTAATTTTCCTTTATCATCACGTTTCCGACCAATCCTTGTGGGTTCTCCGGTTTTAGGTTCCAAGACCATAATGTTGGAGAGATCAACAGGGCCCTCCTGCTTTCTGATTCCACCTTGCTGATCCTGTTGATTGGGCTTCACGTGTTTAGTCAATTGTTTTACATTTTCTACCAAAGCCGTACCATCTTTAGGCTTAACCGCTAAAACCCGGCCTGTCTTACCTTTATCATTTCCGGCAATAACTTTGACGTTATCACCCCTTTTGACGTTTACCTTCGGTAATTGATTTTTTCGCTTACTCATAATTTTTCCCTTAAAGTACTTCCGGTGCAAGTGAAATAATTCTCATAAAACGCTTTTCCCGAAGTTCTCTGGCAACAGGGCCAAAAATACGGGTAGCACGAGGCTCATTGGCTTGGTTCAATAAGACACAAGCATTTTCATCAAAGCGAATATATGTGCCATCTTCTCTTCTCCTTTCTTTACAAGTCCTAACCACTACAGCGCGGGTTACAGTCCCTTTTTTGATAGCGCCACCTGGAATGGCTGATTTCACGCTAACAGTAATAATATCACCTACTCGTGCATATCGATTGCCACTCCCGCCCAATAGAGATATGACAGAAACTTGTTTGGCTCCACTATTATCCGCTACTTTAAGTATCGTTTCCTTTTGTACCATTATTTAGCCCTTTCAAGTATTTTTACCAGTCGCCATCTTTTATCTTTACTCAAGGGGCGGGTTTCCATTAAATGTACCAAATCCCCTATCTTGGCTTCATCGTTTTCATCATGAGCCTTAAACCTAGAACTCTTAGCCATAAATTTCCCATAAATAGGATGCATCTTTTTCCGCTCGACATTGACAACAACAGATTTTTGCATGCTATTGCTGACAACGCGGCCTACAAGTTCCCGGCGGCTATTTCTTTGCAAGGTATTGTTATCCATTTTCCTGTGCATTTAACGCTCTTTTACGTAATTCGGTCTTTAAACGGGCAACGGTTTTTTTGGTATTCCGAAGCTTACCGGGATTATCCAGTGGTGAAACAGCATGAGCAAGCTTCAGCTTGGAAAGGTCATATTTCCTTTCCTGAATAATATCCTTAATTTCTTTTGTCGTCAATTCTCTTATTTCGTTATTACGCATAACGCATTAATTTTTTTACAAGGACAAATAATCCCTACGTGTGACGAACTTTGTAACAACGGGTAATTTTTGAGCACCTAAACGCAGCGCTTCTTCGGCAATCGCTTCAGGTACGCCATCCACCTCAAAAAGTACTTTGCCAGGCTTACACGGAAAGGCGTAAAAATCAGGCTCGCCTTTTCCTTTTCCCATCCGAACTTCAGCCGGCTTACGGGAAATGGGTTTATCCGGAAATATGCGGATCCATAGTTTTCCCTCCCGCTTCATATACCGGTTAATAGCAATACGGGCAGCCTCTATTTGACGGGATGTAATCCATTTCGGTTCAAGACTCTTGATACCAAAAGTACCAAACTCAACCGTATTTCCCTTGTTGGCCAGCCCTTTTATCCGGCTTTTTTGCGACTTCCTGTATTTGGATTTTTTTGGTTGTAACATGCCTCAAGTTATTTGCACTTTATTATTCAGACTCCTGTTTACCTCTACCCCGGCCACTTAATCCTTTAGGGACTTTCTCCTTCTTACCTTTTTTACTACCCATGCCTACGTTAAGATTCAAATCCCTCTTACCATATACTTCTCCTTTACAAATCCAGACCTTTACGCCAATACTTCCATAAATGGTATAAGCCTCTGCCAAGGCATAGTCAATATCAGCCCTTAAAGTGTGGAGTGGGACACGCCCTTCTTTATATTCCTCAACCCTTGCCATCTCAGCACCACCAAGCCTTCCGGAGCAACGTATCTTAACACCTTCTGCTCCAACACGCATAGTTGAGGCCAAAGCCATTTTCATTGCCCTTCGAAAAGAAATCCTGGCTTTTAGTTGATTGGCAATATTTTCAGCGACCAATTTTGCTTCAAGTTCGGGGCGTTTGATCTCGTAAATATTAATTTGAACTTCCTTATTGGTAATTCCTTTTAACTCTTCCTTTAACTTGTCTACTTCATTACCACCCTTACCAATAACAATACCGGGACGGGAGGTGTGAATAGTAACGGTTATACGGTTAAGGGTTCTTTCCAAGACAATCTTGGAAATTCCACCCTTAGGGATCCGTGCATAGATATAGTCCCTGATCTTTTTATCTTCAAGGATATTCTGGGGTAATTCTTTGGTACTGCTATACCAATTAGATTCCCATCCATGAATGTAACCAAGCCTTAAGCCGATCGGATGTATTTTTTGTCCCATTTGATTTATGCTTCGTTATTGGTATTATTTTCTTCAGTTTGTTCTTCTTCAGCTGATTCCTCTTCAGTCACCTCTTCTTCATATCCTTCCTCTTTCTCTTGGTTCAAACTATCAATTTTCACAGTAATATGATTTGAACGCTTACGAATGCGGTTAGCCCTACCCATTGCAGCAGGACGAATCCGCTTCAAAGTCCTTCCTTCATCGACTTGAATGGTTTTAATGTACAATTCATGCTCTTCTAAAACCTCTCCTTCATTTTTTTCTTGCCAATTGGCAATACCGGATAAAAGCAACTTCTCAAGATGCTTGGCATACATCTTTTTTTGGTGAAATTTCAAGATGTTGAGTGCTTCGTCAACCCTTTTACCACGGACATGATCTGCAAGGATCCGCATTTTGCGGGGTGGTACCGGACAGTTTTTTAATTTGGCTAAGCTTTCCATGGTTTACCGTTGCTTTTTAACCGGATGTCCTCTAAAAGTTCTCGTAGGGGCAAACTCCCCTAATTTATGTCCTACCATATTTTCAGTGATGAAAATAGGGATGAATTTGTTTCCATTATGAATGGCAATAGTATGCCCCACGAATTCAGGGATAACCATTGAACGCCGGGACCAGGTTTTGATCACCTGCTTTTTCCCGGATTCATTCATTTGATTTATCTTCTCCTCAAGCTTATAATGTACGTATGGACCTTTTTTAACCGACCTTGGCATATGTATGCGATTTATTTCTTCCTTCTTTCAAGAATGACTTTATCTGATGATTTCTTTTTCCGGGTCTTTTGGCCTTTAGCGTATAGCCCTTTCTTAGAACGTGGGTGGCCACCGGATTTTTTACCTTCTCCACCGCCCATTGGATGGTCAACCGGATTTTTAGCCGTATTTCTGGTTCGGGGACGCTTACCCAACCAACGGCTTCTTCCCGCTTTTCCTCTAATAAATAGGGCATGATCCGAATTGGAAACTGAACCTATAGTAGCCAGGCATTCATTTAAAATTAACCTGGTTTCACTGGAAGGCAATTTAATTACGGCATATTTGCCTTCTCTCGCCAAAAGCTGGGCATAAGTGCCTGCACTTCTTGCAATAGCAGCTCCCTGGCCGGGATGTAATTCAATGCTATGAATAATCGTACCCAATGGAATGTTTGCCAATTTCATAGCATTTCCTACTTCAGGACTTACTTTCTCGCCTGATAAAATTTCCTGACCTACTTCCAATCCCTCCGGGGTAATCATGTAACGTTTTTCCCCATCCTTATACACCACCAGTGAAATAAATGCAGACCGATAAGGATCATATTCAATGGTTTGCACAATACCTGGTATTTGGAATTTATCCCTTTTAAAATCGATAATCCGGTATTTTTTCTTGTGTCCTCCACCGCGAAAACGAACCGTCTTGTTACCATTTGAGCTACGACCCACTTTATCATGAATGGAAATCAATAGTGATTTTTCCGGCTTTTTGGTCGTAACCTCAGACCGTTTATTTAATACTGCAAAACGGCTCCCCGGTGTCGATGGTTTTAATCTTTTTACAGCCATAACGCCCTTTAGATATTACTATAGAAATCGATCGTATAACCTTCTTTGAGGGTAACAATCGCTTTTTTGTACATCGGTTTCTTTCCCTGAATAATATTGGTTTTTGTATAACGGACCTTTCTTTCTCTTGGATAAACCATTGTCCTTACCTTATCCACTTTAACCTCATAGATATTTTCTACAGCTTTCTTTATCTGCGGTTTAGTAGCCTTCGGATGACAAATAAAACCGTATTGGTTGTATTCCTCACCAAGTTGGGTATATTTTTCCGTAATTATGGGTTTTTCAAGAACCTCCATAGTATTAACTAATTCTTCAGATTTTCATTAAGGCTGCTTACAATACCCTCGCTTAAGACTAAATTGTTATAACGAAGAATCGTAAAAGTATTGATGGTTTGAACGTGATTTTCTTCCACATAAGGAATATTCCTTAATGAAAGGCTAAGGTTTTTATCCCGCTTGTCAGTCACAAATAGGGTAGATGAACCCTCTAACTCAAGGTCATCAATAATTTGCTGGAAATCTTTGGTTTTGGGTTGATCAAACTCTAAATCTTCAATGACAAAAAGTTTTTTATCTTGCACCTTAAAGGCCAAAGCGGATTTCCTGGCCAAGCGCTGTACCTTTTTGTTAATTTTCAATTTGTGGTCCTTAGGACTGGGGCCGAAAACGGTTGCACCACCACGGAAAATAGGGTTTTTAATATCCCCAACACGGGCAAAACCAGTCCCTTTTTGCCGTCTAAGTTTAGTGCCGGAGCCGGACAGGTCGCTTCTTTCTTTGGCCTTATGAGTACCTTGCCTTTTTCCGGCCTGTATTCGCTTGACGTCCAAATAAACCGCGTGATGATTGGGCTCGATATCTACTATACTGTCATCAAGGGTTACTTTACGTCCCGTTTTTTCGCCGTTTTTGTCGAGTACTTCTAGTTCCATTTTAGTCCTCTATAATTATGTATGAACCTTTTCCGCCAGGAATTGAACCTTTTATAAACATCGTATCTTTATCTGGCAAAACCTTCATTACCTGAAGATCAAACATTTTGTTCCGTCTGTTGCCGGTGCGTCCACCCATCATTTTTCCCTTGAATACCCTTGAAGGATCGGATGCGCCACCAATAGAACCAGGCATTCTTTCAGTCCCATGCTGACCATGAGATTGATCACCCACCCCGGCAAAACCATATCGCTTAACGACCCCTTGGTAACCTTTTCCTTTACTCCATCCTGTCAAATCTACCAGCTGGCCTTCCTCAAAAACATCACATTTCACTTCATCCCCAAGGTTCACTTCTTCCTGAAAAGCAGGAAATTCAACGAGTTTCCTTTTAGGGTTAACACTGGCCTTTTTAAAGTGGCCGATTAAAGGATTGGGGGTATTTTTTTCCTTTTTATCCTCAAAGCCTAATTGAACAGCTTCGTAGCCATCTTTATCCAGGGTTTTAATCTGGGTTACATAACAGGGACCTGCCTGTACGGCAGTACATGGGATATTTCTTCCTTCATCATCAAAGATGCTGGTCATTCCGAGTTTTTTACCTAATAATCCCGCCATGATTAAACTTTTATTTCAACGTCTACACCACTGGGTAACTCCAATTTCATTAAAGAATCAACGGTCTTGGAACTGGAGCTAAAAATATCAATAAGCCTTTTATGAGAACAAAGTTGAAATTGTTCCCTTGCTCTTTTGTTTACGTGCGGCGATTTCAAAACCGTAAAAACTTTTTTCTCAGTAGGAATGGGGATGGGCCCACTTACAACAGCCCCGGTTGTTTTTACGGTTTTGACGATCTTTTCGGCCGATTTATCAACCAAATTATGATCGTAAGATTTTAGCTTTATTCTTATTTTTTGGCTCATTGCTTTATTTTAGACGTTTTCCACTTTTTGATTTCCATCGCCACTTACGCTTTCTAATATACCCTGGGCAATGGTATCCGGTACTTTTTCATAGTGGGAGAACATCATGGATGAAACTCCCCTGCCAGAAGTCATGGTTCTAAGCTGAGTTACGTAACCAAACATTTCCGCAAGGGGGACATATGCACGAATAACCTGACTATCCCCTTTTGAATCCACGCCTTGCATGGTTCCTCTCCTCTTGTTAAGATCGCCCATCACATCTCCCATATATTCTTCCGGTGTTACAACTTCCACATCCATTACCGGTTCAAGTAAAATAGGATCCGCTTTTTTGGCTGCTTCACGGAATGCAGATTTCGCACACATTTCAAAGGCAATGGCATCGGAATCTACTGGGTGGTATGAACCATCGTAAACTTCTACTTTCATGTAATCAATGGGGTAGCCAGCCAATATTCCATTTTGCATAGAGGTTTCGAACCCTTTATGAATAGCCGGCATAAAATCCTTTGGTACATTACCACCGTGAATACTGTTCTTGAACTGCAAACCCTTCTGTTCAACATCTTCATCAGCTGGCCCTAAATAAAACTCAATGTCTGCATACTTACCCCGTCCACCGGTTTGTTTCTTAAGCAATTCACGATGGGAAACGGTCTTAGTAAGGGCCTCTTTATAGGAAACTTGGGGATTACCCCGATTACAATCCACTTTAAATTCCCGTTTTAACCGATCTATAATTACTTCAAGGTGCAATTCACCCATACCCGATATTACAGTCTGACCGGTATCTTCATCCGTTTCAACCGTAAAAGTGGGGTCTTCTTCAGCCAGTTTTCCAAGGGCAGTGCTTAATTTATCGACATCGGCCTGCGTTTTGGGTTCGACAGCAATACCAATGACAGGCTCAGGGAATTTCATTTGCTCAAGCACTATAGGATTTTTCTCAGCAGCAAGGGTATCCCCGGTCATGATATTTTTAAATCCAACACCGGCACCAATATCGCCAGCACTACAATAGTCAATAGGGTTCTGCTTATTGGAATGCATTTGGAAAATCCTCGAAATCCGCTCTTTTTTACCGGAACGGGTGTTCAAAACGTAAGAACCAGAATCGAGATGACCGGAATAAACCCTAAAATAGGCTAAGCGGCCCATGTAAGGATCGGTCATGATTTTAAAAGCCAATGCGGAAAAGGGTTCATTGACATCCGGCTTACGAACTTCTTGTTCTTCTGTATTAGGGTTAACGCCCTCGATCGGGGGCATATCCAAAGGGGAAGGCAGGTAACTGGCCACGGAGTTTAATAAAGGCTGAACGCCTTTATTTTTGTAAGCAGTTCCACACAAAATGGGAACGATATCCATGTTAATGGTACCTTTCCTTAGCGCTTGGTGGATTTCTTCTTCAGTAATGGTGCTTGGGTCATCGAAATATTTTTCAAAAACTGCTTCATCACTTTCAGCGATGGTTTCCAGCATTTGGTCACGGTAGTTTTGGGCACTTTCCTTTAAATCGTCAGGAATGTCCGTGACATCGTAATTCATTCCAAAACTATTATCGTCTTCACGCCAAATAAGCGCTTGCATACTAACGAGGTCAACAACACCTTGAAAATTGTCTTCAGCACCTATGGGTATTTGAAGGGGTACAGGCGTTGCCCCTAGTTTATTTTTTACTTCGTTAACCACAAAATAAAAATCTGCCCCTGCTCTATCCAGCTTATTAACAAATGCCAAACGCGGTACACCGTATTTATCAGCTTGACGCCAAACGGTTTCAGATTGTGGTTCAACACCGTTAACACCGCAGAATACAGCAACAGAGCCATCCAGCACACGTAACGAACGTTCCACTTCAACAGTAAAATCAACGTGTCCAGGAGTGTCAATAATGTTAATGGTATATTCCTGATCATTGTAGTTCCAGAAACAACGAGTAGTAGCCGAAGTAATGGTTATACCCCTCTCTTGTTCCTGAGACATCCAGTCCATCTCAGCAGCCCCTTCGTGAACTTCTCCGATTTTATGCCGCTTACCGGTATAGTAAAGAATACGCTCAGTAGCAGTAGTCTTTCCGGCATCAATATGCGCCATGATGCCAATGTTCCGGTAATTTATCAGGTTTTTATTTTTTGATTGTGCCATAGTTAAAAATGATGACTAAATTTTAAAACTTGAAATGAGAAAATGCTTTATTCGCCTCAGCCATGCGATGGGTTTCAATCTTCTTCCTAACTGCACTACCTTCACCTTTTGAGGCGTCCATTATTTCGTTGGCCAATTTCTCTTTCATACTTTTGCCTGTCCTCAAGCGGGCATAACGTATAATCCATTTCATTCCCAAAGCCATTTTACGATCTTCCCGGACTTCCGCAGGAATTTGAAAGGTAGCCCCGCCTACTCTTCTACTTCGTACTTCTACCGAGGGCATTGTATTAGATAAGGCCCTTTTAAAGACATCCAAACCGGATTCTTCCATTTTACCTTCAACATGATCAAAAGCTTGATAAACAATATTATAGGCCAGTGCCTTCTTCCCGTCCCACATTAAGTTATTTACAAACTTAGAAACGGTTCTGTCTTCAAAACGGGGATCAGGTAATATTTTCCTTTTTGGGGCACTTTTTTTTCTCATAACTCCAGGCTAATTAAACGTTACTTTTTAGGTTTCTTTGTACCGTATTTAGAACGACCTTTCTTTCTGTCCTCTACACCGGCTGTATCTAATGCACCCCGAATTACCTGGTAGCGAACGCCGGGCAAATCCTTAACCCTACCTCCACGAAGCAAGACAATAGAATGTTCCTGGAGGTTATGTCCTTCTCCCGGAATGTAGGCATTCACTTCGTTACCATTGGTTAACCTAACCCGGGCAACTTTTCTCATTGCAGAGTTGGGCTTCTTTGGGGTGGTAGTATAAACCCTGGTACAAACACCTCTACGCTGAGGGCATCTGTTTAAAGCGGGTGCTTTTCGCTTTTCGTATACCGGTTTCCTACCTTTCCGTATTAACTGTTGAATAGTAGGCATAAGCCAATTCTGCCTTTAATAATTTTGTTTTAAAGGAGGGGCAAATGTACAAGTTCTTTTTTTCTTTACAAAAACATTGATCAATTTTATCTCCTGATTAAACCGGCTTGCCCCCTTTCGTAATTATTTCGCGAATTACCAAATCAAATTGGCTTCTTTTAAGAAAACCTCATTTTAGTGAAATGATGACTAATCCGTTAAGAAAGGATTTAATGCTTAGGCTTCCGGTGTGGGACCTCCAAAGTTCATGGGTATACCCTCAAAACCGCCTTCTTCCTCAATATTTCCATGAGCGGATTCATACTTTTTAAGGTTTTCTTCCAGGGCTTTGTAAAGCTTTTTGGCATGTTTGGGCGTCATGAAAACACGGGACTTGACTTTGCCCTTTGGAACCCCAGGCATTATCCTCACAAAGTCAAAAATAAACTCAGCATCAGAATGGGTAATGACGGCTAAGTTGGAGTAGATCCCTTCGGCCATTTCCTCTGAAAGCTCAATGTTGATTTGATTTTCATCGTTATTTTGGTTCTGGTCTTGGTTATTCTGGTCATCACTCATATGAACAATTTTTTGATTTGTAAAACATTGCTGCTCCCAAACAAAGAACCCTTTTCTGAAAAAAGCCAGAAAAGGGTTCTTTTTATCTGTTTCAATACTAAAACTTATGAGGATGCTTCTTCCTGCTTCTGTTCCTCAGTCACTTCCTCTTTACTTTCCTGCTCCTCGGCTTCCTCACCATCTTTAACAATTTCAATGTTATCATAATCCCGTAAGCCTGTTCCGGCAGGAATCCTATGCCCGACAATGACATTTTCCTTTAGACCCGTTAGCGGATCCACTTTTCCGGAAATGGCCGCCTCATTCAGGACCTTGGTTGTTTCCTGGAATGAAGCTGCAGAAAGGAAACTCTTAGTACTCAAACTCGCTTTGGTTATGCCTTGAAGCAATGGACTAACCGTGGCTGGCATAGCATCTCTTGCTTCCACCAACTGTTTATCTTTCCGTTTAAGCTTAGAGTTTTCCTCCCGTAACCTTCTGGAAGAAATGATCTGACCTGCGCTTAGCTCCGGACAATCCCCTGCTTCGGTGACAACCTTTTTGTCATAGATCCAATTATTTTCCTCCATAACGTCAAACTTGTTCACCGCATCTTTTTCAAGGAATCGGGTATCCCCTGGGCTCTTGATTTGAACTTTTTGCATCATTTGCCGCACAATGACTTCTATATGTTTATCATTGATCTTAACCCCCTGAAGTCGGTAAACTTCTTGAATACCGTTAACAATGTATTGCTGAACCGCATAGGGTCCCTGAATCTTCAAGATATCAGCAGGGGTAATGGCTCCGTCAGATAAGGGTTCACCTGCTCTGACGTAATCATTCTGCTGCACAAGAATATGTTTGGAAAGCGGAACGAGGTATTTTTTCACCTCGCCGTCCTTTGATTCAATCAAGATTTCCCTGTTACCCCGCTTTACACCACCGAAAGAGACTGCGCCGTCAATCTCGGAGATAACCGCAGGATTGGAGGGATTTCTGGCCTCAAAAAGTTCGGTTACCCTGGGAAGACCTCCCGTGATATCTCGTGTCTTACTGGTGGTTCTTGGAATTTTAACCATGACATCACCCGCCTTCACGGACTTATTGTTATCGTAAAGGATGTGAGCGCCAACAGGTAGGTTATACTCTTTCAATTCCTCACCTTTCTTATCGGCTATTTTTAAAGCCGGTATCTTCTTTTTGTCCTTGGACTCGGTTATCACCTTTTCTCGGTGACCGGTTTGTTCGTCTACTTCCTCACGGTAAGTCTCTCCTTCAATAAGATTTTCGTGAACGACCTTTCCGTCATGATCAGCAATTATAACCGCGTTATAAGGATCCCATTGACAAATCTTTTGGTCCTTATCAACCTTTTGACCTTCTTCCACATAAAGGTGAGAACCATAAGGAATATTATAAGTAATCAAGGTGTTATTATTATTTTCGTCAAGGATCCGAACCTCACCGGAACGTCCTGTAACAACCTGGATTTTGTTGTTTTTATCGGCAAATTCTTTTTCTTCTTCCTCCGCTTTTTTAGGAATCGTAGAAATGCCTTCAAATTCAAGTTTACCCGGATATTTCGCCGTAACTTGACTTTCTTCAGCAATTTTCGCGGCTGTACCCCCTACGTGGAAAGTTCTCAGGGTCAACTGGGTACCTGGTTCTCCAATAGATTGAGCTGCAATAACACCAACAGCTTCCCCTTTGTCGGCCATTCGGCCTGTTCCAAGGTTACGACCATAGCATTGTTCACAGACACCATCCTTGGTTTCACAAGTAAGCACAGAACGAATATCCACGCTTTCAACCGGACTATTCTCGATAAGGTCCGCAACTTGTTCGGTAACTTGAGTGCCGGCCTCAGCAATGACTTCATTGGTATTCGGATGAATTACGTCATGTAGCAGGACTCGCCCTAAGATTCTTTCATATAAGCTTTCAACAATTTCTTCCTTATCCTTTAAGGCAGAAATGGTAATACCACGGAGCGTTCCACAATCTCTGTCCCGAATAACCACATCCTGAGCAACATCATGAAGCCTCCTGGTAAGATAACCCGCATCTGCTGTCTTAAGGGCCGTATCAGCCAATCCTTTCCGAGCACCATGAGTAGAGATGAAATATTCAAGGACTGATAGGCCTTCTTTAAAATTAGAGAGGATAGGATTTTCAATGATCTCACCACCACCTCCACCGGCACTTTTACGAGGCTTAGCCATTAAACCACGCATTCCACTAAGCTGACGAATTTGCTCTTTGGAGCCCCTCGAACCAGAATCAAGCATCATGAAGACGGGATTAAACCCTTGCTTGTCTTCTGTAATATGCCGCATCAATTCCTGCGTCACACGGTTGGTATTGTGGGTCCAGATATCAATAACCTGGTTATAGCGTTCATTGTTGGTAATGAAGCCGTTATAATAATTCTCCCAAACTTCATCAACTTCCGCTTTCGCTTCTGCGGTAAAATCTTCTTTCTCCTTGGGAATAGGCACATCACTGAGACTGAAAGACAAACCACCACGGAAGGCGTAGTAATACCCCAATTGTTTTATATTGTCAAGGAATTTAACCGTGTCGGTTAATTCGGTTGTTCTATATATTTCATCGATGGTCTTTTGCAGTGCCTTACCGTTAAGGTTTTTGTTAATAAAGCCCATGTGTTCAGGGACATATTCATTGAAGATGACCCTGCCAACGGTTGTATCGACTATTTCTTCTTGCAAAGAACCATCCTCTTGCCTAACCGGTACTTTAACCTTTATCCAGGCATTTAAATCAGCATTACCATGATCATAGGCAATATGAACTTCTTCGGGGGAATAGAAATAGGTTCCCTCACCTCTTGCCGGATTTCCTTCAATTCCCTCACGGCCTTTGGTGATGTAGTAAAGCCCCAAAACCATGTCTTGAGTAGGTACCACAACCGGGGTACCATCGGCAGGACTTAAAATGTTATGAGCGGAAAGCATTAATAGCTGGGCTTCCAGAATGGCTTCATGGCCAAGTGGCACGTGAATGGCCATTTGGTCACCATCAAAGTCAGCATTAAATCCTTTACAAACCAACGGGTGAAGCTGAATGGCTTTGCCTTCAACAAGTTTAGGCTGGAAAGCCTGTATACCAAGCCTGTGCAAAGTTGGCGCCCGGTTTAGCATTACCGGATGACCTTTCAACACATTTTCAAGAATATCCCAAATTACAGGGTCTTTTCTTTCAACGATCTTTTTAGCGGACTTAACGGTTTTAACAATTCCCCGCTCAATCAATTTACGAATGACAAACGGCTTAAATAGTTCAGCCGCCATAGCCTTTGGAAGACCAACTTCATGGAGCTTCAATTTGGGACCAACAATAATCACCGAACGTCCTGAGTAGTCAACACGCTTTCCCAGGAGGTTTTGGCGAAAACGCCCTTGCTTTCCCTTTAGCATATCACTAAGGGACTTCAATGGCCTATTGCCTTCAGTTTTTACTGCACTAACCTTACGGGAGTTGTCAAATAAAGAATCCACTGCTTCCTGAAGCATCCTCTTCTCATTACGTAGGATGACCTCAGGAGCTTTTATTTCCTTTAAGCGCTTTAACCGATTATTTCGGATAATAACCCTGCGATAAAGGTCATTCAAATCGGAGGAAGCAAAACGTCCACCATCAAGGGGAATCAAAGGCCTTAATTCAGGCGGAATGATCGGTAAGCATTTAACGATCATCCACTCTGGGCGATTTTCAAACCGGCTGTTCGCACTTCTAAAACTTTCTATGACTTTAAGCCGCTTAAGGGCTTCATTTTTCCTTTGCTGGGAAGTTTCCCGGTAGGCTTTGTCCCTTAGTTCAAAAGAAAGCTTGTCCAGGTCCAATCTGGACAGCAACATTTGCAGGGCATCCCCACCCATCTTGGCAATGAACTTCTGGGGGTCACTGTCTTCCAGCATTTGGTTTTCCTTAGGAAGGGTTTCCTGTATTTCGAGAAACTCTTCCTCAGTAAGGAAATCGAGGTGGTTTATGCCATCATTTTCTTTGACACCGGGTTGAATAACCACGTAGCGTTCATAATAAATGATGAGCTCTAGTTTTTTAGTAGGTAGCCCAAGTAAATAACCAATCTTATTCGGCAAGGATTTGAAATACCAGATATGGGCAACAGGGACAACCAGGTTCACATGCCCCATTCGTTCGCGCCGGACCTTCTTTTCGGTAACTTCAACGCCGCAACGGTCACACACAATACCTTTATACCGAATCCGTTTATATTTTCCGCAATGACATTCGTAATCCTTGACCGGGCCAAAGATCCTTTCACAAAACAGGCCACCCATTTCGGGTTTAAACGTCCGATAATTGATCGTTTCCGGCTTAGTAACTTCTCCGTGGGACCATTCCAGAATGGTTTCCGGCGAAGCTAAACCAATGCGAACGGTTTCAAAATTACTATCTACTCGTTTTTCGTTTTTCTTAACTGCCATAAGAGGCCTCCGAGTGATTTATGATTTTACCAAATTATTCTAAACTAATGTCCAGGGCTAATCCTTTCAATTCATTCAAGAGCACATTGAAGGATTCAGGGATGCCCGGCTCAGGCATGTTCTCACCTTTTACAATGTGTTCATAAGCTTTTGCACGACCAACAATGTCATCCGATTTCAAGGTAAGTACTTCCCTTAGCACATTGGAAGCACCAAATGCTTCAAGGGCCCAGACCTCCATTTCACCAAACCGTTGGCCGCCAAATTGAGATTTGCCACCAAGTGGCTGCTGCGTAATCAGTGAATATGGGCCAATAGAACGTGCGTGCATTTTATCCTCGACCATGTGGCCAAGTTTAAGCAGGTAAATGATACCTACTGTTACTTCCTGGTGGAATTTCTCCCCTGACAATCCATCAACAACCGTAGTTTTACCACTCTCGGGAAGACCGGCCAAACGAAGATATTGTTGAATTTCATCATTCTTAGCGCCATCAAATACCGGCGAGGCAAACTTGACACCAAGCCTTTCTCCGGCCCAACCCAGCGCAGTTTCAAATATCTGGCCCAAATTCATCCTTGAGGGCACACCTAATGGACTCAAAACGACATCCACTGGTGAGCCATCTTCAAGAAAAGGCATATCCTCAACCGGGACTATCTTTGCAATAACCCCTTTATTACCGTGCCTACCGGCCATTTTATCTCCAATAGAAAGTTTCCTTTTTTGACCCAGGTAAACCTTTGCAAGCTTTAAAACGCCTGTCGGCAGTTCGTCACCGATAGTTAGTTGGAATGATTGACGCTTGAATCGAGCGACCTCTTCATTGATCTTCTTCTTATAGTTTTGAAGAATCCGCTTAACGATTCGGTTTTTATCCTCATCAGCGGTCCATTCTTTAGGATCAACATGGGTATAATCAATTTTGGAAAGCACTTTTTGGGTAAACTTGCTACCCTTGGGTACTAACTCTTCGTTGTAAACATTTTTTACACCCTTTGAGGTTTTACCATTCAAAACCTGGAAAAGTTTTTCAACCAGTTTCTCTTTTAAGGCGTCTAAGTTATTATTATGCTCTTCTTCAAGCTTGGCAATCTGGGATTTGTTCTGTTTTTTGGAGGCATTATCCTTCTTGGCCCGTTCAAAAAGCTTTTTATCAATCACTATACCACTCATTGAAGACGGGACACGTAAAGAAACATCTTTGACATCACCGGCTTTTTCCCCAAAGATTGCCCTTAAAAGCTTTTCTTCAGGAGAAGGCTCTGATTCTCCTTTAGGGGTGATTTTACCAATAAGGATATCGCCTTCAGTAACCTCCGCTCCTACTCTAATTAAGCCATTTTCATCCAAATTCTTAGTGGCATCCTCACTGACATTGGGAATGTCATTGGTAAATTCTTCCATACCACGCTTAGTATCCCGAACATCTAAATCATATTCAGTAATGTGAAGGGATGTAAACATGTCTTCTTTTGCAACACGGTCAGATACGACAATCGCATCTTCATAATTGTACCCTTGCCAAGGCATGAACGCTACTTTCAAATTCCGGCCCAGTGCCAGTTCCCCTTGATCGGTAGCAAAGCCATCACAAAGAATCTGGCCTTTTTTAACCCTTTGGCCTTTACTGACAATCGGCCTTATGTTGATACAGGTACTTTGATTGGTGCGCTTGAATTTGGTTAGATGGTAGGTTTTGGTACCACTATCAAAGTCTACCAATTCATCCTCTTCTTCACGGTCATACTTGACAATAATTTTATTGGAATCGACATAGTCAATAACACCGTCATATTCAGCCGTAACGAAAGCCCTAGAGTCTTCCGCAACGCCCTGTTCTATACCGGTACCCACAATGGGGGAATCAGTTTTAATTAAAGGCACGGCTTGCCGCTGCATGTTACTACCCATCAAGGCCCTGTTCGCGTCATTGTGTTCAAGGAAAGGAATCAATGAAGCCGCGATAGAAACAATCTGATTTGGCGAAACATCCATGTAGTCTATCTGATCGGCATCCGTAATAATAAAATCTCCACCACTACGAGCCATTACACGGTCGTTCGCAAATGAACCGTCTTCCTGCAACGGTGCATTAGCCTGAGCAATGGTTAATTCATCTTCTTCTTCAGCGCTCAGATATTCAGCAGGTATATCAAACCGAACCTTACCGTTTTCCACCTTTCTATAAGGGGTTTCCAGAAAACCCATATTATTAATCTTGGCATAAACAGACATGGAGGAAATCAAACCAATATTCGGACCTTCAGGAGTTTCAATAGTACAAAGCCGCCCGTAATGGGTATAATGTACGTCACGAACCTCAAAACCTGCTCTTTCTCTTGACAACCCGCCAGGTCCCAATGCAGAAAGCCTACGTTTATTGGTCATTTCTGCCAGGGGATTGGTCTGGTCCATAAACTGGGATAACTGGTTGGTACCAAAGAAGGAATTGATCACAGAGGACAATGTCCTACTGTTAATCAAATCGGTAGGGGTAAAAACCTCATTATCGCGGACGTTCATCCTTTCCCGAATGGTCCGGGCCATGCGGTTAAGCCCGATTCCAAATTGGTTATAGAGCTGTTCTCCCACTGTTCTTACCCTGCGATTGCTAAGGTGGTCAATGTCGTCAACATCGGCCTTGCGGTTACTTAGCTCAATAAGATATTTTATAATAGAAATGATGTCTTCTTTGGTTAGGATCTTGACTTCGTCAGAAATCTCAAGATCAAGCTTTTTATTCAACCGGTACCGTCCTACATCTCCTAAATCATAGCGCTTATCAGAGAAAAACAGACGGTCAATAATACCCCTTGCTGTTTCCTCATCGGGAGGATCTGCATTTCTTAATTGCCGGTAAATGTGTTCAAGGGCTTCTTTACCGGAGTTAGAGGGATCTTTTTGAAGGGTATTGTAAATGATTTCGTATTCAGAAGAATCGGTATCCTCACGATGCAGGATAACGGATTTGACGTTGGCATTTAAAATCAGATCGATATGATCCTCCTCCAGAATAGTATCCCTTTCCAGTATGATTTCATTTCTCTCAATAGAAACCACCTCACCTGTGTCCTCATCCACAAAATCCTCGACCCACTTTCGGAGTACGCGAGCCGCTAATTTGCGGCCTATTACCTTTTTCAGGTTAGCCTTGGTCACTTTGATTTCTTCCGCCAGATTAAAAATCTGGAGCACTTCTTTATCGGATTCGTAGCCAATGGCTCGCAAAAGGGTTGTTACCGGAAATTTTTTCCTCCGATCAATGTAGGCGAACATGACGTTGTTTACGTCAGTAGCAAATTCAATCCAGGAACCTTTAAAAGGTATCACACGAGCCGAATAAAGCTTTGTACCATTGGTATGAAAGCTTTGGCTGAAGAAAACTCCTGGCGACCGGTGAAGCTGAGAGACGATTACGCGTTCGGCACCATTAATAATAAAAGTTCCCCGAGGAGTAATATAAGGGATGTTACCCAAATAAACATCTTGTACGATTGTCTCAAAATCTTCGTGCTCCTCATCTGTACAGTAAAGTTTCAGCTTAGCCTTTAAGGCTACGCTGTAGGATAATCCCCTTTCTGCACATTCCCCCTCAGAATACTTCGGTGGGTCAATGTAATAATCAATGAATTCAAGCACGTAAATTCCCCTGGAATCCGTAATAGGAAAATTCTCAGCGAAAACATTATATAGCCCTTCATTAATTCTTTCATCAGGGGATGTTTCCAATTGGAAAAAGTCCTGAAAAGATTTTAATTGAACCTCGAGAAAATCAGGATATTCGAGGCTTTTATCGGTACTCTCAAAAGAGACCCTTTCTGGAATTGCTACCTCTGCCAAGACACAAACATTTAAAATTTAACAATAAAATTTACCTACAGTAACCAAGTGTTGTACCTGGGTACAAACAAGGATAGACCTGACAAAAACTTGGCAGGTCCACCGAGGAAAAATTTCTGATATATTTGACTACCAATAATTTACAGGCTTATGCGCTTTTACTTAATTTCGACTGTAGCCCCGGCCTCTTCAAGCTTTGATTTGATATCATCAGCTTCTTCCTTGGGAATACCTTCTTTAACGGGTTTAGGAAGGTTGTCAACCATCTCTTTAGCATCTTTAAGCCCTAATCCTGCAATCTCTTTAACAATTTTTACCACGTTAAGTTTGGAACTTCCCGGATCATTTAACATCACATCAAACTCCGTTTGTTCTTCACCACCACCTTCTTCGCCACCACCTTCGGCAGGGGCAGCGGCAACCGGAGCAGCAGCTGCGGGTTCGATACCATATTCTTCTTTCAGTACATCCGCTAACTCATTAACCTCTTTGACCGAAAGGTTAACCAACTGTTCAGCTAATTCTTTTACGTCAGCCATTTTTAAAGAATTTAAATTTTGATTTACTAAATAATTACGCTATTCTTCTCTTTCAGACAATGTTTTAACAATGCCAGAAAGTTTATTGCCACCAGATTGCAATGCCGATACCACATTCTTCATGGGTGATTGAAGCAAGGAAACCACATCAGCAATTAATTCATCTCGTGTCTTGAGATTGGCCAATGTATCCAATTCCTCATCCCCTACATAAACGGTTTCCTCAATGTATGCACCCTTTAAAAGAGGCCTTTCATGCTTTTTACGGAACGCTTTAATTACTTTTGCAGGTGCATTAATATTATCTGCAAAAATTACGGAAGAAGGCCCTTCTATCATTTCATGAACCTTATCATTCGTAATGTTGGCATTATTCAAGGCTTTTTTGATCAGATTGTTGTTGACAACCTGAACATGAATCCCTTGTTCATAACAAAGCTGCCTGAAATCATTAGTCGTATTGACATCCAATGATGACATATCTGCCAAATAAAAATTGGCAGACTCATTGAAACGATCCTGTAATTGTTCTACAATTTTGGCTTTCTCTTCTTTTGTTTTCATAGCATCTTATATTCCTGGTATTGAACGTTTATCCACCTTTATCCCAGGACTCATTGTTGAGGATAAGGTTATACTTCTAAAATAATCCCCTTTTGAGGAGGTAGGCTTCAATCGACTGATCTCCTTTAACAGCTCAAGGGCATTATCATAAATTTGCTGGGCTTCGAATGAAACCTTACCTATAGCACAATGGACAATGCCATAGCGGTCTACCCGAAAATCTACTTTCCCGGCTTTCTTTTCTTGCACAGCATCCTTAATGTTTTCGGTAACGGTTCCGGATTTAGGATTAGGCATTAATCCCCTTGGCCCTAACACTTTCCCGTATTTTCCTAATTTAGGCATGACATCCGGGGTCGTAATAACCACATCCACATCAGTCCATCCTTCATCAAACTTAGAAAGGTACTCATCCAAACCAACATAATCTGCTCCGGCTTCTTTAGCCTCGTCCTCTTTTTCGGGATTACAAAGCACTAAAACCCGGACATCTTTTCCTGTTCCATTTGGCAATGTGACAGAACCCCTAACCATTTGATTTGGCTTTCTTGGATCTACGCCCAATTTAACATCCAAATCAATAGATGCATCAAAATTAACCGCTGTGATTTCCTTCACAAGCTTAGAAGCCTCATCAAGACTGTAAAGTTGTGCCTTATCAAACTTCTCAAGTACCGATTTTCGGTTTTTTGTCAAAGTAGCCACTTTCTAAACCTCCTTTATTTTTCTTTCCAAGGTGGTTCTCCTGTAACCGTTATACCAATACTGCGGGCTGTCCCGGCAACCATTTTCATTGCAGATTCAACCTTCTGAGTGTTGAGATCCTTTAATTTGTTCTCAGCAATCTCACGAATTTGATCCCAATTCACCGAACCGACCTTCGTACTATTTGGCTCTGCAGATCCTTTTTCAACACCACATGCATTCATTAGCTGGGCAGCAGCTGGTGGGGTTTTAATTTCAAAATCAAAGGACTTGTCACTGTAAACAGTTATTAAGACCGGCAGAACCTGACCCTGTTGTTCCTGGGTTTTGGCGTTAAACTGCTTGCAAAAATCCATGATATTTATACCTTTAGCACCCAAAGCAGGGCCAATAGGTGGAGATGGATTAGCAGCGCCGCCTTTTACTTGTAATTTTATATAATCGGTAATCTCCTTAGCCATCTTATGATTCTTTTTCTACTTGCATGTAATTTAATTCTACTGGAGTTCGCCTACCAAATATTTTAACGATAACCTTTAACTTTTTCTTCTCTTCATTTATTTCTTCAATCGCGCCACTAAAACCATTAAAAGGGCCATCAATGACTTTCACGGATTCCCCCACATAAAACGGAACCTCCACTTGTTCCCCTTCTTGCTCCATTTCATCCACTTTTCCTAAAATTCTTTTCACCTCACTTTCCCTAAGGGAAGTGGGTTGTTCACCTTCTCCCAAAAAGCCGACTACACCGTTTGTGTTTTTTATCGTATGATAAACCTCAGGGTCCAGAGCGGTTTCCATAATAACATAGCCAGGGTAGAAATTCCTTTCCTTTGTGACCTTTTTACCCTGTTTTAACTGTACGACCTTTTCCATGGGCACCAAAATCTGCCGAACGTAATCATTAACTCCTTCTCGTTCCAATTCTGACTCCAAATGGTCTTTAACTTTTTTTTCCTGTCCACTGATCACTCTTACCACGTACCACTTAAATTCGGACATACTGGGTATAAATCATTGAAAAATTTTATAAAAAACTTCGAAAACGTTTTTAAACGCTGAATCCATTAGAAAAACAATTAAAGCGATGATTAAAGAAGCTATAAGCACAACTATGGCACTGCTTTGCAATTCTTCCCAAGTAGGCCAGGTAACTTTATACAGTAGCTCATCAGTGGTTAATTTCAGCGTTCTCTTAATTTTTTGAAACATAAATCGTCCGGTTAGCACGGGTGGAGAGACTCGAACTCCCAACCTGCGGTTTTGGAGACCGCTGCTCTGCCAATTGAGCTACACCCGTGTCCCTCAAAACTTTTATTAATCAATGATTTCAGTTACCTGTCCGGCACCAACAGTCTTACCGCCTTCACGGACAGCAAACCGTAACCCCTTATTCAGGGCCACAGGATAAATAAGTTCCACTTCAATGGTAACATTATCACCTGGCATAACCATTTCAACACCTTCTGGCAATTTAATGGTACCGGTTACATCAGTAGTCCTCAAATAAAATTGGGGCCTGTAGTTTTGGAAAAACGGTGTGTGTCGTCCACCCTCATCTTTTTTCAGGATGTAAACCTCTCCTTTGAACTTATTATGCGGAGTAATGGATTTGGGTTTGGCTACAACCATTCCTCGCTTTACCTGATCCTTTTCGATTCCTCTCAAAAGTAGACCCACATTATCACCGGCTTCACCGGCATCCAGGATCTTCCGGAACATTTCGACCCCTGTGACAGTTGACTGTAAGGGTTTTTCACCCATTCCCACAATTTCTACAGGGTCACCTGAGTGAATGACACCTTTTTCAATCCTGCCAGTAGCAACGGTACCTCGCCCGGTAATTGAGAAGATATCTTCAATAGGCATCAGAAAATCCTGATCTTTATCTCTCGGAGGTAACGGTATGTATTCATCAATAGCACTAATAAGCTCATTAACGGATTCAACCCATTTTTCTTCTCCATTAAGGGCACCAAGTGCAGAACCTTTGACTATAGGAGCATTGTCACCATCAAATTCATAAAAATTCAGAAGTTCACGTACTTCCATTTCAACCAGGTCGATCAATTCAGGGTCATCTACCATATCGACCTTGTTAAGATAAGTAACGATCTGAGGCACGCCCACCTGCCGCGCAAGCAATAGGTGTTCACGTGTTTGGGGCATTGGACCATCCGTAGCAGCGACAACCAGGATGGCACCATCCATCTGAGCCGCACCTGTAACCATGTTTTTCACATAGTCAGCGTGCCCTGGGCAGTCAACATGGGCATAGTGACGATTTTCCGTTTGATACTCCACGTGGGCAGTATTAATAGTAATGCCCCTTTCTTTCTCTTCAGGGGCTATATCAATAGACTCAAACGAACGATTATCAGCCATTCCTTTTTCAGCAAGAATGCTGGTCATGGCTGCTGTTAAGGTTGTCTTTCCATGGTCAACGTGACCAATGGTACCAATGTTAAGGTGGGGTTTACTCCGATCAAATTTTTCTTTTGCCATAGTTGAAAAGTTATCGTTTTCTAATCAATTGTTTCTATTAAAAATTAAGTAATTCCAAACCACTCGAGCCAATGACGGGATTTGAACCCGTGACCTCGTCCTTACCAAG
>CAZJWK010000001.1:101683-103229 GCA_964549595.1 uncultured Sphingobacteriales bacterium | reverse complement strand
ACGAAAAAATCTCGAAGGCCCCATGTAAAACCACAGCACTAAATTTCCACAAAAAATGTGGTAGAGCCGTTTTTTTAATCCAGGATTTTTTTTAATTCTTCCATCTTGAGGTACATTCTTCTTTTCTCTAATTTTCTCTAAAGCGAAGCCCAATTTGAGACCCAATCCTGAAATTAACATGATTAAAATGCCAACTAAAACAAATTCTAACCTTCCGGCTAATATCCCTATTAAAGTAGCCAATAGGAAAACCAATTCAAAAAATCCAAAAAATAAGGTTGTGCCAATGGGCAGATACCCTTTAATTTGGATTTGGTGATTAGCGTTTTTAAAACCAACACCTTTGAATGGGAAAAGGGTGTAAATCCTAAAGGGCTTAAACCTTGTAAAAAAGAGTATTAGGTTTTGGTCAGCGCTAAAATGAAATTTTCCATTGGATTTTTTAATTATTTGGGTATTAGGCCATGAAATGTTTGCTGAATCTAAATTTATAGATTCTTGAAAAACCGGTATCCCAATGTGATAAAAAGGGCTAATAAAAAAGCTGACTCCAATGGCTTCTATCACCCCGTAGCCCCAGCTTCCTATAAATAGGCTTGCTATTATTGTTGGTATATTTTCCATTTTAAAAACTTATACAAGCGCATTGGAAAGGTTTATTAAATGAGGGCTTACTTTTTGACTGTCCGGTTCAAGGTACAAATTAAAAACCTTCCAGGGCTGAAGCAAAAGATTTTAGGAAATCCTTGAGGTGATTCATTAATTTGAATATTCAACCCCATTTATGCCATAAAAGGCTTCATTGCGTAATCAACTCCTGACTTTCTGTGCTGGACAGGTTAAACCCATTCATAAAGGTGATTTTAGCAATCACCTTCATGGTGGTTGCCTATTCGAAATCAACTTTAAATAATTAAATAAGTGAAGAGGCTTTCGCACTTTTTTATTGTGTGGTTTCGGTTAAGCCTTGATCATTTCCGTAAAAGGGGGGTTCAAATCCTGAAGATTGAGAAAAGCGGGCTCATTCTGGCCTTATTTAGAGTCCCCTACAGGGTAAACAGGCAATAACCTATTATGGGTATACGTTAAATGCTTAAATTGTTAAATTCTTGTTATTATGCCAAATGGCAATCCCATTCAATGGTTAGGAATCTGGGGTATCCTATTTATTTTAGGTGCTTGTCATGGTTCTGATCAACAAACCAGCAGAAAATCCCATAGCCCATCCCAATCTTATGAAACCAAAAAGCCCCGAAGCAATCGGTTTAGCCGGGATTTCAACAGGGAAGAGTACGAACAAATACAATCCAATCCTTACAAAATGGTCAATGACCGGCCTCTTTCCACTTTTTCCATTGATGTAGACAATGCCTCCTATGCCAATGCCCGGCGCTATATCAATGACCATCAAATGCCTCCCAAAGATGCGGTCCGGATTGAGGAGTTCATCAATTACTTTGATTACGATTATCCGCAGCCGGAAGGCCGGCATCCCTTTTCCATCCATACGGAATTAGGCCAATGCCCCTGGAACAAGCAGCACAAC
>CAZJWK010000001.1:339-101673 GCA_964549595.1 uncultured Sphingobacteriales bacterium | reverse complement strand
CAGGGCAAACAAATTGACCGGCAGGAGGTACCGCCTTCCAACCTGGTTTTCCTGATCGATGTGTCGGGTTCTATGCAAACGCCCAATAAATTGCCGTTGGTCAAAAAATCCCTGCACTTACTGGTTGATCAGTTAAGGCCGAAGGATAAGATCACGATGGTGGTTTATGCGGGTGCTTCCGGAATGGCTTTGCCTCCTACTTCCGGTGACAACAAGGAGCGGATTCAGGAGGCCATTAATAAACTGGAAGCCGGTGGTAGCACAGCGGGCAGTGAAGGCATTAAGCTGGCTTACCAAAAAGCACAGGAACACTTTATGGAAGATGGGAACAACCGTGTAATCCTGGCTACGGACGGGGATTTCAATGTAGGCGTTACCAGTGACGAGGCGCTCGTCAGATTGATTGAGGAAAAGCGTGAGCAAGGCGTTTTCTTGTCCGTATTGGGCTATGGCAAAGGCAACTATCAAGGTTCAAAAATGGAAAAGCTTTCGAATAAGGGCAACGGGAATTACAGCTACATTGACAACATCCTGGAAGCCAAAAAGACGCTGGTCAGTGAGTTTGGTGCCACGATGCAGACGATAGCCAAGGACGTTAAGATTCAGTTAGAATTTAACCCGGCCCATGTGAAGGCCTACCGGCTAATTGGCTACGTCAACCGGCAACTGGACAAAGAGGATTTCAACAATGATTCCGTGGATGCCGGAGAAATAGGGGCAGGGCATACCGTAACGGCCCTGTATGAGGTAGTGCCCAAAGGCGTTGCGCTCAAGCACAAGCCGGGCCCTGTAGACAGCCTTAGATACCAGGATCAGTCGGCACAACGGACAAGCAACAATTTACAAGAGCTGGGTTTGGTTAAATTCCGCTACAAGGCCCCGGATGCGGTTCAAAGCCAAAAAATCACCGAACCTGTTGACACGACCGCAGTGGATGAGCCTTCTGAGCATTTTCATTGGTCTGCCGCTGTAGCCATGTTCGGCATGGAATTAAGGGATTCTAAGTACAAAGGCACTACAGATTTTGACTTAATCCGTTCTCTGGCTCAAAAAGGCCTGGGTCCGGATGAAAAAGGATACAGGCAAGGGTTCCTGCAGGTATTGGATAAAGCGGAAACATTGGACAGTACTCAAACCGAGAAATAAAACCGGTTCTTTGGGAATGTGCTCTCCCCTTATACCGAATGCCAGTGTCAGGGAAATCCTTCGGTTTCGGGAATCTGGTTTAAACGAAGAAATGGCCTTCAATCACTTTCCGGGCCTGGCCTTTCAGTAAAACCCGTTCCCCTTTAACGCTGACTTCCAGTTCGCCACCCCGATTGCTGATCTGCTTAGCTTTCATGGTTTGCTTGCGGAGTTGATTTTCCCAAAGCTCAGCCAGGGAACAATGCAGGGAACCGGTAACAGGATCTTCTTTAATACCGGCATTAGGGGCGAAGAAACGGGAAACGAAATCCGTATTTGGATCATCAGAAAGGGCCGTCAGGGCCACCCCAAATTCATGCATATTTCCCAGAAGTTCGGAATCAGGGTAGAAATGTTTTACCGCTTCTTCATTTTCCAGCTGAAGGATTAACTTATCACCTTCGTAAACCGCTTTTACAGTGGTTTTTAATTGGTCCAGACCATGGGTATTAACCTTTTCGGTCACCGGTACTTTAGGAAAGTCCATGACCATCTTTTCCTGTTCCCGCGTTAAAAACAAATCCCCGGAATAACGGGTATGAAAAATGACTTCATCCCATTGGGGATGCAGGTATTCAAACACCACAAAAGCAGAGGCCAAAGTGGCATGACCGCATAAAGCCACCTCAGTGGTTGGTGTAAACCATCTAATTTCGTAATCCTCATCCACCGGTTTTAAAAAAGCCGTTTCGGAAAGGTTGTTATCAGCCGCAATGTTTTGAAGGGTGTTATTTTTAGGCCATTCATTTAACAAGCAGACCGCAGCCGGATTGCCCCTGAAAGCTTCGGAGGTAAAGGCATTGACTTGATAAAATGGATAGGAATCGGTCATAAGCACAACTTTAGTGGACACAAAAAATTAGCAATGAAACCATACAGGCGCAAAAGCTAAGCCAGGAAGCATTCCTCTTTTTACCGGACTGCCCTTAAGTCAGGATTTTGCCTTTATGGATCAGTCGCCTTCGGACTTTTTTATGGGTTAAGCGACTACATGCAGTGAGCTTTCATTGCTTTTCAGGGAACCTGATAGGCGTATTTGTTTAAAATGCCCGGGAAGTATCAAAATTTTCCAGGTTATCACCGACCTTTCGGATAAAGGCACCCCCTAAAGCGCCATCTATGACCCGATGATCATAGGACATCGAAAGGAACATTTTGTGGCGTATGGCAATGGTGTCCCCGTATTCAGTCTCTACCACATCCGGTTTTTTCTGAATGGCGCCTGTTGCCAGGATCGCTACCTGAGGTTGATTGATAACAGGCGTTCCGGCCACATTACCAAAAGTTCCCACGTTGGTAAGGGTGAAAGTGCCGCCTTGTATTTCCTCCGGCTTCAGTTTGTTGTCTCTGGCGCGTTTAGCCAGGTCATTAACCTTCTTGGCAAGGCCGATAAGGTTCATATTGTCCGCATTATGGACTACCGGAACGATTAAATGTCCGGAAGGCATGGCAGTAGCCATTCCTATGTTGATTTGCTTGCGCCTGATGATCTTATCACCGGCAACGGAAATGTTCAGTCCAGGCATTTCCTTCATGGCTTTCACAACGGCTTCCACAAAAATGGGTGTGAAGGTAAGTTTTTCGCCCTCCTGCTTTTCAAAGTCCTTTTTGACGCTATCCCGCCATTGGACAATGGGTGTCATGTCTACCTCTACGAAAGAGGTTACATGGGGTGATGTTCGTTTGGAACGGACCATGTGTTCCGAGATCATCTTCCGCATGCGGTCCATTTCCACAACTTCATCCCCCTCGTAGATTGGCACTTCAGGTTCTTCAGGCGCTTGGGGCTGAGGCCCTGACTGCACAGTGGAGGCGGCGGCTGCTTTTTGGCCGTCCGGCTTCGGCTGGGCCGCAGCAGGGGCTTCTTCTTTTGGTGCAGCCACTTTGCCTGCTTTTTTATCTTCTACATATTGTAAAATGTCTCGCTTGGTAACCCGGCCATTTTTGCCGGTGCCTTCCAACTGGTCCAATTCACCCATGGAGATATTTTCCTGTTGGGCTATATTGCGGACTAAGGGCGAATAAAATCGGTTACCGGAACCTTTGGCGGGCTTCTCTGCTTCGGGTGCAGCAGTAGATTCAGGCTGAGGAGCTGTAACGGCTTCTTTTGCTTCACCAGCACTGGCTTCGGCTGCTGTTTTTTCACCGTCCCCGGACGGAACAGGTTCTTCTTTGGGTTCGGCAGCAGCGCCTCCGTCATCTTCAATCACATTGACATCATCACCTACTTCCTCATCCGTTGAAATAACCGCTAAAGGTTCCCCGACCTTCACCACATCCTCAGGGCTGTATTTGATTTCTTCGATCTTCCCGCCAACCGGTGCCGGCACGTCAGAATCCACCTTATCAGTGGATATTTCCAGTACCGATTCATCAGCTTCCACAGTATCGCCTACCTGCTTAAGCCACTTTAAAATGGTGGCTTCCTGGATGCTTTCCCCAAGCTGTGGCATCAAAAGTTCAACCTTCTTAGTCATTGTGTGTTGTTTTCTTTTTAAAACCGTCTCATTTGAAGGTGTAAAATTAAATGTTATTGCAATAAATGTGAAATGCAATGCCTAACCTCTCCGCATACCTTTGCTACTCAAAAGCAGATTATGCCGGCTCATGATTTTTTGTAATTCGCTTCCCCGTATACCAGTACACGCCTCAACATATCTAATCCCATGATTCCCGAAAAATGAATATTCTTAAAGCGGTCTTTGAAAAAATGAAAACAATGGGTACTCACCTGGTCAGTGGTACCAGCCGCAATCCAAACCATCCCGACCGGCTTGTCAGGTGTTCCGCCTGACGGACCTGCCACTCCACTGGTGGCGATTGCATAATCCGTACCCCATTTTTGGTTCATACCTTTGACCATTTGGGTGACGACCGGTTCGCTTACGGCCCCATGCTTTTCTAAAGTGGCGTCACTTACGCCTAACTCCTGTGCTTTAACTTGGTTGGTATAAGAAATGACACTTCCCCGGAAGTAGGCCGAACTACCGGAAACACTGGTGATTAAATGGGCCAGATAACCGCCTGTGCAACTTTCCGCGGTGGCCAAAGTGGCATTTTGCGCTTGCAATTTATTACCCACCACTTCAGGCAGGGTTTGATCATCATAGCCGAAAATGTACTTTCCCACCTTTTGGTGTAATTGGTCTGAAAATGGTTTAATGGCTTCCCGGAAAGCTTCATGGGTATAGCCCCTGCCTGTTAAGCGCAATTTGACCATCCCCCATTCGGGCAAATATGCCAGACTGATATCCTGAGGCAGAAGGGTCTCCATGTCCTGAATTTTTTCATGTAGGATGACTTCTGGTATACCGGCAGTCAAAAATTGGGTGTGTTGGGTTGGCGGTAGATTCAAATGGTCGTTCACATAGGGAATGACCTCCTCATCAGTGAGGTACTGCATTTCCGATGGGACACCCGGTAAAGCGACCGTGATCTGTCCGTTTTCATCAAACAACAGGCCGGGTGCCATGCCATGTTCATTTTTCAGGGGCTTCGCTTTGGCAGGAATGTAGGTATGGCCGATATTTCGGTTGTCCAAATTCATATTACGCTGCTGAACAAAGGCTTCGACATATTCCCGGGCTTTTTCACTGTAAACGATTTCACAATCGAAAACTTCTGCAAGGGTTGATTTGGTAATGTCATCCCGGGTAGGCCCCAAACCCCCCGTTGCAACGATGACGTCAGCTTTTGCAAGGGCTTCCCTGAATGTTTCCTTGATTGTTTCCTTATCGTCATTGATCACCTTAACGGTTTGTACCTGCAAACCAGCCTGGTTCAGGTGAAAAGCCAGGTAATGGGAATTGTGATCGTGGGTAAAACCATAAAGGATCTCATCCCCAATGATGATGATATAGGCGTTTTTCATCTGTGTTAATTTTGCTGCTCATTCCATGGTTTCAAAGATCGGTAAAATTCCGAACGCTTCCTATTCTTCTTTAATGAAAAATGTTCCTGAACAGTCGTTACCGTGGGTCTTTTGAAAGTCATAGCCGGTTTAAAGGCATTCTTAATAATTCTGCTTTTTCTTTTCGTATTCCAGGTCTTTGAGTACAGAAGACTTGGCATTAATCCGGAACATGTAAAAACCATTTTCCACAAACGGTTGCCAGCGAAAGCTCATTTCCCAGCAATGCAAATCCCTGTGTATGGAGATTTCTGAAGGAGCAAATTCCCCTTCACTGAAGTTAAAGGAAGTTTGGCCCCTTATTTTCCATTTATCGGTTAGCTTGATATCCCCGTCCAAACCCAGATTGTTCCGGGTAATTTCCCCTTTGAGACTGGGTTTGCTATAATTGAGGTTGTAATTAAGCCTAAGATCCCATGGAATATCAAAATCCACGTAGTGAATACTGCTCAAAGGCCTGTAAAAACTTGAATGCATCGGTTTGCTTTTACCATTTTTGAGCAGTTTTGGGTTCAGGCTGGTACTTAATCTGACGTTAAGGTTGGTAACCCGGCCAAGTTTTCCGTTTTCATTGATGCTTAATCGGTTTACGCGATTGGTATCGTTGGGGTCCAAATAATAGGGATCGATAGAACCCCGAAGGTTGAGATCGATCATTTCAAGGATCCGGGTATTGGCGTTAAAGCGAATGGCGTTTAAAGGGAACGAGTCTGCCAGAAAATTATAATTGGTAGAAATCGTAAACCGGTCCAGAATACTGACCTTTTTGGTGTCTTTTGCGCTATCCGATTTATTTTTCACCTTCATTTCCAGATTATTGTCGATGGTTATACCCAGGGATCCGCGTTCCCTACCAGGCCTTTTGCTATAAGGGCCTTTATGCGGGAAATAGGATTTTTGTTCGCCCCCTTCGCCTTTGTAATAAGTAAAATTGTTAAAACGAGGATCCCTAAAATCCGGGCTGTAAGTAAAGTTGAGCCTGGGGTTTATCACGTGTCTGGCCGCCAGTATTCCCAATTTATTGATGTTGAAAGTCCCGTAAATATTGGTGCTTAAATCACTGTTGAAGTTATAACTCCTGACGCTGAAAAAACCATTACGTTGAAAGGATAACGTGGTATCCTGTTCAGGGTCATATTGGCGGGCTTCCTTTTCGAAAAAGAAACTTTCCCGGTAACTAATGTTGGGGCTAAAACTGAAATATTTAAAAACTTTGGCACTTGTTGAAAAATTGGCTTGATGACGAATACCGTTATTCCATTGTTGCCAGGTTTGCCTTTGAAAAAGGCTGGTATCCTTTGTTTGCAGCCGGTTTTTAAACCCAGCTTGATAATCAATGCCAATGTTCTTGATAAAACTTTTGTCAGCGGCCGGAAAAGGATTCACCCGGCTCATCTGCAGGTCGGCAGAAGGTAAAGTCACATTGAAAGAATGATCAGCCAGGTTTTGGCTGTGGCTTGAACTAACGCTTAGTTGAAAAGGCGTGCCCGGAAATTGGGTGCTGTAGTCTATGGAAGAATTTAAGAGGTTCTTTTGGGTTTTATCCAAACTTCCTATTTTCCGGTTTAATGCGTCATTGCTTGCGATGCTTACATCTGCTCTGAAGTTGGAAAAGGGTCTTGCTTTTTGGGCTTGTCTGTGGTTCCACTTGATTAAAAAGGCTTTTTGTTTGGAAAAATTGGGATCGGTTGGCTCACCGATTTTATCCACTCCATATTCCAGGGCTAAACGGCCCTGGTATTGGTAACGGTTTTTATAATTGCTTTCGCCACGGAGGCGCCAACTGCCCTTAGAGAAAATGTTGCCTTCCAGCTTGAGGTCCATTTTATCATTGATGGCAAAATAATACCCCAAACCTTTTAAGAAAAATCCACGCTGCGGATCTTCCCCGTAACTGGGCAAAATGAGGCCCGAGGAATGTTTTTTGGTATTCGGGAAGAAACCAAAGGGCAGGTAAAGGGGAAGGGGTACATCCCCAATAACCAGGTGTGCGGGTCCGGAGATGATTTTATCGTTGGGTATGGTTTTAATTTTATTGGCCTCTATATAGAAGTGGGGATGCGATTTATCACAAGTAGTGTATTTGGCTTTACTGGCATAAGTGACATTGTATTGATCTTTTTTGACCTCCTCACCATGCAGGTAGCCCTGAGCTTTCTGGGTCTGAAGCCCATAGAGTTTCCCTTTTTTGGATTGGTAATTGTAATCCATGCTATCGGCCTCGAATTTTTGCTGCTTTTCCTGGAAAACCGGTTTTTGGTTTAATGCTTCTGTTGAATCCCTGAGACCACGGGCATGAATGGTATTAGTGCCCCAATCCATAAGGATCTTCCCGGAGGTCATTTGAATTTCCTTGTAATGGATTTTGGCCTGGTCAAAAAGGTTTGCCGTTTTTTCACCAATTTTGAACTGGACTGAATCTTTGGCTTTGTACTTGACGGTACTCTCCAGGGCAGAGGGACTGATCAGGGTATCTGATTGGGTTATTTTGGTCGTATCCGGCTGGAGGGTATCTGAAACGTTAATGGTGGAATCAATTCCGGAATTTGCTTTGTTGGAATGATTGGTAACACTGTCTGCCTTTTGACCTTTCAAGTGGGAGGGTAAGAAAAGGCCAAAAGAAAGGATCAAACCGATAAAAAAAATTTTTATATTTTTGTGAAATGGCAATGCTCAGTGTTTATCACAATTTGAATATGCTGACCAGCGTTCTGGACAACAAGTATAAACTATGAATTGGTTTAAATTATTTGCTTTTCTGGCTTTCCTTTTTGTGTTCAGTGCCTTTAAGCCTTTAAATGAACCTACCCTTAAGGTGGACACGGTTGTGATTGACCCGGGCCATGGGGGATATGATTCAGGTTGCCAAAGCGGGGGCGTTATGGAAAAAGACGTTGTGCTGGACATTGGCTTAAAGTTAGGCAAAATTATTAAGGAGCATTTGGATGATGTCGAAGTCATTTATACGCGTAAAAAAGATAAATTTCTGGAACTTTATGAACGCGCCCAAATTGCCAACAGAAATAATGCCGATGTTTTTATATCTCTTCATGTCAATGCGTCTAGTTCTGCCCGGGTTTATGGAACAGAAACCTTTGCCATGGGTGTACACAAGTCTGAAGAAAACCTAAAAGTCGCTAAGCGGGAAAATTCTGTGGTATTGATGGAAGAAAACTATGAAGAGAATTATGAGCATTTCGACCCCAAATCTCCTGAAAGTCACATTTTATTTAATCTGCAGCAAAACAATAACCTGGATCAAAGCTTAAACCTTGCGTCCAATATTCAACACCAATTCGATGAAAGGGTTAACAGGCATAATCGAGGAGTGAAACAGGCCGGTTTTGTTGTGCTTTGGAAAACTACAATGCCAAGTGTTCTTGTTGAGGCCGGCTTTTTGACTAACCCTAAAGAACGCCAGTATTTGACTTCTGAAAAAGGCCAAGTGTACATAGCTTCTGGAATTTTCAGGGCTTTCCGGAATTACAAAGAGGCTATGAATAAAAAATTAAATTAGGTGCTGACCCCTGTTCGGGGTCTAATCTTTTCTCCCGTGAATAGCGAATTCTGACCTCATTGATTGAAGTTCTTTAACCCCTGGATTTCATTTTGTCAAATAGTACCTAATTTTGCAAAAATTTTCTCCATTTTGACCATTAGAAATGAAACCAAAATTGGTTTATTAACCATCGTAGCATTAGGCCTTTTGGTATTTGGCTATAGTGTCATTTCAGGAAGCCAAATTTTTTCCTCAAATAACCATTACTACGCCCGTTACGAGCAGATAAATGGTTTGGAAGTATCTCACCCGGTCATGTTAAAAGGGTATCAAATTGGGAAGGTAAAAGAAATTAACATTTTAGAGCCAAAGGAATCCGGTCTTATGGTTAGGTTTACCGCGGACAAGGAAATCAAAATACCCAAAGGGAGCAAAGCCGAGATTTATAGATCCAGTTTATTGGGTTCTAAAGCCATTCAATTATTAATGGAGGATAAGTCCGAAGGATTTCTTAAACCCGGTGATACCCTTAAAGGCAAAAACTTGTCTTTAGCAGAATCACTGCGTAATCAATTTTCAAATAGTGATAATAAGAATAATTCTGGTATTGTCAGTAGGGTGGATACCATGATTAAAACCATTAATGATATTTTTCAGGAAGGCGGTAAGAAAGACCTTCAGGAAAGTTTGAAGGATTTTAGGCAATCCATTGCCAGTCTTAACCGCTCCACAAAATCCATTGATACCATTATATCGAAAGAAAAAGGAAATTTCCAGCGTATTTTGGATAACACAGCAACCCTAACGGAAAATTTGAAAGCGAATACCAAGGAAATAGACAATACCCTTAAGAACCTTTCCAGCGTATCCGATTCCCTTGCTAAGGCCGATATAAAGCAAACCCTTACTAAAACGGATAGCATTGCTTCCCGCCTTAACCGGGTCATAAAAAAGATCAATAAGGGGCAGGGTACCGCTGCCAAACTGGTCAATAATGATTCGCTTTACCGGAATCTGGAATCTACCTCCAAGGCACTTGACCGCCTGGTTAAGGATTTAAATGAAAATCCGGGTAGGTATCTTAATTTCTCTATCATTAACTTTCGGAACAACAAAGGCAAAGAAGAGTAAATCCCGAACACTTCTTCGGAATAAGATTTGGGAAAACATTCAATTTATTAGATATTTGCACTCTTAAAATCAAGAGCTATGTCAAAGGTTTGTGAGTTATCAGGGAAAAAACCATTGGTGGGTAACCACGTGTCCCACTCCAATAAGAAGAACAAGAGGCGATTCAACCCGAACCTTCATGAAAAGAAATTTTTCATCCCGGAGTTAAATCGCTGGATCAAGTTAAAGGTTTCCAATAAAGCCCTTCGAACCATTAACAAGAAGGGCATCTATCAGTACATAAAAGCTTTGGAAAAACAAGGCAAAAAAATTCTTTAAACCATGGCAAGTAAAGCAAAAGGTGACAGGAAACAGGTGATTTTGGAATGTACTGAGCAGAAAAATTCCGGTGTTCCGGGTATGTCCCGTTATCATACTTCCAAAAATAAAAGGAATTCACCGGAGAAGCTCGAGTTGAAAAAATATAACCCTTATTTGAGAAGGCACACCATTCACAAGGAAATAAAGTAGCACTATGGCTAAAAAGAACGTATCCAAAATGGGCAAAGAGTCCAAAAATATGGTTAAGCTGATTCGTTCAGTTAAAAATCCGGAAACGGGTCGGTATAACTTCAAGGAAGAAATGGTGCCCAAAGAAAAGGTGAATGAATACCTAAAGAAAAAGTAAACTTTTTTCTGCTAATTGGTTGGGAAAATTAAAAAGCTTCCGCTTAGGAAGCTTTTTTTGTTTAAAGAAAGGTATTTATGGGAATTTTTGATGCTTTTAAATCCGGAAAATCACAGAAACAAGATAAACCCTCCCCGCAAGAATCCCAGGATAATCAATCCCAAAAGACCCTTGAAGAGGGCCTTGAAAAAACCAAGGCCAGTTTTTTTTCCCGCATTGGTAAAGCCTTAGTAGGCAAATCCCAGGTAGACGATGATGTGCTGGATGAGCTGGAGGAAATCCTTGTGGCTGCTGATGTAGGAGCCGATACGACTGTAAAGATTATCGAAAGGTTAGAAAAGCGGGTTGCCAGGGACAAATACTTTAGTGCGAAGGAAGTCAATCAAATGCTCAGGGAGGAGATTCAAAACCTTATGCTGGAAAGGCAGCAGAATGATTTTGAGGGGTTTAAAATACCGGAAGGGGATAAGCCTTATGTAATCATGGTTGTGGGTGTCAATGGGGTAGGGAAAACCACCACCATAGGTAAATTGGCCCATCAATACAAGCAAAACGGCTATAATGTCCTGGTCGGGGCATCTGATACTTTCAGGGCCGGCGCGGTTGATCAACTTAAGGAATGGACCGAGCGGGTTGGCGTACCGATGATCAATCGGGGAATGGGTGCTGATCCGGGTGCTGTGGCTTATGATGCCATAAATTCAGCCCAATCAAATGGCTATGATGTGGTAATCCTTGATACGGCCGGCCGTTTACACAACAAAAAGCACCTCATGGAGGAATTGGGTAAGATCAAGCGGGTGGTCCAGAAGGTGATTCCGCATGGCCCTCAGGAGGTCAACCTGGTTTTGGATGCTTCCACGGGTCAGAATGCCATCGAGCAAGCCCGCCAATTTCTGGAAACCACTGAGGTAAATACCCTTACCTTATCCAAGCTGGATGGAACGGCCAAAGGAGGCGTGGTCATAGGAATCATTGACCAATACCAGATACCCATTAAGTACATCGGCATCGGGGAAAAAATGCAAGACCTTCGTGTTTTTGACCGCAAGCATTTTGTCGAATCCCTTTTTGAAAATGCTGAGCAATTTTCCTCTGCTTGATTAACAGGTTTTTACCAGGTATGATCGAACTTTTAAGTCCTTTCTGTTTTTATCATTACCGAAAATCTTCCTTATGGAGCCCCATTGTTTACCTTATGAAGAAACCAATATCCAGCGTCCCCTTACTTTAGATTACCTGCATCAAAAGGATCAAGTTCAAAAATTTCAGGAATATCCCCCTACCCTCAAAGGCATGGAAGAGGCCATTAAAAGGCGGGAAAACTATCCGGTAGACCGGGAAGCATTGGTAGAGGTTTTGGGTGATCAGTACCAGGCAGTGGATCCTGAATTTTTCAATACCAGTGTCAATCAACCGGTTGCATCCAATATCAGGGCACTAAAAAGGGCTCATACATTTACCGTTACCACGGGTCATCAGTTGAATATCCTGGGCGGTCCGCTTTTTTATTTTTACAAGATCGCCTCAACCATACACCTGGCGAATCAGCTAAAGGAATATTTCCCCAATTGTCATTTTGTACCGGTTTATTGGATGGGCTCGGAAGACCATGATTTTGAAGAGATCAATCACGTCCATTTATTCGGTAAGACCTACACCTGGGAAAAACCGGATGATGGCCCTGTAGGTCAGCTTAATCCGGAGTCCCTTTATAGCGTGATTGAAACCATCAAAGAGGATATCAGGGAGCAAGAAGCATTTGAACCCCTGGCTCAACTATGGGAATATGCGTTCACCCATTTTGCCGGCTATGCCAGGGCTTGTCAATATTGGCTTAATCAACTTTTCCGCGATTATGGCCTGGTCATCCTTGACCCCTCCGATGAACGATTAAAAGCCACCATGAAATCGGTTTTTGAGGAAGACCTCATTCATCAGACCCATGAAAAAATTGTGAAGGCTTCGCAAGAGGAAATCGGGGATTATGACCTGCCTGTCAATCCGCGCCCGATCAATATTTTCTATGCCGAGCCCGGCTTAAGGGCCCGTATTGTTCAAAATGGAAAGGGATTCGAGGTGTTAGACACGGATAAATCCTTTTCCCGAACCGAATTGATTGAAAAGCTAAAGGAAAATCCGGAGTGCTTCAGCCCTAATGTTGTGCTCAGACCGCTTTACCAGCAAATGATTCTTCCCAATCTGGCTTACATAGGAGGAACCAATGAGGTGGCTTATTGGCTTGAGCTAAAAGGCATTTTTAACCATCATCAGGCTTTTTTCCCCCAATTGTTGGTTAGGAAATCGGTGTTGTGGATTGGCAAAGGAATACGCAAGAAAATGGATAAGTTTGGTTTGCAAACCAGAGACCTTTTCCGGCCAGCGGAGGAGGTAGTGCGGGAATATCTGGCCCAAAAAGAAGATACTACCCCTTTTGAGGATAAGATTAGTGTACTCCGGGAAGAATATGAATCGTTGATGAAGCTTTGCGAAGATTACGATGATGAGATGAAATGGCCCATTATTGACCTGGCTAAAAACCATTTGAAAGCCATTGAAAAATTGCAGAAGGATACCCGGAAATTGGTTAAAAACCGGAATGAAAAGGATCTGAAGCAAATTCATAAAATCTACGATGCCATGTTCCCGGAAGGCATAAGCCAGGAGCGTTATGAAAATTTTATACCCTACTATACCCGCTTTGGAATGGACTTTTTCAATCAGCTTGTCCGGGATTGTGATCCCTATAAGCAAGAATTACTCATTTACAGGGATTGATAAGTTGTTACCTCAATGCCAAAGCGTTTCCCTAACTTTGGTTTGGCGGCTTTAATTCGGGCTTGCTCATGGCATCATCGGAATCTTCTTTAGCACGGCAAACAGAAGCATTTATTCATTCAGAAGGGCTGGTGTCCTCATGGGATGATCGGTTATTGGTGGCAGTAAGTGGGGGCGTGGACTCTATGGTGCTGGTTTCCATCCTGAACCGGCTCGGGTTTCGTTTGGCAGTGGCCCATTGTAATTTCCAGCTAAGGGGTGAGGCTTCAGAAGCCGATTCAGGGCTTGTAGAAGAATGGGCTAATTCCCAAAATGTCCCTTTTTTCCGGGAAAATTTTGAGCCTAAGGCTTATGCGGCGGAAAAAGGAATTTCCCTACAGATGGCTGCCAGAACATTGCGTTATGATTGGTTTGAAAAACTAAGAAAAGCCCACGGGTACCAATGGATTGTCACTGCCCATCACCGGGATGATCTGATTGAAACCGTTTTAATAAATTTGACGAGGGGTACCGGAATAAAAGGTTTACAGGGAATTTTGCCTAAACAGGGCCAAACCATACGGCCCCTTTTATTTGCTGACAAAGCCACCTTAATGGCTTATGCCCGTGAGCAGAATATCCAGTGGCGGGAAGATATCAGCAACCAATCCACCCATTACCAACGCAATTACCTCCGCCACGAGGTGATACCTCGATTGGCGTCCTTTAATCCCGCTTTTGAATCCAAACTTTACGAAAGCATTCAGCATTTTCGTGACTTAAATGCCTTTTGGGAAAGTATATACCGCAAAGCCTGGCATCAATTGGTTCATGAACAAGGTATTTTTTGGTATTTACCCCTTCAGAGGTTGAAGACTTTATACCCCTTGCGCCTCTACTTACACGCTTTTTTGTATCCCCTGGGTTTTAATCCGGATCAATTAAAAGCCATCCAATCAGGGTTGGAAAAGCATGATCAATCCGGGAAAATGTTCTTTGCGGAGCATTACCAATTGGAGGTAGGGCGGGAATGGATGATCATTGGCCCTTATCCCTTACCCGAGGTGGATTATTTGATCGATGCCATTCCGGGAACCCATCAAATAGGTGGCTATGAATTCAAAATAGACTTGCTTGGCCATAAAGAAAATCCCGATTTTCAAGCACAAAATGCGGTTTACCTGGATTGGGATAAATTTGAGAACTTCCCGAAATTCCGGACCTGGCAAGAAGGAGATTGCTTTTATCCGCTGGGAATGAAAAATCCCAAAAAACTGAGTGATTTTTTTGTGGATAAACATTTTGCTCGCCTGGAAAAAGCCCGGACCTTAATTTTGGCCACTAAAAAAGGTCAGATTGCCTGGGTAGTGGGTGCAAGGATTGATGAAAGGTTTAAGGTTACGGAAAATACAGAGAAAATGCTGGGTATTCGTTATTCAATTCTCCATTAGTGATGAGGTCTGAATATTTAGCAATCTTTGAATGAATTGATCAATGGCGCTTTAAGCATTCTTTAAGATTTAAGCGGTTAGGAACTTTTGGCTAACCATTTTCGCTCATTTTTCGTTAATATCGTGTAGCAGTGAGCTTTAAAAAGATTGGTATTATGAAATTTTTTATCATTTGTTGGGTGTCCATTTTTGTATTTTTAGCCTTACAGGCAAACGGTCAGGGTCATCAATCCCACGAAGGGATAGGGGAAGTCGCTCCCCAAACAGTGAATTTTGGGAAGATAAAACAGGACTTTTTTCCCAATGTACTCGAAATAGCCCCTAAACCCGGTGGTGGAGCTTATCAGGAAAGGCTCAAACAGATCAAGTCCAACCGGGAAACCAAAATATTCGATGCGGTTCATAAACGGGCTGATAAAGAACCGGGTAAAAAGCCTGAGGTGGTTAAAGGTTTCCGTGGTAATGAGTCCGGTGGCATCCCCAATGACAATGACCTGGCCATTTCTCCGGAAGGGAAAATCGTGTCGGTTGTGAATCCCAGGATTTCCATTTTTGATACTTCGGGTCAAAAATTAGAGGCCCATTCCCTGGAAGCTTTCGCAGACACCCTGAATATTGATGGCCGCAAATACGATCCAAGGGTGGCTTATGACCCCGGTAAAAACCGATTTGTGATTGCTTTCTTAAATGGTAGATTGGACAGTACCAGCCATATTATACTGGGATTTTCCCAATCAAATGATCCTACCGGAAATTGGCACTTATATGCCCTGCCGGGTGATCCCCTGAACAATAAAAGCTGGTCGGATTTTCCTGCAATGGCACTCACCAAGGATGAACTATTCCTTACCGTGAACTTGATCTACAATGATTCCACTTGGCAGAAGGGATTCCGGCAAAGTATTATCTGGCAGATCGACAAGCAAAAGGCTTACAGCGGAGATACGTTGGATACACGGCTTTACAGTGATATCAAGTACAAAAGCCATTTTATCCGGAACCTAACACCCGTAGAGGGTGAACCGGGTTTAAAAGGCCCTGGCATTTACCTGATTTCCAATAAGAATTTTGCAGAAAAAACCGATACGTTTTTCCTGTTAAGGGTAACTGCTAAAAAGGATGACAACCCGGATTTGGAAGTGGATATGATCAAGTCCGATAATGCCTACGGCGTTCCTCCGGAGGCGAATCAACCCAAGGGAGGTGCCTTTGCGACCAATGATGCCCGTATTTTAAGCGCTTTTATTCAAAATGGCCGTATTCATTTTGCCGGGAATTCCGTTAATTTTCGTAACAACCGTGCTACGGTTTATCATGGTCAGATTACGGATTTGCCAAACAATCCGCAAATAACACTTAATATCCTTGATCACCCGCGCTTGGAGTTGGGTTATCCTTCCCTGGAATGGGCCGGCAATGCCAAATCAGAAAACAAGCTGCTAATGATCGCAAACCATACTTCCGATAGCGTAAATGCGGGTTATTCAGGCATTTTCTTTAAAGAAGGCCAATATTCAGCATTTCAAATGTTGAAAAAAGGGAGTTCCCATGTTAATGTTCAATTGGAAGAACCTCAACGTTGGGGGGATTATTCCGGTTTGGAGCGAAACGGGAAAAGTAAAGGAAAATTCTGGGCTGCGGGCTATTATGGATACGAAGGGCAATTTAATGCACCCACCAATGGTACCTGGATTACCAAAATAGCCATTGCGAAATCCGCTGGCATTAGCAATACCAGATCATTTGAACAAGATGTATCTGCCTATCCCAATCCGGCACAGGATAAAGTCAAAGTGAATTTTGAATTGGACCAATATCGTTACCTGAGTTTCGAATTGTTCAATAGCCAGGGGCAAAAAATCCGAACACTGCGGAAACAATTGGCCAGCCCCGGTGAAAACCGCTTTCAATTTTCCGTATCACCCTTACCAAATGGTATCTATTGGTTAGCGGTCCGAAATCAAGGAGAAAGGATTGCCACTAAAAAAGTGGTTAAAAAGTAAGGTTATTGCTACCGAATCTACCCACACCTGCACTTTTGATTGACAGGCCTGCTATGCATCTTAATCTTGATCGTATGCAGACATTGGCAAATCAAAACGGGAAGAATTTGCGCCCTCATGTGAAGACCCATAAATCACCGGCTTTAGCACTATTACAGATGCAAAAAGGTGCAGTAGGCATTGCCACGGCTAATTTAAATGAGGCTAAAATTATGGCTGATGCTGGTATTAAGGATATCCAGGTGGCTAATGAAGTGCTCAATCCCATTTCTCTGGAAAGGTTCTATGAATTGAATCAATCCATCCGGATAACCTGTGCTGTGGATTCCAGGGATGGAGTGAATGCGTTGAATGATTATTTTCAGGAAAGTGGTTTTAAGGCAAAAGTATTGATTGATATAGACACCGGCCTTTCCCGTACAGGCTTGAAACCGGATCGTAATGTTTTGGAATTCATTCGTTATGTTGATGAAAAGCCCGCTTTGCAAAGAGTAGGACTCATGACCCATGCAGGTCATGCTTATGGAGCCGATTCCCTGAAAGAAGTCGAGCGGATTGGTAACCAGGAAGGCGATCAAATGGCAGATTTGGACCAACAGATCAAAGGTGCTGGTTTGCAATCCGGTGAGGTCAGTGTTGGATCAACGCCTACGGCCCCTTTTTCTGTTAAAAATCCTGAAGTATCCGAACTACGGGTCGGAAACTACATTTTCTATGACCGCACCCAGGTCGCTTTGGGTTCTACCGGGGAACCTTCGTGTGCTTTAACGGTTTTGGCAACGGTTATAAGCATTCCAGAGCCTGGCCGTGCTGTGATTGATGCGGGCAGCAAAAGCTTAACCGTTGATCAAGGAGCCCATGGAAAAGAGCAAGTAAAGGGTTTTGGGAAGCTATACGCCAAAAAGGGTTTTCTTGAAAGGTTGTCGGAAGAACACGGAGTAATTACTTATGACCCCAAAGAAACTGCTTTTTCAGTGGGAGAAATGGTTCAAATACTACCCAATCATGCTTGCCCGGTCATGAATTTGTTTGACAAGGCTTATTTGGTCGAAAAAGGGCAATTGATTGACACATTAATCATTGAAGCAAGGGGGCACGGAAATTAGGTTTTTTGGCCTTTTTTAGGTTTCAATTCAAAGTTTTCTCCCAGGTAAACCTGCCGTACCTGCTTGTCTTCGGCTAAGTCCTCAGCGGTCCCTGACTTCAGGATCCTACCTTCAAACAACAAATAAGCCCGGTCGGTAATGCTGAGCGTTTCCTGGACGTTATGGTCCGTTATGAGGATTCCGATATTTTTTGTCCTTAACCGGCTCACGATGGCTTGGATGTCTTCCACAGCTATGGGATCGACCCCGGCAAAAGGCTCATCCAGCAAAATGAAGGAGGGATTAACAGCCAGGGCTCTCGCAATCTCCGTTCGTCTTCTTTCCCCGCCGGAAACGAGGTCGCCCCTTGAGTTTCTTACGTGGCTCAATCCGAATTCATCGATCAGGCCCTCTAACCGGTTTTTTTGCTCTTCTTTGGATATGTCGAGCATTTCGAGAATGGCTTTGAGGTTATCTTCTACCGTCAATTTCCGGAAAATAGAAGCTTCCTGCGCCAAATAACCTATGCCTCGCTGACCCCTTTTGTACATGGGCTCATGGGTGATTTCCTGGTTATCAAGGAAAACCTTGCCCTGATCCGGTTTTATCAGGCCAACCACCATGTAAAAAGTGGTCGTTTTACCGGCACCATTCGGCCCTAATAAACCGACAATTTCGGATTGATTGACTTCCAGGGAAACATGGTCTACTACCGCCCGCTTCTTGTACACTTTGACTAAATCCTCTGCAGTAACTTTCATGCACTATTGATCCTCTGCTGTTTTGATGTCTTTAATGTTGAATTGTATTCGGGTTTTTCCGTCCCAGGTATTTTCTTCAACGGTGAAGCAAATATCAAAAGGTTTGCCATCTTTTAGGTTCTGAAATTGGAAGTGTTGGTTAAATGCGATGGCATCAAAGGTTTCTGAATTTCCTTGTTTGACCGCAAGCTTTAAGTGCTGGTCTCCCACGATTCGCGGAGAATAAGCCAATTGAAGCTCCCTTGCCATTAATACCGGTTTCATGTTACCCGGACCGAAAGGCCCGAATCTTTGGATACTTTTCACAAAGGAATGGGAAATAACTGATAAGGGTATTTCCAGGTCATATTCAATGGTGGGTATTAAGTGGTCCGGATGTATAGTGGCTTGAACGATTGATTCAAAACGATCAGCAAAATCGTTGATGTTTTCCGGTTTAAGGGCCAATCCGGCAGCTGCTTCATGACCCCCGAATTGCTCCAGGAGGCCATCACATTCCTTAAGGGCTTCGTAAAGGTTAAAACCCGGCACACTCCTGCCTGAACCAACCGCCAGCCCGTTGGAATGCGTTAATAAAATGGTTGGCCGGTAAAAATGTTCAATCAGGCGTGAGGCCACAATGCCTATGACTCCCTTGTGCCAATCCGGGTTGTACAAAACCGTGGTTTTACGGTTTTTAAGGTTTTCATCGGCTGATATTTTCTCAATGGCTTCCGTTTTTATGGTTTGATCAAATTGCTGTCTTGTGGAATTTTGACTATTAATGGATTGTGCCCTCTGAAGGGCTTCCTCTTTGTTGGGGGCGATCAGCAAGTCAACCGCATTTTTGGCATGCGCTATTCTCCCGGCTGCATTGATCCTTGGGCCGATCCGGAAAACCAGGTCCGAGACTGTGAGTTTTTCCTTGAGCCCACTTAGTTCGATCAACGCTTGAAACGGCGGATTAGGTGCTTCATTGATCTGCTTTAAACCTTGATGGGTTAAAACCCGGTTTTCACCATTAATTTGAACAATATCGGCAGCCGTACTTACTGCTACGTAATCCAGGAAATTTTTTGCTTTCACCCCGTTTTCCCATTGCTTTTCCAATCCTTGCAGGAGTTTAAACCCGATCCCACATCCGGAAAGCTCTTTGTAGGGGTATTCGCAATCAGGCTGCTTGGGATTCAGGATGTAGTCAGCCCCTGGTAGCTTATCGTCCGGCATGTGGTGATCACAAACAATGGTATCCATTCCTTTCTCCGAAGCATATTCCAGCTCTTCGTGGGCTTTTATACCGCAGTCAAGCACCAATATAAGATTTACTCCCTGTTCCAGCGCGTAGGCTAATCCCTGATAAGAAATGCCGTATCCTTCATTAAAACGGTCCGGTACGTAACAAAGCAATTTGGGCGTAAGGGGCCTAAGAAAGGAATAAACCATAGCCACTGCGGTAGTACCGTCCACATCGTAGTCCCCGTATATAAGGATGGTTTCTTCATTGTCGATGGCTTTTTGAATTTTTTTTACAGCCCCTTCCAGGTTTTTCATCAGGAATGGGTCGTGGGTTGATTCCAAAGAAGGGTTGAAAAAGGCTTTGGCTTCCTCATAGGAATTAATATCCCTTTGAATCATTAGTTTGGTCAAGCTTTCATTAACCCTTAAGGAGTTTGTGAGGGCTTGAACCAAAGCAGTATCCGGTTCGGGCTTTGGAATCCATCTTTTCGGAATTACGGGGTAACTCATAAAGATTGGCTGTTATTGGCTGAATAGCTAATTTAACACATATTAAATTGGGTTTAAAACAAAAGTGGAAAAAAACTTTTTATTTGGGGAAAAATCACTAAACGCTCTAACTTTCGAATCGTTTTAAACCAAAATAACCATCAATGGATAATGATTTCCGGTTAATTTTCATGGGTACGCCGGATTTTGCCATTCCTTCCCTGAAGGCCCTGCTTGAAGCCGGTTTTTGTGTAGCAGGAGTGGTAACGGCACCTGATAAACCGGCAGGTCGTGGCCGGGAATTAAGGCCGCCACCAGTCAAAGAGGTGGCTCAAGAGAACCAGATCCCGGTTTTGCAACCTCATAACCTCAAAGATCCGGAATTTTTAAAACAGCTTGAAGCTTTCAACCCCGACCTTCAGGTAGTAGTGGCCTTTCGGAAGTTACCCAAAGCAGTTTGGGCCCTTCCAACAAAGGGCACTTTTAACCTTCATGCTTCCCTTTTACCGGATTATCCCGGTGCGGCACCCATTCATTGGGCCATCATAAACGGCGAAAATGAAACCGGTGTCACAACCTTTTTCCTGCGATCAGAAATTGACAAAGGTTCGATCATTTTTCAACAAAAAACCCCTATCCGGGAAGACCAAACAGCAGGGTCACTACATGATGAGCTTAGCGAGCTGGGAGCTGATCTGGTAGTGAAAACAGCACAGGCCATTCAGCAGGATAGGGCTCCCATTAAAGAACAACAGGAGACCTCTGATAAGAAAACTGCCCCTAAAATTTTTAAGGAAGATTGTCAGATCCACTGGAAAAACAGTTTGGATTACCTGTACAATTTTATCCGGGGCTTAAGTCCTTATCCGGGTGCGTGGACTTACTTCCGGGGAGAAACGTTCAAAATTTTCAAGGCAGAGAAGCAATACGCTTCTCATGGGGAAAAGCCGGGAAAAGTTTTCACAGATCATAGAAATTACATGCAGGTGGCTGTGAAGGGTGGCTTTTTGGATTTATTAGAAGTTCAGTTGGCAGGAAAAGCAAAGATGAACGTTAAAGCATTTCTTAATGGGGTTAACGTTGAGGAAGGTATGATATTAGGAGCGTGAACAACGGTAATGTATTGGCATTGTGATTATCTGCCTTTCCGGGACGTATCCCTTTAATACGGCTTAAGTAGATTGGGGCTCGGTCTTGGCTTCAATGATTTGGTTTAAATGGTCTGTAAGGGTTTTGGCAACACCCATTTCAAACCTTTTTACTTTATAGGAGCCGACCCAACGAATGCCCTTAATCGAATCCGTAAGAAAAATTCCCTCAGCTTGAAAAAGGTCCTCCAGTAAAATAGGAGAAACCCGGTAATCAATGTCATTTTCCTGCATGATGTCCAGAATATGGGAACGCATAACCCCCTCTACACAACCTTCTGAAAGCGGTGGGGTAATGATCTGGCCGTCCTTAATGATGAACACATTAGAGCTAATGCCTTCGGCAATCCGGTTTTGTGAATTAACCAATAAACAGTCGTCAAGCCCTTCCTCCTTTTTGTAAATGGAAGCCAGGACGTAAATAAGGGCATTACTGGTTTTAAAATTGGAATAAAGGTTACAAGCCTTTTCCATTTCACTAAACACTTCAATCTTGAGCCCTTTTTTATTAAGTGTGAAATAATCCCCGCTGCATTCTTCATGCTCTATCAAAAAGTTGCCTTTTGAAGTTTTGGGTGTATAAAGCCCACCGTCAGATCGAAAGATAGAAAGCCTTATTTTGGCGTTACGAGTCTCCCCGTTTTTCTCAAGGAGTTGCAAGATTTTCTTTTTGAAGAAGGCTTTTGTCCAATTAGCGGGTAATTCGATTTTGAGAAATTCTATCCCGTTGAACAAACGCTCAAGGTGGTAATCAATAAGATGTAGTTGCCCCTTTAATACCCGGATGGACTCAAAAATACCATCTCCATAACGGAATGAGCGGTTTGAAACCTTGAAAATCGGCTCATCCACCGTGTGGAACTTATTGTTGTAAAGCAGGTATTTGGACTTGTTTGTTGCCATGCACCACAAATTTTACTCAAAGTTATAAACTTACGCTGAAAGCAGTAATGAACCTTGCTTTTTTCTATCAGGCTACCCTGAATGGCTTGGCAATTTTAGCAACTTATCAAGTAAATGTTGCAAGTAACTCCCAAAAAATTTTCACCTTGCAGCAGAAAATTGCTAACTCAATTATATCGACAATTTTATGGTCCGTATCAAAAGTGAAAAATATCCTGGTAACAGGGGTTCTTTCATGATTTTTCAGGAATATGCGTGGCGTTACTACATGGGTTTTTTCATGGCCTTAATGTTAATTTTGTTGTATCAGCTGGCCCGGCAGGGTGTAATTTTAGGCCCCGGTATAATTGGTGTTTTTGCTACGATTTTTTTGGCCAATATGTTTGCTATTGTCAGTATGCGGAAAGACCTTGCGGAAATTGGTTTCCACGAGGGCCATTTTTATTTGCGAAATGTTTACCAGGTCATTTTTGATCAAAAGCCTGAATTTTTCCCATTGCCTTATGCCAATGCCCAATTAAAAGGAGAACAATTATCCATTACCTATTTTGACAGCATTTATTTTCTGGATGCTCAGGAATGGTATAATTGGGATGATCTGCTATATTATTTTGGCTTCCGATGGTATCAGGGGTAAACCACCTAAAAAGGGTATCAAACTTTTTTCATTTTTTCCAGGCCTAACCGAAACAGGGTCCTCAAATTGGGAAAGGTATTTTCCAATGCTTTATGAAGGCCATTGGCATCCATCCAACGGATGGTTTCTATACCCTCTTCTGTTTGAGGATTGATGTTTTGAGGGTCATTGCAAAGGAGTTCAAACCAATAAGTGATCTTGAGGAACCGGTTATCATGCTGCCAATAAGTATGGTAGGAAGTTTTGATAAATTCATTCAGCGTTAGTTCCTGAATGCCACATTCTTCTTTGACTTCTCTCAATGCTGTTTCTTCAGGCGCTTCTTCGTCTTCAATTTTACCTTTGGGGAGGTCCCACTTGTTGTGGCGAAAGATCAATAACAAAGCTTTTTCTTTACTCCAGACCATACCTCCTGAGGCTTCCACGATCACAAAAAATTTCTTGAATGCTTTAAAGAGGTTTTGGATGTCAGAATTCTGAAGTATAATGTGAGAATGGAAAGGATGGGCCTCTGCGTATTCGATGGCATCCTTGATGTTCCGGGAATCGGCATTGGTAACGATAAGTGCATCTTTGTCGGTACCGGAAGGAGTAGAATCCTCAGCTGTAAGGATTATGGGTATGTCATTGATGAAAATTTTATAGCTTTGCCGCATGGTTTTAAATGTTGATTATGCTCGTCAACTTGCTGAACAATTATTAGCGATTCAAAGTGTTATTCTAAATCCCGAAAAACCATTTACCTGGTCTTCCGGGTGGAAATCCCCGATTTATTGTGATAACCGGCTAATTTTATCTTACCCGGAAATTCGTGAACAGCTTAAGCACGAACTTACTAATGCTTGTCAAAACATCAGTGAGGATTTGGATGCCATTGTGGGTGTAGCTACTGCGGGCATTCCCCATGCAACTTTGGTGGCTGATAGCCTTAATTTACCTTTGGTTTACGTTCGGTCTTCTCCTAAAGCACATGGAACGGAAAATAAAGTGGAAGGGCGGTTAAAGAAAGGCCAAAGGGTCGTGGTTATTGAGGATTTGATCTCGACAGGACGAAGCAGTATTAGTGTTGTGGAAGCACTCCGGGAAATTGGGTGCCAGGTAAAAAAATTAACAGCCATTTTTACTTATGAATTTGACCGGGCTAGTTCGCTTTTCAGGGATCATAGCTTACATGTAGACACTTTAACCAATTATTCGGTTTTGATTAAAGTGGCGAAAGAAAAGGGCTATATTCCTGAATCAGCTATGGAAACCCTCAATGAGTGGCGTGCTGATCCAAAAAATTGGGGAATAACCTAAAGGGGTTTATCAAAAGGTTTTTGAAATCCAAAAACCTTTTGATAAACCCCTCATTTAATCACCAAATGGTTTTAAGAATCCTTCATTTCGTTTTCGCTCTTATCATCTTCTTCATTCTCCGCCATCTCATCTTCTCCTTTTTTGAGGGTTACTTCCCGGGTTACAGTATTGAATTTGCTTTCAACCAATTCCCCGTTGCTGTCTAATAATTCAAGCTTGACAGTAAGTTTTCCCGGCTTCAAGCCTTCTACGACATAAGGTTTCCATTCGGTAAAGGTGAACTCAGTACTGTTGATGGTGGCACGTACTTTATGAGCATCCTGACCAAGCTCAGCATTTACCGGGTAAAAATCCAGGAGCAGTTTTTCGAAATCTTTTCCTTTATAAGTTCCTTTCGGGCGGCTGTAAAAGATATGAGGTTTTGATAAATCTGCTTTTGCTGCTGTATCGGGTTGTCCAACTTTAAATTGTTGAACCTCATAGGCTTTATCATTTTTCACGCTTTCATGGTAGGAACGCGATAGGAAAGCCAAAACGGTATGATAACCCTTCTTCATTTCCGCTTTAAAGCTGGGTTCATATTTGGCCATGTAAGGCCCATTGTTAACGATGAAATGGATATGCTGCCCCTTATCAGATTCTGCTAATTGATTTTTATTAGCGTCTGCTGTAGCTTGTTTTAGGGTATAATTTTTTACACCAAATTTGAACTGAACTTTTCCCGGTTCCAAATCCATTTTTTCAGGTTTTTCAAGGCTTAGTTCAGCTTCAGGAAAATCTTTGGTCTGAATAGGATATACCTTCAAACCCGCTTTTTCCATGGTGTCCTTTTCGGAGCCCATTTGTTCGGAATCTTTCTTTTCCATGGTGTCTTTCTTCGCACTTGCTGTGTCGTTTTGCTTATTATCCTTACCGGAATTTCCTGAACCGCATGCGGTAGCGATTACCAGAAAGCTGCATAAAAAGACGTTTGTTAATTTTTGCATAATCAATTGGTTTTAAGGTTTTTGACAAAAGTAGCAAAAAAAGCAGAATTGAAAAAGGACGGGCTCAGGCTGTCCTATCTCTCCTATTAAAACCCCGATTTTTCGCTGATTCATCGCTGTAGGCATAAACCATTAAATCAATGGGTTTTGATAAAGTTTTTGTTAAATTTGCATCTTCTTTTAGGGATAGCAAACCAAAACAAAAAGCGGTTATGAAACGACCTTTTCAACCTTCTAACAGAAAAAGAAGGAATAAACACGGTTTTAGGGCTCGAATGGCCACTAAGGATGGACGAAAAGTACTTTCCAGGCGTAGAAAGAAAGGCCGGAAGAAGTTATCGGTATCCGATGAAAAAAGGCCTAAAATGTAAATTTTACTTGCCTTGTTATGATAAGGTTTGGCTTTTTATGACTTATACTTTCCGGGAAAAAGCAATTCCTATGGATTTTCCAGCTTAAGGATTTGCCCTTTTTCTTCTTTAAAAAGGATGCTACAAAGCTTTTCGTTAGTAAATGCCAGCAAAATTGTATAGCTTAAAGAAAGCGGAAAAGCTTACCCGGAAAAAACTCATAGCCCGATTATTTGACCGAAATGCATATGACGGGGTCGTAAAGGCTTACCCGTTTTTAATGACCTGGAAATTTGAAGCCCTAACCGTTCACTTTCCTGCCCAGGCCTTATTCGTGGTTTCCAAAAAATTTTCCCGGAAAGCTACAAAAAGAAATCGTGTTAAAAGGCAACTGCGGGAAATATATAGGCTGCATAAACCTGAGTTGTATGGATTTTTAAGGGAACGGAACCGCCAGATTATTTTAGCGTTGATTTATACAGGCAAACAACCAATGGATTTTCAAACCCTTGATGAAAAGTTTTCGAAGCTGCTTCAAAAGCTTAAAAACGATATTGAGCAAAGGATTGACCCTTGTGATGATGGGGCTAATTAACTTTTACAGGGGTGCCATTTCTCCATACATGCCTCAATCATGCCGTTATTATCCTTCCTGCTCCGCTTATGGCTTAGAAGCGTTAAGGCTTCATGGCCCATTGAAAGGGGGCTGGCTGGCTATCAGAAGGATTTTTTCCTGTCATCCTTATGGTGGCTCAGGATTTGATCCGGTTCCGGGTTCTGAATTGGAAAAAAGGTCAAAAAACAATTTGAAAAATTAATGGTCGTTAAGACAGGTAGCTTTAAGACCATTATTTTTGTTGTGTGAAAATGAAAAATCGGGTATATGAACAGTAAGATTAAAAAGATAAGCTTAGTTTCGGTTTTGTTTATTACGTTTTGTTCTGTGGTTATCGGAGGATGGAGGTATGCAGGTGACAAATTTGCGATTTCTAAGAATGTGGAAATATACGTTTCCCTTTTGAAAAAGCTCCACACTTATTACGTGGATCAAATTAATACCGGGGATCTGGTTAAAACCGGTATTAATGCCATGTTAAAAGACCTCGATCCCTATACCAAATTTATTTCCGAATCTCAGATAGAAGATTACCGGATGCAAACAACCGGTGAATATGGCGGAATAGGTGCCGTTATTGGTAAGCAGGGAAAATTTATCCAGATCAGGGAACCTTATGAAGGATTTCCGGCTTACAATGCTGATCTTAGGGCTGGTGACCTCATTAAAAAGGTAGATGGAAAGAGCATTGAGGGTAAAAGCACTGAGGACGTTAGTCAGATACTGAAGGGTGAGCCTGGTACAGAAGTAAATGTTACTATTGAACGGCCCGGCGTTGATAAAAATTTCACTAAGACCCTTACCCGCCAAAAGGTGAAAATGCCTAATGTGACTTACTCAGGTATGGTTGAGGGTGAAAATATTGGCTATATTAAGTACCAAAGTTTTCGCCAGAACTCAAGTGAAGAAGTAAAGCAAGCCTTGCAAAAGCTTAAAAAGAAAAGTGATACGCTTTCTGGTCTCATCCTTGATCTGAGAAACAATCCCGGTGGTATTCTGAATGAAGCTGTAAAAACTGTTTCTTGGTTTATTGAAAGGGGTAAAATTGTGGTTAAGACCAAAGGGAAAATCGATCGGTGGAATAAGGAATACCGCACTTCAACCGGCCCGGTTGCTAAGGAATTGCCAATAACCGTATTGGTAAACGGAAAATCCGCTTCAGCATCTGAAATTGTTTCCGGCTCTGTTCAGGATTACGACCGTGGCGTGGTTATTGGTAGACAGACCTATGGTAAAGGATTGGTACAGCAGGCTAAGAATCTCCCTTACAATTCCAAGATTAAATTAACCATTGCCAAATACTATATACCCAGCGGCCGGTGCATCCAAGCTCGTGATATATCAGGCAAAAATGAGGAAAAAATTGCTGATTCCTCTAAAATGGCTTTTGAAACCGAAAATGGCCGTACCGTTTACGATGCCGATGGCATCACACCGGATGTGAAAGTCCAACCCGAGAGCTATCCGGAAATCATAAGAAACTTGATCCGGGAGCAACACCATTTTGATTTTGCTACTTTATACCGTAATCGCCACGATTCCATAGTCCCACCCAGTGAATTTGAGATTACGGACGATATTTATAATGAGTTTAAAGCGTATTTGAAAAAACAAGATTACAAATACCAGACGGCAACGGAAGAAAAGATTGTAGCCCTTAAAGAAAACGCTAAAAAAGAAAATTATTACGATGCCATTAAAGGGGATTTAAAAAATTTAAAATCCAACCTGGAAGCCAATAAAGCTGATGACCTCGAAACCTATAGAGCAGAAATTTCTGAACTTTTGGAAAGTGAAATTATCATGCGCTATTATCATCAGGATGGCCGCATCAAAGCATCACTGGACCATAACGATTACGTTCAGAAAGCAGTAGAGATTCTTAACAAGCCTGAACGCTATCACGAAATTCTGCAAGGTAACTCCAAAAACTAAATGAATCTTGTTTTCCCTCTATGACCTGTTGATTCTCTTCCTGGTGGGAAGCACCGGGGGAGTATTAGCAGGGCTATTGGGCATTGGCGGTGGGTTGGTTTATGTAGTGGCTTTTACGTATTTTCTTCAAAGGTTTGAGTTAGGTAGCGTTGAATTGGTTAAATTCATTGTGTCCAACTCCATTTTTGCGGTATTTTTTGCCGGCTTGTCAGCCACCATTAAACAAATCAGGAACAAAAATTTTTATTTCAGGGAAGTAATCATTACAGCAGGTCCCGGGATTGCCGGCGCATTGATCATTTCTTATCTGATCGTAAATTTTGATTGGTATTCCAGGGATAAATTCAGCATACTGATTATTTTACTTTTAGCAGTCCTTGGATTCAGGATGTTCAGGCAAGGATCTAAAAAAGGTGGGACTGTTATTCGCGATGATTTACCGGCTAAAAGTTATTTAACAAGCGGTTTTTTTAGTGGCACGTTATCAGCATTATCGGGATTAGGGGGTGGCATTATTTTAATTCCTGTTTTATCAGGCTTTATGCGTTTAAACATTCGTATGGCTTCATCTATTTCACTGGGTATTATGCCTTTTTACACTTTGGCCATGAGTATTTTCTATGCATTGGCTCATGGTTCTCCGGTCATAAATATTCCTTTAACCATTGGGTACATCATTTTACCGATGGCCATACCTTTGGCCATTGGCGTGGTTATATTTGCACCGGTAGGGGTATACCTGGCCCAAAAGATTCCCGGAGCCATTATCCGGGTACTTTTTGCCATTGTGATTGTTGTTGTCATGATAGAAATGATTTCTGAGCACTTTTTTCAAGGGTAACATAATGAAATGGATAATCTGCTGAATTATTGTTTGCTTTTAGACACATCAAGTCCTAATTGTTCTGTGGCCCTATCAAAGGATGGTGAATTGGTTGCCTTCAAAGAAGTCAATGAAGCCCATATCCATTCCCGTAAGCTGGCATCCTATATTCGTGAGGTTTTGACTGAAGAGGGAATAGCCACAAAAGATTTACATGCAGTGGCAGTGGGAAAGGGACCCGGATCTTATACGGGTTTGCGCATAGGGGTGGCGACTGCCAAATCTATTTGCTACGCATTGAATATTCCTTTGGTCGGGATTAATTCCCTTTTTAGTATGGCTGTCCAAACCCGCGAAAAGGTTGAAGAAAAAAGCGGTTTTTTCGCACCCATGTTAGATGCCAGGCGAATGGAAGTTTTTACGGCTGTTTTTGATGCCCGGTTAAATTTTTACCAGGAGACGGAAGCCGGGGTCATTGATGAGCATAGTTTTGAGAAGTATTTGGAAAACGATTTGGTATATTTTTCCGGAAATGGTATGCCTAAAGCCAAACAGTACCTGGAAAAGTATGCCAATGCCCGTTTTTTGGAGAATATTTGGCCTTCGGCGCCATTCATGCTGGATGAGGCCGTTCGGCGGTTAAATATTGGTGAAGTGGAGGACATAAGTACATTTGAGCCCTTTTATTTAAAATCCATAAAAACCAATCAAAGTCAAAAAGTTGAAAAAGTCCTGAAATCCTAAAATCACACTTATGAAAGAAGATGCATCACCCCCCTTGCCCCTGGAAACATTCAAAAACTACAGGGAACAAGGATTTTTGGTTGTAGACACCCGGAGTCCACAAGAATTTTCCGAAGGATTTATTCCAGGAGCAGTAAATATTCCTTATGAAGATGATTTCGGGGCCTATGTACAGCACTTGGTACTAAGTGACCGCGGCTTAATCCTCGTGGCCCATAACGGACCTGAAGAATGCCAATCCCTGAAAGACCTGGGCTTTTCCAATGTGGGTGGTTTCTTGAAAGAAGGAATGAGTGCTTGGTTCGATGCCGGTGAGCCATTGGACATGGTAATTTCCATTGGTCCTCATGAATTTTCCCTGGATTTTAAGCATGAATCCGATATCAAAGTATATGACTTAAGGCCCGAGGTAGGCTTCCAGCAGGAGCATTTAAAAGATTCCATCAACAAAAAGCCCGAAACCTTACTCGGTGAATTGGAAGATTTTCCGACCAATAAGACGTTTTATGTGATGTGTTATGATGGTTATCTTTCTATGGGGCTAATTGCTTTAATCAAGGCAAGGGGGTATCACAATTTCTATCACGTGGCCGGTGGCTATAAAGCTGCCAGGGAAGAAGAAAAAGTTGAACTCATACAGGCCAAAGGTAATCAGCAAAAGCAAAGTGGAAATTCTTAATGGCTCCTACCTTTTTACATCAAAAGTGATAATTGATAGCGACCGATCTTACAGGATCGATGGTGGTAGAAATATGTGAAAACCTGTTGATTCCGTTTTCATAATACTGCGTATCATTGATTTGGATGGTTGACTCTAAATTCATTGAAAATGCCTCATGAAAACGGAAATAGAGACCAAAGACCGGACCTCCCCCCACTACGGCAATATCTTGTTCATAAGATTGACATTTTTTGTAAAGACCTCCACATGAAGAACCCGAGGAATTGCCATAGGAATAATTTAGTTGCAAGCCGGCATAAGGTTTTACTGGACCCGAAAAAAACCGTTTCTCTATTCCAATTCGGGCTGTAATTCTTTCATATTTTCCAATATAATCGACTAAATCAGCGTCTTCTAAATTGTTCAAATCATTTTTGGGTTCATTTACCGCTAAATAGTCACCACCTATACTAATGATGAAATGTTTAAAATGCCGCTTATAAACTAAGCCATTTATGAAATGGCTGTTCCACGGGTTATCGCCGTCAATATCTACATATCGTGTATCCGTGTTGGTAACGTAGCTATAAAGGTTTATCCCAACTTCATTTTTCCTTTCATTGGTGTTTTTCTGAGCAAGCAATGGATTGCCAAAAGCCATCAAAAAGATTAAAATTAGCCATTTCATAGTGCTGCTACTTTTATTTACATAAAGCAAAAACTATGTTTTTTTCTTTTTCTTTTTGGCGGCCGGAAAAAGGATGTTATTGAGGATTAACCGATAACCGGGCGAGTTAGGGTGCATTTCAAGATCAGTAGGGGGTTCACCAACCATGTGCTTGTAATCTTCCGGGTCATGCCCGGCATAAAATGTCCACATACCTTTTCCGTATTCTCCGTGAATATAACGAGCATTTTTGAGCCGTTTATTTTCTCCCATGACCAGGACCTCAGGTTTTAGGTACTTTTTACGAAAAGAAGTGGTTTGGCCATAGAACCCGTGAATAATTCGCTCATGGTTTTGGCAAAGCATGGTTGGAACAGGGTCCCATTTTGCTGAGAATTCAAACAAGGTGAAAAAATCCTCGGATTTTTTCAATTGATCATGGTCCCGTGTTCCATCAATAGTCGAATATTCGTACTCATAGGGGTTTTTGGAAATTTGAAAATCCTGGAATGCAAAAGTGTTCGAAAAATCCAGTTTTTGCTGGGCGTTCGGATCCATCGGATCCCCATCAAACATGCGTTTACAGATATCAACATCTTCTGCTGCCAATGCAATGTCGTAAGTATCAGGTGCCGAACACATGGCAAACAGATACCCACCGCCAAGCACATAATCCCGGATTTTTTTTGCGACTGCCAGTTTTAGCTCAGAAACCTTATTGAAACCCCACCGCGAAGCAATTTCCTCATCTTCCTTTACTTCTTGCTGGTACCATTCCGCATTCCGGTAGCGGGCCCAGAATTTACCAAACTGGCCGGTAAAGTCCTCGTGGTGAAGGTGTAACCAATCATACTTGGCTAATTTATTTTCCATAACCGCATCATCGTAAACCACATCATAAGGTATTTCGGCATACGTCATGGCCAATGTTACAGCGTCATCCCAGGGTTTGGCTGATTTGGGTGAGTAGACGGCAATTTCCGGCGCTTTTTCAAGCTTTACATTATCCTGATTGGCATCGGGTTGGTTTATTTTATTAAGGATGGCTTTGTATTGGGCATTGGCTAAAACCTTAAAAGACACGCCACGGATATTACACTCTTTTTCAAATGCTTTTTTGTAAGGAAAGGAAAAGCTACCTCCCCTGTAATTTAATAACCATTCGGCTTCGCTTCCTTTTTCCAGGACCCAGTAAGTGATTCCGTAGGCTTTTAAATGATCCTTTTGCTTATCATCCATAGGGATGAGTATGCGGGCGCCAAAGGCTTGGTTCTGACCTAAACCGGCAATGCCAAAAGCGATCAACAACAATCCTGTAATGAATTTACGCATAATCAAAAGTTTTTAAATCGTGAGGTTTCATAACGGCAAAAACCTTGCTGTTAATTTCAAAAGGCCCTAAAAAATTTAAAGCCTCTCCTATTCTTCCGAGAATTGGACTAAAAGGCCCCTGTAAGCGGAAAAAATCTTAGACTTGGAGATGAAGCCCTCGAACTTGCCATTGCTGTTCAGAACCGGCAGATTCCAGGCGCCTGAATCATCAAATTTCTTGATGACCTTGTCCATAGGTTCATCGGCGTACAAGTAAGCGGGTGGATCATGCATTAAATCTTTGGCAAACACTTCTTCGTGCATTTCCGTTTTGACTAATAACTTTCTAATGTCATCCAGAAGGATGATACCGAGCAGGTTATTATCCCTGTCAATAACGGGATAAATATTTTTGGTGGATTCTGCTACCTTATAGCGCAGGATATCCCCGAGCGAATCATTGGGATCTACGGTTTTAAGGTCTTGTTCTATTAGCTTATCCAATTTCATCATTGTCAGGATGGCTCTGTCCTTGTGGTGAGTAATCAAGTCGCCTTTTTGCGCTAACTTCTTGGTGAAAAGGGAGTGAGGTTCAAAGAAAATGGTAACCAGGTAAGATGTGGTCGAAACTACCATGAGGGGTACTATAAAGGTATATTCCTCAGTCAACTCTGCAATAAGGAAGACTCCCGTTAAAGGTGCATGAAAAATTCCGCTCATTACACCAGCCATACCTACCAGTAAAAAATTGCTTTCAGACAATGGAGCCGTGAATTCCATGAAGTTTATAAGTCTGGCAAAGAAAAAGCCGGAAATTCCGCCTATAAAAAGGGATGGGGCAAAATAGCCACCAATACCCCCACTGCCCAGTGTAATGGCTACGGCAAAGGCTTTAAAAATGATCACACCACCCAGAAAAGCCAGTAAAATCCATTCCTCCTCTTTAAAGTCATAAAAAAGGCTGTTGTTAAGCAATTGTAATTCGTTACCATTTTCAAGGGTACGGATGGCCGCATAGCCTTCCCCATAAAGCGGGGGGAAAAGAAATATAAGAAGCCCTAAGCTTAAAGCTCCTATTAATCCACGGGTAAATGTTCGTGAGTACCGGCTGAACAATTCTTCCATGTAATTCGTGATCCTTGTAAAATATACCGAAACCAAGGCAGAAAAGACGCCCAAAACGATATAGAATGGTATATTCCCGGAAGAAAATTCGGAAGCCAGGACAAAGTCAAACACCGTTCGGTCTCCGAGGATAATCTGAGACACCAAAATTCCGGTGACTGAAGCCATTAGAAGGGGGACAAGGGAGCCCATGGTTAAATCCAGCATGAGCACTTCCAGCACAAATATCATCCCCGCCACGGGAGCTTGAAAGAATGCAGCCAATGCGCCTGCTACTCCGCAACCCAGTAGCAACATACGGGATTGATAGGGCAAATGCAGATATCTGCCCACATTGGAACCTACAGAAGAGCCGCTCATTACCAGTGTGGCTTCCATTCCTACGGACCCTCCCGAGCCAACGGTTATAAGGCTTCCGAAAATGAAATAAATCGTATCCCTGGCTTTAACAATACTGCTTTTACGGGCTATGGCGTTGAGCACGTTGGTAATACCGTGATCAAAGTACTCTTTGAAAAAATACTTTAATAGGGCTAATGTGATTAAGATGCCAAATACAGGGTAAGCAATGAAGAGGTAATTTTGTTGTTCTTCCTTGAAGCCCCCGGTCAGGATTTCGTGTATCTCCGTAATGGCTAAACGGAGGATAATCGCAATAATACTACTGATGAACCCAATCAGGATACTTAAGATGACAATAAAGTTCCTGTCACTGATATTCCTGACGCGCCAGGCAAGGATTTTACCTATGGTTGTTTGGGGCTGTTTCAAAGATTCTCCGTTTTACTGAATAAGCTCATTTTCTTCTCTGGCCTCCCGTTTTAAGGAATTCCTGTAATGGGAGAATATTTTTGATTTGGATAAAAATCCGAGATATTTTCCGTTATCAATTACTGGCAGGAGCCAATCCCCTGTTTCGTCAAATTTTCTCATAACTTCCTCCATCGTGTCTCCATAATGAATGTATATGGCCGGCATTTGTTTAAGGTCATTGATTTTAACCTTGTCGTAATAGTCCGGTTTGAACATGATTTCCCGGATGTCATCCAGTTTTATCAAACCCTTGTAATTGTCGTTTTGATCGATTACCGGAAAAGTATTTCTATGAGAATAGGGAATGGCATTCACAACGTCTCTTAAGGTACCACTTTCCTTGATTGGGGTAAAATCATCTTCTACCATTTGCTCCAGGTTTAGCCTTGTAAGCACAAATTTGTCTTTGTCATGAGTATGCAAGTGGCCTTTTAGGGCTAGTTGCTTTGTGTAAAGGGAATGAGGTTCAAAATAGGAAATGGTTGCATAAGCAATGGCGGAAACAATCATTAAGGGTAGAAAAAGCATGTAGCCATTGGTGATTTCGGCAATTAAGAAAATGGCGGTTAAAGGGGCATGGAGCACACCACTCATAACACCGGCCATTCCAACCAACACAAAATTTTCTTCTGAAATGGCGGTTGGGAAAATGCCGGAATCATTCATGATCCTTGCCAAAAAAAAACCTGAAATGGCACCAATGAATAAAGAGGGTGCGAAAATTCCCCCGTTTCCCCCTGCACTTATAGTGAAAGCGGATGCCAAAGCCTTAACGAGGATCAAAGCCCCGGTGAAGGCTAAAAGAAGGGTTTCATTGTTTGCATAGCCCCCAAATAGGTAGTTATGGCTCAATAAAGCTTCTGATTGGTTATTTAATAAATGTTTGATGGCATCGTACCCTTCCCCGTAAAGGGGAGGAAAAATGAAAATCATGATGCCTAAAGCAATACCCCCAATAATAGCCCTGTTGTATATATGTTTGATTTTAGAAACCCATTCTTCCGCTTTATAAGTCATTCTGGTAAAATACAGGGAAACAAAACCGGTAAGCACACCTAAAATCAGGTAGTAAGGGATTTCGCTGTAATTAAAAGGGCTTGATAATGAGAAATTAAACAAGATTTCATTACCCAGAATAAACTGAGAGATTAATGTCCCTGTGGCTGCCGAAATCAAAAGGGGAATAAATGCCGGAATGGATAATTCCAGTAATAACACTTCGAGCGAAAAAATTACACCGGCTATGGGGGAGTTAAAAATGGCTGCAATGGCTGCTGAACCGCCGCAACCGGTCATAAGTATCCGGTGTTTATACCCTAAATGAAATATCCTGGCACTATTTGAGCCAAAAGCAGCACCGGTAGTCACTATTGGGGCTTCAAGGCCTACCGAACCTCCTAAACCAACGGTCATGCTACCACTAATTAGGTGGGAATACATTTTATCCTTTTCTACCAATCCGGATTTTTTGGAAATGGTATAAAGAAGATTCGGGATGCCATGCCCAAGCTTGCCTTTCATGACCAAAACTTTGTATCCCACCGTAAGTAGGATTCCTGCCAGCGGCAAAACCAAGTAAATGAATGGAAAAAGAAAATCCGGAAGGTTAAGAATAGTATAGTGAACAAAATGCACAAAGGACTTAAGCAACACTGCCGCCAAACCACCTGCTATGCCAATAAAAAAGCTTAGAAGGAGTAAAAAATTTTTGTTACTGACATGCCTTATCCGCCATGCAAGGATGTCATGACCTAATTTTTTGTAATTCATTCCATTAGCCGGGCTTTTGAGGCATTTCCTTAAAAGCTAAGGCAAATTTAGCAGGATTATTAGGAATTTAATTATTTTGTTCCTATTAAATAAAGGTAATAAAAAGATCATTATGAAAATATTCGTGACCGGTCCCGAAAACCGCTTTAAATCATTGAGCCGGACTTTACCTCCTAAAGCCGATACGTACTATTCAGAAATCATCGATACCAACCTGGAAAATTATGATTTAATATTTGACCTTCATCTGGACGAAAGACCAGAAAACATTGATGAATACAAAACTTTAGAGGGAAAACCCATCTTTGGCTGTGCGGTAAAACTTTCCTTGGCGGAAATAGCTGCGTATGGAAATAATGAAATGGATTGCCACCTTTTTGGTATGAATGCGCTTCCTTCTCTTATCCTTCGTGACCATATGGAAGTAAGTATATGGAACCAGGACCAAAAAGCTTTTTTAGAGCAACACCTTCAGGCCCTGAAATGGGAGTACCATTTGGTAGAAGACCGTGTAGGAATGGTTACTCCGAGGGTTATCATGATGATCATTAATGAAGCTTGTTACGTCCTTCAGGAGGGCACCGGTAGCATTGAGGATATTGACAAAAGTTTGAAAAAAGGGGTCAATTACCCAATGGGGCCGTTTGAATGGGCTGACAAAATTGGCGTGAAAGACGTTTACGAAACCTTGGAAGCCCTTTACGAAGATACCCATGACGAGCGGTATAAAGTGGCTCCTTTATTAAAGCGACACTATTTGCAAGAAGAAGGATTCTGGGTTTAATTTCTTAATTAAGGGGCTTTTCAATGGGGTAATGCCTGGCGTAATAATAGGGGTTTCCTTTGATTACTTTTAACTCCAGCTTATCCACATAACAAGTTGTTTCATCCTTATTCCATATCCCTACCCTGTAAAGGTCAGAAGCGGGGTCTAACTCATGAATGGCCAATGGCACAGAACGGACAACCCTGTACCAACTTTGGTTGTTTTCATCCGATAAAAAGGGTTTACCCGCATCCCAGTGCAAATTCTCGCCGTTTTTGTTAAGGAGTTCAACGGTAAGTAATGGCAATGGCGTACTATCCACCTTTAACATTCTGGCTGAACCCAGTATGATATCATTCATTGTCTTTAAGATGGTATCGGGCCTGGCTTTAATGGTCGGACCATATTTTTCCCCGGCTTTCATAAAATAGCTGTGGTTACCTTTAAAGGCTTTTTTACCGGTAATTTTATCCTGCTTAAACTTTTCAGAAAAGTTCGTTTTCTCAAAATCTTCTCTGTAAGTGTAATAATAAGGGTCCACAGTATCAGGGTGGGGTTTTTTGGCAAATAGACAATAACTTCCTGAATGAAACTTTTTTCTTTTAAGCAAATAGGGATAATGTTGGTGTGCTACTGCAAAGAAGTCCCATTTCATTTTCCCAGGCCAAGCCATTGCTATAAATGGTTTGTCGTTTTTGGCAAGCATACCGTTAAATTGGTTTAAATCTATAGTATCCATTAAAGTAAACGACCTGTTAGTTAAGCTTGTCTTTTTAAACCAATAATTAGATATATTTTCATTACATGCCAGGAAATAAGAAAGTTTGTCTTTTCCATAATGTTTCGAATCCTTTTGGGCTTCCTTAAAAGTATTTTTATAGCGGTTTTTGTCATAAAATATATGGTAATGCTGGCGGTTGTGAATCAATACGTAAATATTGGACACCAAAATGATTATTACCAAGCCGGTATTGAATGATGGCGTAAAGCTTGGTAGAAAAGAAAGAACTCCTATCACCAAAAAAGGAAAACTAAAAATCAGTACTGAATATTGAATAACTGGTTGTACCCAGATGGAATAGCCCAATCCTATTACCAGGGGGAGCAAAAACCAAATGAACAAGAGAATCCTTTTAGAGGAAAAAAGCACTTTTCCACTGAAACCGGTTTTGGATAAATGGTAAATAATGCCAAGTAAGCCTAAGCCAAAGAATAAAATGAGGGGCCATAAAGCAAATTGAAAGCAATATTGGATATAACGGATGAGAAAGTACCAATCCGGTTCACTCAACCAACTTAAGCCTTTTTGGTTAAGATGGTGGAAAAAAATTTTAATATGAGGGATGAAAGCCAATGCTATGACGAATAATGAGATGAAATAATGCCTTAAGCGATTTTTGTTTACCAAGAAAAAACCGGAAATTCCAATAAGGCTTACTGCTAACATAGAGAAATAATGGTTATAACAACATAAGATAGCCCCAATAACCCAACCTGTCCAATTGCGCCATAGAGCCTTTTCTTCCCATATTAAAAGACTCCAATACCAGAGGGCTAAAAGGATAAAAAATAATCCGCTGGCATAAGGGCGAGCAATTTGACTGTAAAAAATGGTATATTGTAGGCTAGCAATAAAAGCAGCTGTTAATAAACCCACGGAGTCATTAAACCAATAACTTCCAATCTTAAAAGTCAAGTAGATGCCTGCAATGCCAAATAGAAGAAAGGGTAATTTAACAAAAAACGGATGAGTACCTACGGTGCTTATCCAATAAAATAAGAAAACCTGTACTCCAGCCGGATGGCCATCGGGCATAACACCTTTTTCAATAAGCGCTTTAAAGCTGTCAACCTGGGCACGGATTAAAGCGCTGTATTCATCATGGGTAAAAGGTACCTCCTGCCAGTTGTAGGCCCTCAAAAAAATACCAGTAAACAGGATCAGAAGGAATAATAAACCGTTGGCTGTGGATGTCCTCATAGATCTTTTTTACAGGCCGGTAATTCAGGAACTTAACAAGGATGCTAACGCTTTTTCGATCCCAAGGACTCCGCTATTGAATCAAGTTGGTTATACCATTCTTCCCCGAATTTTCTGATTAAAGCTTCTTTGACAAACTTGTAAAGGGGTACCTGGAGGGACTTTCCTAAGGTGCATGCGGGGTCACACATTTCAGCTTTGTCATAATGGAGTTGGGTCATAGGGCCATCTTCTTCCAGCCTTACGGGGTATAGATGGCAAGAAACGGGTTTTTGAAAATTAATCTTTCCATCTTCCCATGCTCGCTCTATGGTGCATTTATAAACCCCGTCCGACTCTTTTCGGACAAAAATACAATCCTTTCCTCCCATGCATTTTGTAACCATATCTCCATCAGGATCTTGTTCGTAAAAACCTTTATTCTCCAATTTTTCCCGATTGGCTTTATTCATATAGGGTTTAATCTCATCCAGGGATTCTTCAATAATGCCAATTTCTGATTGTTCCAGCGGTGCACCATAATCTCCTTCTACACAGCAAATTCCTTTGCAGGCCTCGAGGTTACACACAAATTCATTGTTTAGAATGTCTTCGGAAATGAGGGTGTTGTTCAAGGCTAACATGCCAATAAGTTTTAATGAAATAATGCTTTAAGGTTTCAACTTGCCATTTTCGATCTCAAATATACCCAAATTGTCTGCATTTGTTTCCAGTACCTTTTGAAGCCGTTCTTTGGACGTATCAGTGATGAAGACCTGGCTAAAATCTTCTTTAGTGATGGTTTCGATAAGCCTTCCGACACGGCTATCATCCAGACGATCAAAAATGTCATCCAATAAAAGCAAAGGAGGAATGCCGGCTTGTTGTTTAATAACTTCATATTGAGCCAATTTCAGGGCAATCAAGAAAGATTTTTGCTGCCCCTGGGAACCAAAGCGTTTTAATGATCTCGTGAAAATGGTGAAGTCGAGGTCGTCCCGGTGTATTCCACAACTTGTCCGCTGAAGGCTCAGGTCTTTTTCAAAGTTTTCTTTGAAGAGGGCTTCCAGGTTATTTTGATTCAAATGGGAGTTGTAGGCCAGGGAAACCACTTCATTATTACCGGAAAGCCATTCATAATAACGGTAAAAGATAGGATTGAAATGCTCGATAAATGCGCCGCGCCTTTTATGAATGGCTTCTGCTAAACCCGTAAGTTTCTGATTGTAAACCGTTAAAAGGTTTTGGTCGTGGCTTCCTGAATCCGCCATTGATTTGAGCTGGGCATTTCTTTGATTTAGGTGACGCTGGTATTGGGTGATATTGGCGAGGTATTTTTTGTCCATTTGGGAGATAATCCGGTCTAAAAACCTGCGCCTTTCTTCGCCCCCTTCATTGATAAGCTTCACATCATAAGGGGTTATAATCACATTGGGAAATTGCCCGATGTGGTTGGCCAATTTGTCATAATTCGTCTTATTTTTCTTAATGGTTTTCTTCTTCCCTTCGACATAGCTACAAAAAATTTGTTGATTTTCTGAGTGTTTTAGAAAAGTACCCTGAAGGTTGAAGTAATAGCTATCAGGATGAATGTTTTGCCGGTCTACTGGGTTGAAATAACTCTTCCCCATTGAGAGGTAATGGATGGCATCCAGTAAATTGGTCTTACCGGTCCCATTGGGTCCTGTTAAACCCACGAATTTTAATGTATCAAAATCCATTACAAGGTGATCATAATTTTTGAAAAAACGTAATGTCAAATCCTTGATGAGCATGGGGCAAAGTTAAAGGATTGTTAGCGGAGAGGAACGGAAGTTGAGCTTACCCGTCTGGTTTTTTTAATTTTGCAAAGCTTCTTTGGGTAATGGTCATTCAACTGCAAACCCAAATAAAATTCGGGGTGTAGCGCAGTCCGGTTAGCGCGCCACGTTCGGGACGTGGAAGTCGCTGGTTCGAATCCAGCCACCCCGACAAACTTAGCACGAGCCTGAGTAAAAGCCTAATTTTTAATCGGGTGGTTTGTTCACTGATTAGTTTTCCATTGTAAAAGGGCACAATTCCTAACTCAAGCATTTTCGCGGCATTTGGTTGAAGTGGTTGGCTAATGGGCCTCCAACCAATTCTGGCCGACTCCCATTTCAACCTCAATGGGCACGTTTAATTCCAGGGCGTTTTGCATTTTTTCCTGTACTAAGGGTTTTAACGCCTCTAATTCCTTATCCCTGGCATCAAAGATCAGCTCATCATGGACCTGCATGATCATCGCTGAAGAAAAGCCCTGTTCTCTCATGGCATAATGGATTTCTACCATGGCCTTCTTGATCATATCCGCAGCCGTACCCTGAATCGGACTATTAATGGCGTTGCGTTCTGCAAACCCCCTTTGCGTGCTATTCCCCGAGGTGATGTCTCTCAAGGTCCTTTTTCGGCCAAGTAAAGTTTTGACATACCCATGCTCGCGGGCAAAGGCAATTTGCTCGTTCATGTATTCCTTGACTTTCGGAAATTCCGTAAAGTAGCTTTCGATGATTTCGGAAGCCTCTTTCCGGGGAATGCCCAACCTTTGAGAAAGCCCAAAGGCAGAAATCCCGTAAATAATTCCAAAATTGACGGTTTTAGCACTACGGCGCATGGTATCGGTGACCTTCTCCATTGGGACCTTATAAATTTTAGCCGCAGTCGAAGCGTGGATATCCTGCCCTTCCTTAAAAGCCTGGATCAGGGATTCATCGCCACTGATATCAGCCACCAAACGAAGCTCAATCTGGGAATAATCAGCCGCAAAAATGGAATAGCCTGGTTCCCTTGGAACAAAGGCTTCCCTGATCCTGCGGCCTTTTTCTGTACGGATAGGAATATTCTGGAGGTTAGGGTTGGTGGAGCTTAGCCGTCCGGTTGCCGCAACTGCTTGTTGATAGGAAGTGTGAATCCTTCCTGTATTGGGATTAATCAATTCAGGAAGCGCATCTACATACGTGGATTTAAGCTTTTGAACGGACCGGTAGTCCAACACCTTTTGGGCAATTTCATAATGAGCGGCAAGCTTGGTTAACACTTCCTCATTGGTGGAGTATTGCTGCGTTTTTTGGGTCTTCTTGGCATTGGGATCCAGTTTGAGTTTTTCAAACAGGATATCGCCAAGCTGTTTTGGAGAATTGATGTTAAAAGATTCCCCGGCCAGTCCATGTATAGTCTTTTCCAGGGACTGCATTTCTTCCTCCAGTTCAATGGAAAAATGGTTAAGCTGTGCTTCATCTACCTTGACCCCTTCGTGTTCCATTTCCGCCAGAACGTAGATCAAAGGCCCTTCTATTTCCTGGTAAAGCTTGGTATAATCTTCTATTTCCAGGGCTTCGTTGAATTTTTGGTAAAGTTGATAAGTCACATCCGCATCTTCACAGGCATAATCCTTAATTTTTTCAGGTTTCAATTGGCCCATGTTGCCTTGGTTTTTCCCTTTCTTCCCGATCAAGTTTTCAATAGGTTCAGGTTGGTATTGAAGATAGGTCTCAGCCAGGTAATCCATGTTGTGCCGGAGTTCTGGTTCCAAGAGGTAATGGGCTATCATGGTATCGAAAAGTGGTCCATTTAAAGGTACCCCACGGTTTTTAAGTACCAGTAAATCGTACTTGATATTTTGGCCGATCTTAGTGATTTGTTCATTGGCCAAAACCGGTTTTAAGTCATTAATGGTAGCCTCAGCAAGGTCAGGGTCTCCATTGACAGGGAGGTAATAACCCTTGCCGGCTTCTGTACTGAGGCTGATTCCCACTAACTGAGCCTGATGGGGATTTATGGCAGAAGTTTCCGTATCAATAGCAAATGCCTTCAGTGAGCTTAATGACTGAACAAGTTGTTGCCTTTCTTTGGCATCCTGTACCAACCGGTAATCATGGCTAACATCTTCCAGGGTCTTGTAAGGGGAAGGCTCCTCTTTTTGCGTTTTATCCGCTTCTTGGTTAAAAAGGTCCCCCTGACCATTTTGCGATCCCGGCTCCTCTCCGAACATTTTCCGTATAATAGACCGGAATTCCAATTCCCTGAATAATGCTTTCAACGACTCTTCATCCGGGGGCTCCCTTTCCAGGGATTTTTCATCAAAATCTATAGGGACTTCGGTATAAATAGTAGCCAGCTTTTTGGACATCAGGGCATTATCCTTATTGTCCTCTATTTTTTGTTTCTGTTTCCCTTTTAGCTGATCAGTGTTATGGACCAAATCCTCAACGCTGCCAAATTGCTTGATAAGTTTTTCAGCCGTCTTCGGGCCTATCCCTTCAATACCCGGAATGTTGTCAATGCTATCTCCCGTTAACCCTTGTATATCTACCACCTGATCAACCCGATCAATTCCGAACTTTTCCTTAACTGTTCCAGTGTCCCAGATTTCAGAGGGTTTCCCCATTCTTGCCGGTTTATAGAGGTAAATTTGGTCCTCAACCAATTGCGCAAAATCCTTATCAGGGGTCATCATGTACACTTCAAAACCGGTTTTTGAAGCCTTTTTGGCAATGGTCCCAATGATATCGTCCGCTTCATAGCCGGGTTTTTCCAGGGTGGGAATGCGAAACGCTTCTGCCAATTGCTTGACCATTGGTATGGCTACTGCTATGTCCTCAGGTTGTTCCTCCCTATTGGCTTTGTATTCTTCATAGGTCTCCTCCCGGAAGGTAGGCTCGCTTGTGTCAAACACAATTCCCATATGAGTGGGATTCTCTTTTTCAAGAATTTCCAGCAGGCTGTTGGTAAATCCAAATAAGGCAGATGTATTCATGCCTTTCGAGTTATACATGGGATTTCGGATAAAAGCAAAGTGAGCCCTGTAAATCAGGGCCATTGCATCCAGGAGAAAAAGCTTTTTTTGTTGTTGCGCCATGGTTGTCAATTTATTGGATAAACGGGGCATTGAGGTTTAAGGTTATCAAACAAAGCCCTTTATTACGATACCTCTGAATATGGACCAAGATTTAGGGTGACCGACAAATTTATTGATTTTATTTTTGCAAGGGAAAAGGGATTGTCCCATTTTAACGATTGAAAAATCCCCTTTGCCTAAAAAGCGAAAATCACCATCAGTTTTACCGCAGATCTCCTGTTAGAATTCGTTTTCCGGCCTTATCACACCAGGCTGTCACCGGACTTAACCGGCTCAATAACAGAGGGATCATTGTTTTTTGGGGTATTGACCTTTTTGGAAACCTGGTAAATAGCCAATTGGTAAGGATAGGGTTGTAATAAAGATTGGTAATCCTCTATGGATAGGTCATTGGCTAACCATGACTCTTTTACATCATCTGGCAGAATGACCGGCATACGTTCATGTAAAGGCTTCACTGCTTCATTGGCTTCAGTGGTTATGATGGTGAAACTTTCAAGGGTTTTGTCTGTTTCTGGCTCCTTCCATTGTTCCCATAATCCGGCAAAAGCAAATGGCTGGTTATTTGTCAGACAAATTCGATGAGGAACCTTGCCGGATTTGGTTTTTTGCCATTCATAGAAACCGTCCGCCAATACAAGGCAACGCCTTTTTTTAAAGGCCGCTTTGAAAGCTGGTTTAGTCATCAAGCTTTCAGCCCGGGCATTGATCATTTTGTAACCGATGTCTTCTGATTTGGCCCAAAAAGGAATCAAGCCCCAACGAAATAAGTGGACTTTTCTCGGTCCTTCCTGATTAGGTATGACCATCAAATTTTGACTGGGAGCGGCATTGTATACCGGTGAGACTTCCACCTCAGGTAGTTGTGCATCAAAGTGCCCGGCCAGCTCTTCGGCAGGGGTTGAAATGGAATAACGACCGCACATGGTTTTTTTGATTTTAATAATTTAACTGTTTAGAGTAAACACATTTTTTGATAATTATGGTTTAGAAAATGAGTGTTTGGTTTTTAATCTTAAGGAAATTAAGCCCCGGAATCAAAATTAAGGGGGATCATCTTTGAATTCTCTTCTATGAGCGTGGGAATATTGAGTAATGTCCCTTCCTCAATTTTAATGGAATAAATGGAACGATTAGGAAAAGAAAGCTGTAAAATCAGAAGTCGTTGTTAAAACCATCACTTAAAATCAAGGGATGCCTTTAGTAGAAGCTTGGCTTTTACCGCAAACCATTTCTTTTTGCTCTGTTGGCTTTGGAAACAAGAATTATTTTGATGATTTCTGATCCCTGATCATCAGCTTTTGAGAAAAAGTTAAAAGCAAGTGAACTTTTCCTTAAAACGGCGTTGTTTGAATGAACGGAATTGTAGAATTTCTCACAAAATCAATATGTTAAAACTATTTTAAAACATGCGACAACTAAAGATTAGCAAGCAGTTTACAAACCGGGAAAACAAATCTTTAGACAAGTATTTGAACGAGATCAGTAAAGTGGAGATGATTTCTCCTGGTGAAGAAGTGGAACTGGCAAAAAGGATTAAAGAAAATGATCAGGCTGCCCTGGAGAAGCTTGTGACCGCTAACCTGCGATTTGTTGTATCAGTGGCAAAGCAGTATCAGAATCAAGGTTTAACCCTTGGCGATCTTATCAACGAGGGTAACCTGGGCCTTATTAAAGCGGCTCAACGCTTTGATGAAACAAGGGGTTTTAAGTTCATTTCTTATGCAGTTTGGTGGATACGCCAATCTATTCTTCAGGCATTGGCTGATCAAAGCCGCCTGGTAAGGTTACCGCTTAATAAGGTCGGGTCTTTAAGCAAGATCGGTAATGCGGCTGCTGAACTAGAGCAAAAGTACGAACGGGAAGCCACTACCACCGAAATTGCAGAAAAGTTGGAACTTCCCGGCCAAGAGGTCGAGACCACACTTAGTTCCTCAAGTCGTCATCTATCCATTGATGCGCCTATTAATGAAGAAGAAGATGCCAACTTGTTAACCCTCTTACCCAATCATCAAGAACCCAACCCGGATGTAGATTTACTGCACGAATCCCTTCAAAAAGAGATCAGCCGTGTCATTTCCTTATTGGCTGACAAAGAACGGGAGATCGTAAAGCTATTCTTTGGTTTGGAAGGCAATGCTCCGCATTCCTATGAAGACATTAGTGAAAAGGTTAATTTGACACGCGAAAGGGTACGCCAGATCAAGGAAAAAGCCCTTCGTAAGTTGAGGAAGTCTTCCAAAAGTCGTTTGCTTAAATCTTACCTTGGTGCATGATTTTTTGTTAATCAGGCATTGACAAGAATATTTTAAAACTGTGTTTTTTAAAGGCGGTGTTTATACATCGCCTTTTTTTGCTTAAGGGAATCGCTTATTAGTGTTCACCTAAGCGGGAAAAATTCCTGGTGATGATCTTAAGGTCTTTACTTAGCTCATAATCGCGTGCATACAAGAAGTTTAACCGCTCAATGGTGGCTTGGTCGAGGTGGTTTTCGGTGAGCTCATCGCAAGGACTGAGAACGCCTTTGCGGAGTTCAGGGAGTTTATAGGTCTGTGAGGAGCGCTCATATCCTACCCAGGAGCTCCTGCCCGTTAGCACCCGGGTAATATTTTGCATAAACCCTTTTTTATCCTTAATAAACCAGATGGTAACCGGTAGGGTCAGCATCAAACCCAGTGAAGAAAGCAGATCAAAAGCATATTTATTGAAACGATTGGTAGGTTGAGCCAATCCCAGCTCAATATTAATGGTGTAAAAATCTCCGGGTAAGTGCTTTGAGCGGCTTCCGATGATAAACAAGCTTTCTTCCGGTGCAATCTTGAAGTCGATCTGTTGATCCTGGATGTATACCATCCAGTTAATGATTTTGTGGGAGGCAATATCTTTAGCGCAAAAGATGATTTCCGTAACATCATAAATTGTGGAGATTTCCCCGAGCTGGCTTAATTGACCAATATAGGGGTATTCATTGCTTTGCCCGTTACCATTCGGATCTACATAACCCACCAATTGAAAGCGTACACGGCTATCCTCAAGCAATTGTTCAACGCGGTCTGCCTCTTCCTTTCCACCCACAATGATGATCTTTTTCAGGCCCTTGGCCCCCAGTCGTAAATTTTTGTAATCCTTGAAGTGAAAAACCAACCGGTTAAGGGTGAAAATCAAACCGGAGTAAAGTCCTCCTATCAGGATAAACCCGCGTGAGTGCTGCCATGAATCCGGCAAAAAAGCATAAGCTGCAGCCACCGCCAGCGTGCCTAAAAGGGTCCCGTTGACAATCTTACCTAACGTAAAGGGTTTTCGGTAATTCCTGGTAAATACATTTCCCAGAATCCAGATCAGCACGCCTATCGGAAGCTGGTAATCCAGCCAATTGGAAGGAAGGGTTTCAGTCCCTTCTTTAAAAAGTACGGTATTGGAGGAAGCTGTTAAGTATAGCGCTATAAAGATCAGCGTATAATCGAGTATAGGAAGGGCCATTTGTTTGGCAAACCGGAATGATATAGCGAGCGAAGCCCTGAAATAAATGGCAAGGTTGAGCAAGAAAGAGAAGATGGCAGCCTTTTTAGCGGAAAAGTGCTTCTTGGCAAAAATGATCATGGCCTGGTAAAAGACAAAAACGTAATTAATGCTTTGCTTCTTGGTGCTTTCCCCCTTATAATGGATGATACGGGTGTCCGGGTAATAGTAATTCTCATAGCCGGCATTTTTGATCCGGTAGGAGAAATCAATATCCTCCCCATACATGAAAAAGGTCTCATCCAATAAACCGATTTCATTCAAAACTTTGGTACGTACCAGCATAAAAGCACCTGCCAATACATCCACCTTGTGAATCTCATCTTTATCGAGGTATCCGAGGTGATACTTGCCAAAAGCCTTTGAGTTGGGGAAAAGACTGGATAACCCAAAGGCCTTGTAGAAAGCCACTTCAGGGGAAGGAAAGCCTCGCTTGGATTCCGGTAAGAAACGGCCTTTACCGTCCAGCATTTTTACACCCAATCCTCCGGCTTCGGGGTGTTCATCCATGAAACGGATCACTTTGGTAAAGGTATCTTCCTCAACCACAGTGTCCGGATTTAAAAGTAAACTCAATTCCCCGGATACTTTTGACAAGGCCTGGTTATTGGCACGGGCAAAACCGATATTCTCTTTATTGGCAATAAGGGTAACCTCTGGAAATTTTTCCCGGAGCATGGAAATTGAGCCATCGACTGAGTTGTTATCGACCACAAATATTTCTGCCTCGTAACCCGGGCCTAATGCCTTTAACTCCTCAGTGGCCTTCCTCACCGATAGCAGGGTCTGTTCGAGGAAATACTTTACATTGTAATTGACTATGACAATTGATAGCTTCATGCCATCCTTTCATTAGCTAACCCCCATGGCATTCAATGGGTGTTTCCATTCGTTCATTTTAAGATTTCCCCAAAACTTACCCGGATTTATGTAAAACTTTTTTAAAGCTTTTTTATTGTGAATAAGGCACCCTTTCCGCAATGGATCGGGCAAGGGTTACATCGTCCGTATATTCCAATTCTCCTCCGATGGCAATTCCACGTGATATAGAAGATATTCGCAAATCCCGGTCTCTTAATTGCTTGGCAATGTAAAACATGGTTGTATCTCCTTCCATCGTGGTGCTAAGAGCAAAAATAATTTCTTTGACGCTTTTTTCCTTAACACGGTCGATTAAAGACTGAATGTTTAAATTTTCCGGCCCAATGCCATCCATCGGAGAAATCAAACCCCCTAAAATATGGTAGGTCCCCTGGTACTGACCGGTTCCCTCAATAGCCATTACATCCCGCATATCCTCTACCAGGCAAACCACTGTATGGTCACGGGTATTGTCATTACAAATTGAGCATATATCTTGATCGGCAACGTTATGGCATATTTTACAATAATAAATTTTGTCCTTAAGCTGAATAATCGCATTGCCTAAATTTTTGGCGGACTCTTCGTCTTCTTTAAGCAGGTGCAGGACCAGTCTCAATGCTGTTTTTTTACCCACACCGGGAAGTTTAGCAAATTCCTCCACCGCTTCTTCAATAAATTTGGACGGGTATTCCATGAATGCCCTTTTTTAGCTAATCTTCAAAGTTGTTAAGATTTTACCATTTCCAAGGCAATTTCTCTTAATTTTGATTGCTTTTACAGGGTTAAGCAATAATGGACAAAATTAAAATTTAAACAGTTTTAAAAAACCCGGAGGTTCCGGAATGCCCTTAGTGACGATTATCACAATCATCGCTGTCATTGCCTATTTTGGTTTATTATTTTTTATTTCAAGGGTTACCACCAAAAAACAGGTTGATAACCAGACTTTCTTTTTAGCCAATCGGCAATCCCCTTGGTATGTAGTGGCTTTCGGAATGATAGGCACCACTTTTTCCGGTGTAACGTTTATTTCGGTTCCCGGTTGGGTTGGAGACACCCAATTCTCCTATTTCCAAATGGTTTTAGGTTACATTATTGGCTATACGGTTATCGCAACCATTTTAATGCCCCTATACTACCGTTTAAACCTCACTTCGATTTATGGCTACCTGGAAAAACGGTTTGGCCATTTTTCCTACAAAACAGGTTCCTTTTTCTTTTTGTTATCCCGCTCCATTGGTGCGGCTTTCCGGCTTTATTTGGTGGCTATAGTTTTCCAGGTTTTCATATTCAAGGAATTGGGTTTCCCCTTTTTTCTGGCTGTTATGATTACCCTTGCCCTGATTTGGGTCTATACGCATAGAGGAGGCATAAAAACCATCGTTTATACCGATACCTTACAAACCGGTCTTATGGTCATTGCCCTTTTTGTGAGCATCATTTACCTTACCATTAATATGGAGCTTGACTTTGCCGGGCTAACCCAAACAGTGGCTAATAGTGATTACAGCAAGATTTTCTTTTTTGATAATTTTAAATCGGAGAATTTTTTCCCTAAACAATTTCTGAGTGGCGCTTTTATAGCCATTGTGATGACCGGCCTGGATCAGGATATGATGCAAAAAAACCTTAGCTGTCCTGATCTTAAGGATGCCCAGAAAAATATGTTTACATTTACAGGGGGATTGGTGGTTATCAAATTTATTTTTCTGGTGCTGGGTGCTTTGTTATACCTTTATGCGAATCAGAACGGCATTGGGATACCTGACAAATCAGATTACCTTTATCCCCGAATAGCTTTTGACCATTTTCCTTTGTACGCCAGCATAGCTTTTATTCTGGGATTGACTGCCTCTGCCTATTCCAGTGCTGATTCCGCTTTGACTGCTCTTACTACTGCTTTTTGTGTGGATTTTTTGGGCTTTAAAGGGGAAAAAATGACGCAAAATTCCAAAACAAGGCATTTCGTGCATTTAGGTTTTACGATCCTTTTATTGGGCATTATCTTATTTTTTCACTACTTGAACGATAAAAGTGTGATCAGTAAGATTTTTGACGCCGCTTCCTATACTTACGGTCCTTTGCTGGGCCTTTTCAGTTTTGGGCTGTTTATGCACCGAAACCCGAAGGACCGCTTAATACCAATCGTTTGTTTTACTTCCCCTTTCCTGGCATTTCTGGCTGGGTGGTATTCCCCTTATTTTTTGGCCGGATATGAAGTGGGGTTTGAGTTATTGATCATAAACGGGCTCATTACTTTCCTTGGGTTATGGCTTATTAGCAAGCAAAAGGAAAAAAACAATGTGCCGTATAAAGGATAGATTGCAACTTTTAATTTATTCAATACGGCTCATTGGTTTTTTATTTTTCAAAATTATTTTATTTGCAAAGGAACGCTTGTTTTTGGAATAAATAACGGATGGGAAAGATATGAAAGCCATTTTACAGTTGGTTAGTGAACAAACCGGCATTGATTTCCTGAAATATAAAAAGTCCACCTTAAAACGCAGATTGGAAAAGCGTTTAAATACCTTAGGATTTGATGACTATAAGGAATATTACACTTATCTCCGGAATAATCCGGAGGAAGTAGGACAAGCCTTTAGTGAGATGCTTTTGGGGATTTCGGAGTTTTTTCGGGACCCCCAGGTTTTTCAGAAAATCCGCGAAAGGTTGGGGAAAATCATTGCCCGGAAAAAAAAGAACGATCCCATCAGAATTTGGTCAATTGGTTGTTCATGCGGTGAGGAACCCCTCTCCATAGCCATTTTACTGGCTGAATTGCTTGAGGACTTTGAAAAACGGGATATCAAAATTTTTGCTTCCGATATAAGCGAGTATGCCATTAACGCAGGAAGAAAAGGTTTATACAGTGAGAAGTCCTTGCAAAACCTTTCTCGAGATCAGATTGACAAGTATTTTAATGAGAAAGAAGATGGATTTGAGGTGAAAGAGTTTTTAAGAAAGGTAGTTGTATTTTGCAGGCATGATATTACTAAAGATCCCCCTTTCCTGAATATTGATTTGATTACCTGCCGGAATTTGTTGATTTATTTTAATGCTGACCTTCAAAATAAAGTTATTCCGGTTTTTAATTATTCATTGGTCGATTATGGCTATTTGGTGATTGGAAAATCGGAAAATATAGAAGCTTTCAGAGACCTTTTGGAACTGGTCGATACCAAGCATAAGATTTATAAGAATAAGGAAAATCAAGGATCCAGGGATCTTCAGTTTTTTAATTTTCAAAAATTTTATTCCTGGGAACAAGGAATTTATCGGAAAGGAGAAGATGAAAAGCCCACAATTCTGGAAATGGCGAGAGAAACCATCGCCAAAACTTATGAGCATCCCTATGTGGTGGTCAATTCCCACCACAAAATCATTGAAACACAAGGGGAGTTGAGGGCTTACATGGGTTTTAACAATGGGGATAAGCATATTCTTGAATTGGTTAATGAGGAGCTGCACCATGAACTTCATACCGGGCTAATTAAGTGTCAAAAGAACTTAATACCTATAACCACCAATGAAGTACATTTTAAATTATTTGAAAAGGATTACCGGGTTCAAATGGTTATTCAACCTGTTGTTTATGGGGATGAGCCGGTCGAATATTTCCTTATCATTTTTAAAGGGTCGGCCAAAACCCCTGAGGTAAGTGATCCCGACCGACAAGATTCAGGGGAAAAAGATTTGTCCAATAAAGATTTCTTAATTGAATCTTTAAGGGAAGAATTAAAAGTAGCGAAAGAACAACTTGAAACTTACCGCAAACAGCTGGAAGCCAGTGAAGCTGAAACCCAATCTCTTACTGAAGAATTGCAATCAGCCAATGAAGAACTTAAATCAGCCAATGAAGAATTGGAAACTTCCAATGAAGAACTGCAATCTTTAAATGAGGAGCTAAATTCAAAAAATCAGGAACTGAGGGAGATCAATGAAGCACTGGAAAAATCCAAACAGGAATTGGGGGAAAGGGAGGCCAAACTTAGGTTGGTTACTGAAAACACCCGGGATATTATCACCTTACAAAATGAAGAAGGTCTGATCACCTATATTACGCCAAGTGTAGAAGATATTTTGGGTTTTAAACCTGAGGAAGTGTTAAATATGCCGGCTAATGATCTTATTCACCCGGAAGATCTAAAAGTTATTCAGCAAGAGGGAGAAAAATATTTAGCCGAGGGAAAAGCCTCTGCTCATGAATACCGGGTTAAAACCAAAGAAGGAAATTATACTTATGTGGAAACCGTAACTGTACCTATTTTTGATGATGATGGTAACCTGATTCAGGTCCAGAACGCTTCCAGGGAAATTACTGAAAGAAAGAATTATGAAAAGAAAATCAGGTTATTATCCCGTTTTCCGGAAGATAACCCCAATCCCGTCCTAACCATTTCTGAAAATGGGGAATTCTTGTACGCCAATCCAGTCGGGGAACCATTTATTACCTATTGGCAGGAACAATATAACCAGTCTTTCCCCCCTGATTTTTACAATGTTATTCAAGAGGCCTTAAAAAAGGGGCATAGTCAAGTATTTGAATCTAAAATCGGGGATGGTCATTACCAAATAACCATAAATCCGAACCAGGAAGGAGACTTTGTATTTCTGTATGCAATGGATATAACCCAGCAAAAGCAGGCCGAACATGAGCTTAGGCAACATAAACAACTGCTGGAGTCTATAAACCAGCATATCAACGAGGGGATTTTTAGGAGCACACCTGAAAGTGGTGTCATATATGTTAATGAGCCATTTGCCAAAATTTTTGGCTATGATTCTACAGAGGATGTTTTGAAAACACAAGGTTTAGAACTTTACGCCGATCCGGAAGAAAGGGAACGGCTCATTGAAAAGGAACAAGAAGAGGGAGGGTTTCAGAACCAGGAAGTGCTTTTTAAAAGAAAAGATGGCAGTACCTTCTGGGGATTATTGAGTAGCAAGCGCTTATTGGATGAGTACGGAAAAGTTTTTTATGACGGGGCCGTAAGGGATATAACCAAGCAAAAGGAAGTGGAAAATAAACTCGTGGAGGCCAAAGAAAAAGCTGAGGAAATGAATAGGCTTAAAACGAACTTCTTGGCTAACATGAGTCACGAAATCCGGACCCCCATTAATGGCATTATGGGTTTAGTCCAGGTAATGGAAGATGAATATAGTGACGTTGAAGGCGTTAATTCCTATGCCAGGATGATACGGGAAAGCAGCGAAAGGCTGCTTAAAACCATAACAAGTATTCTGGATTTTTCAAAGCTCGAAGCAAAAGAGGTTAACCTTAGGCCCAGTATCATTGAAGTGAATAGCAAGATAAACGCGCTTCAGCCCCATTTGAAAGTTTTGGCTGACAAAAAAGGCATTGATTTCATTAATGATCTGGCCGGTGGTCAATATTACGTTCAAATTGATGAAAATGTCCTGGAGCAGATACTGAATAACCTGGTAGGAAATGCGGTTAAATTTACTGAAGAAGGATGTGTAAAAATCAGGACAAGAATTAAGGATGAGCGGAAGGAAAAATTTATTATTGAAGTAATTGATACCGGAATAGGTATTTCCGAAGAAAATATTGAAAAGATATTTTCCCCATTTGAACAGGAAAGTGAGGGTCATGGCCGGGATTATGAAGGAACAGGTCTGGGATTGTCCATTGTCAAAAAGTACGTTGAACTATTCGGAGGAACCATTAAGGTTACAAGTAAAAAAGGGGAAGGAAGTACTTTTCAAATCACTATGCCATTGACACGGTCTTTGGAAGAGTCAGATTAAACCTTTAGCTTCGATTTTTGTTATTTAAAGAAATTAATTTGTTTAGGCACTGTGCTTATGGTCAGGGAAAGCAATGATAGTGATAGCCAACCAAAAATTTTGATTGTTGAGGATGATGATATTAGCCAGTTTGTGCTTCAAAAAATGTTGGGTAATCATTATCAGGTTATTTTAACCCGGAACAGTGAAGAGGCTTTTCAAGTACTTAATCAGCAGGATTTTACCATTATCCTGATGGATATTAACCTTGGAGAAGACTCAATGAGTGGCACAGAAATTATGAGGCATATTAAGACTACAGGGAAATACGGGGATCCTCCTATTTTTGCTTTGACTTCTTATGCCATGCCTGAAGATAAGGAAACTTTTCTGCAAGAAGGGTTCGATGATTATCTGGCTAAGCCCGTCAAAAAAGAAGAATTGCTTGGGGCGATTGAAAAAAGCCTGGCTTGATTAAAAAGTTATTCTATCCTTCAATTGGTTGATACATCCTGTTTTTATTTGGATGGCTTATCAAACTTTTCTTACTTGTGGTTTCAATTTTTTTTATTAAGCGGCCACTTACCACCCTTACATTTAAAGATAATTATAAAAAGCCTGTAAACCAAAAAAGGTTGAATTTCCCTGGTTTGATGGGAAGAAATATTTATTCCGTGGATCCCTTTTCATTTTGATTTTGCCAGGTCTTTAGCTCTCCTGCAAGTATGATTTAAATCATTGAATCCGGGTGCCTAAGCTTCGTTCTTTGAATTTAAAATGGACGGAGGTATGAGTCATTCAGGTTTCAATAATCCAGCCCGGCATCAATCCTCGAATCATAGCCAGGATCCTTTATTGGGGGAATTGGCAAATTACCCGATGACTTTTCGTGAAAAAGATTATTTGTTTAAATCCGGACACCCTTTATCGGGTATATATTATATTTTTAGCGGTGTAGTAAAATTGGAAAATATTGAAGGGGGTGAACCTTTCACCTTTTATTTGGCCAGAGATGGGGATTTTTTAGGACTGAATGATATTTTCCACTATTCCGCAACCCATACCGTTAATGCCCAGGCTTTAACGCTTACAAAGTCGGGCTTTCTTTCTACCGAGCATTATTTTACCCTCATTAAGGAAAATCCCCAATTTTCAATGGATATTCTCAGCCGGCTGAACGGGCAGATAGAAAGAATGGAAGACCAATCTGATTTTTCCCATCATTGGAATGCCCGGAAGAAGATTTTACAGTTATTAAATAAACTGATAAGCGATTTTGGTTTAGATGCTAATAATTTTTTGAAGATTCCTTTAAGTCCTGAAGAGCTTGCTGATCTTTCCGGTATATCCAAAACTTATATGCGGAAACTTCTTCCATCTTTTCGTGAAAAAAATCTTTTCGAAAGCCGAAAAAAGTGCATCCGGATTATTTCTCCTCAAAAAATGAGGTCATTTTGAGAGCCCACCTTTTGACCACAGGGCACAAAGCGTTTAATGAAAATATTTGTGGAGTAGGACTTTCCTTTAGGGGAAAAAAAGAGTGAGGGAATGGCTAAATCCTTGCTTTACCCTCTGATTTCCTGAAGACGAAAGTAATTATTATTTATACACCCAGAAATAAAATAGGGAGCAAAAACCTGTGGAAGCCGGTGACAAGGGTTTTTGGTTGCAGAGCTGGTTTCACAGATTTGGTGATAAATGTCATAATTTAATCTTGGAAAGTAACTTAATATTGCCTATCCTAAAAATGTAATTAATGGAAAAACAAGTAATATTTGAACCCTTTAAAATCAAGTCGGTGGAACCTATCCGTGTATCTACGGAATCAGAGCGTATAGAACACCTTAAAAATGCCCATTACAATCCTTTTTTACTCACCTCCGATCAAGTGCTTATTGATTTCCTTACGGATAGCGGTACATCTGCCATGAGTACGGACCAATGGTCCGGGCTAATGAAAGGAGATGAATCCTATGCAGGGGCCGCTAGCTGGGGTCGCTTACAATCGGTTATTACGGAATTAACCGGTTTTCCGTACGTGTTACCGACTCATCAAGGAAGGGCTGGCGAAAAAATATTATATGGCCATTTAGGGGGCAGAGAAAAAGTGTTTTTTAGCAATACCCATTTTGATACAACCCGGGCCAATATAGAATTCTCCGGTGCTGAAGCCGTTGATTGCCCGATTAGGGAAGCTTTGGATCCTCAAGATCTGTATCCTTTTAAAGGCAATATCGATACAGCGTATCTGACTGACCAGATTCATTCCTATGGTCCTGAGCGTATAGCGGCCGTGATCATGACGGTCACCAATAATACAGGTGGTGGCCAACCTGTTAGCCTGGAGAACCTCAAGGAAGTACGTAAAATTTGTGACCAAAATGGTTTGCTTTTGGTTCTGGATGCCTGCCGGGTTGCTGAGAATGCTTATTTCATCAAACACCGTGAGGAAGGGTATGCCGATAAAAGTTACAAGGCCATTGCCCGAGAAATGTTTAATTGGGCAGATGCCGCCACCATGAGTGCGAAAAAGGATGGCCTTGTGAACATAGGGGGTTTTTTGGCAATGAATGATCCTGAACTTGCCGAAGCTTGTAGCAATCTCCTCATCATAACCGAAGGTTATACCACTTACGGCGGTTTGTCAGGAAGGGATATGGAAGCAACAGCCCAAGGCCTTGAAGAAGTGTTTGACCCGGACTACTTACATTACCGGATAAGGAGTACAGCTTACCTGGGTGAACACTTGGAAAAAATGGGTATTCCTGTTGTGAAGCCCATTGGCGGCCATGCTGTTTATGTAGATGCTAAAGCACTATTTCCCCATATCCCGGTAAAAGCCTATCCCGGTCAGTCCCTTGTTTGTGAGCTTTATAAAAAAGGAGGTATTCGGTGTGTTGAAATTGGCTCGGTGATGTTTGGTAAGTATGATGAAAAAGGGGAGTTGATTCCGGCCAATATGGAACTGGTCCGTCTTGCCATACCCCGGAGGGTGTATACCCAAAGCCATGTAGATTATGTGCTGGAAATTTTCCGGGAGGTGTTGAAAGAAAAGGATAAAGCGAAAGGTTACCGCATTATAAAAGAACCCAGGTTTTTAAGGCATTTTACGGCCCATTTTGAACCTGTAAGTTAAAGCTATCTTAACAAAAACTTACCTTAAAAAAGGTTTTAAAAACTTTTATGGAACCTGTTAAACCCCTTGATTGCGAAAGTTGTGATAACCAAGCGTGCTTTATCAAGCAATTTGTTTACCCGGAGTGGTGGGCTTTTTTAAGCCATTTCAAGCCCATTTACAGGTATAAAAAGGGTGAAAGGATTATAGAAGAAGGCGGCTCGGTAAACGGCATTTTCTTCATTTATGAAGGCAAGGTTAAAGTGCATAAAAAGTGGGAAAGTAATAAGGAATATATCGTAAGATTGGCAAAATCCGGTGATGTTTTGGGACACCGGGGTTTTGGCGGAGCATTGTACTATCCCGTTTCAGCCACTGCCCTTGAATCCTCTAAAATTTGTTTTATCGGGAATGATTTGTTTGACCGTTTATTGAAAACCAATCTGCCATTGACCTACCAATTACTCATGTTTTACGCAGGGGAACTTAAGTTGGCAGAACGAAGAATGCGTAACTTAGTCCGCATGAGCGCGAAAAGTAGAATTGCTGATGCTTTGTTAATGGTGAAACAGGTTTTTGGGGTTCAGGAAGAAAACAAATCCTTGCTTAAACTGAGGATGACCCGGAAGGATTTGGCCGGTCTTGCAGGAACTACTTATGAAACGGTTATTCGTTCTCTGAATGCCCTTGAGGCCGAAAAATATATTGCCTTAAGTGGTAAGTCTATTCAATTACTGGATGAAAAAGCTTTGTACAGGCTTAGTCAGCCGGAAATCTAAAAACGCATGTTATTCCGTTCAACCAGCCTGAACTGGTTTAGAGTTGCCCTCCTTTATTGGTTAATTACTTCACTTTTGGGTTTATTCCTGAGGGCTTTGAAATCAGGCTTTTTGAGTAGTTTTACTTTTGATTATTTCCTGCATACCCATTCCCATTTGGCTATGCTGGGATGGGTTTATATGGCCCTGATAACTGCTATTATATGCGTTATCTTTGGCGAAAACGGGTTTAAGAAGTGGTCTGTAAAAATTTTGTTCGGGCTCACCCAGGTTGCCATACTGGGGATGTTATTTACTTTTCCTTTTCAGGGATACGGGACTTATTCAATTGCTTTTTCAACCCTCCACATTTTGCTATCCTACAGCTTTACCGCCTATTTGTGGAAACATTGGAATCCAAAGACTTTTCACCTGAACCCTTTGGTGCGGAAATTCCTTGCGGGCAGCTTGGTATTTATGGTCTTTTCCTCTTTCGGGCCCTGGGCCTTGGCCTACATAGGAGCCCAGGGATGGGAGGATACGCACTGGTACGACCAGTCCATTTATTTTTATCTGCATTTCCAATATAATGGCTGGTTTACGTTTGCCTTAATGGGTTTGGGGTTATACCATTTTAATGTGGTTTTGACAGAAAAAGCATTAAAGAAAGGCAAAAAGGCTTTTTGGTTCCTTTTTTGGGCCACCATACCGGCCTATTTCCTTTCTTTGCTGAATTTTAATTTGCCTTTAATGGTAGAAGGATTGGCCATTGTTTCGTCCATTGTGCAGCTTTTCGCTTTTTTGTTCCTCTTAGCCCTATTCAAAAATCCTAAAAAAAGGGGCTTAACTTTCACAGGACTTTCCTCAAAAATATTATTCTACCTTGCTTTGATAAGCGTTTTGGTCAAATTCTGCTTGCAAACGATGTCTGCAATACCAGCCTTTTATCCTTTGGCTTTTGGTAGCCGGGATATTATAGTAGCGTATTTGCACCTGGTCATGTTGGGGTTTGTGAGTTCCGGATTGGTTTTTTGGTTTTTGAAAGCCCGGTTAATTCCCGAAAATACAAGCTTCAAAATGGGATTATGGCTTTACTTAGTGGGATTTGCCACTATGGAAGGTTTACTTGCTTTTAAAGGGATTTTTCAGCCATTTTTTATCAATTATTGGGTTTTTGAATGGGTGTTAATGGCTTTTACTTTTTTATTGATCACCGGAATTTTGCTTTTTTTGTGGAGTGCGTTGATAAAACAGCATTTTATTTCTGAATACTAACTTGCACTATCCGCAATTATTACGACATTTGGTCTTCATTAGAAAAGGAGTCCATGCGAGCATTGATCCAAAAGGTTAAAACCGCTAATGTGGCAATAGAGGGTACTGAAAACGGCAGGATCTCAAGGGGGTTTGTTATCTTCCTTGGTATTGAGGAAGCTGATGCCGAAGAAGATATCCGGTGGTTGGTTAAAAAGATCACCAACATGCGAATTTTTGAAGATGAGGAAGGCAAAATGAACCTGAACCTGAAATCAGTCGGTGGTGATTTAATGATAATCAGTCAGTTTACCCTCCATGCCAGTACCAAAAAAGGCAACCGACCTTCTTTCATCAGGGCAGCCAATCCTGATACGGCCATTCCATTATATGAATCTTTCATTAAGCAATGCGAAGAGGCCATTGATAAAAAAATAGCCACAGGGGAATTTGGTGCTCAAATGGATGTAAGCCTGACCAATGAAGGTCCGGTTACGATTTGGCTGGATTCTAAGCAGAGAGAATGAGGGGTATTTTAGGGCCAATGGGTTGAATAAAAATCCATATACATGGTAATGCCATGAAAAAATTTTTGTCATTTCTTGCTATCATTGTTTTCATTGTCCTAATTTATCGTTCATGGGATACTAATTCTTTTGATTTAAAAGTTATCCGGAAGAATGATTCCTCTTGGAACACTGGCATTATTAAGTACAAAGTAGAATTCAAAAATGATATGGCCCCACCTTCTAACCCTTTAACAAAGCACTTTTATTTAAAGTATGGCTGGAAAAGAAATGGATGGTTTAGTACTTACAGTATGAATGTTAAAAAGAAGTTTGTATCGAACAATGACAGCGTATTGTATATGGTCAATTTTGACACCTTTAGGTTTGCTCAGAAGTATGCTTTGGATCAATTTATTCAGACTTTCACAATGGATTTCAAAAGGATACAAGTAACCAAAAATAAGAAGCAAATATCAGGGCTTAAGGCCCGAAGGATTCGTGTCATCACTGAGGAAGAACCGAATTTAGTGGTTTGGGTAGCAGAAAAAATCAAACTTCCCAATCAATGCTTCCCATTTCTTCCGGATAAAATAAATAGATTACCCCTTCATCTCATTATAGAAAAAGAAGGCTCTAAAGGGTTTTCTATGGGTTTCAAGGCTCAATTGATAATGGACGAAAAACCGGAAAAGCATTATTTCACAATGCGTGTTCCGGAAACTCATAAACGGGTGGAATTTGAGGAAAGGTCTGATGTTATGGAATTTTTAACAAGCCTTCGCCAATAGGTGAATTTTTCAGGGAGATTTATCGAAGGGGCATGCTGGTTTTTCTAAAATATGTTTTAATTGAATTTTCTTTTCCAACGAAACCCTTTAGATTTGTGCTTGTTACTAAAATGAAATTGTTCTTTTAAAAACCGACAGGGAGGGTTCCCTTTTTAACAAGGGATTAAAAAGGAATCAGGTGATTCGTCATTGGTCGGAAATTCCTGAGCTGACGCGCAACTGTGATTAACCGGATTTTTGGCCATATAAGCCACTGTTCGCTAACCGGCGGATGGGAAGGCGGTCAAAAAGGTTATAAGCCAGGAGACTTGCCTTGCCTGTGTTAACGATGCTTCCGCGATCCGAAGCAACGTTAAGGAATTGTTGACTTGGCTTTTAGTCTTTTAAATCCTGCCTAAAAGCACTTCGCCGTCCTTATCGTAACTTTTTTTCGCGGGCATCGTAGGTTTTTTGTCAAATCAAAAAATTGAAAACCTATGATTACACACAACTTAGGGTATCCGCGAATCGGTCCCAAAAGAGAATTGAAAAAGGCTGCTGAAAAGTATTGGAAAGGAAAAATTCAGCAATCCGAATTGGTGGAAACCGGTAGGCAAATCCGGGAACACAATTGGCAAACCCAGTATGAAGCCGGTATAGACCTTATACCTGTTAACGACTTTTCTTACTACGACCATGTATTAGACATGGCTTTTACCGTTGGTGCTATTCCCGATCGGTATAAATCGATTCAACAGGATAAGGATATGGCCGATCTTGACCTTTATTTTGCCATGGCAAGGGGCTATCAGGATGAAAAGCACGATGTGATCGCCATGGAAATGACCAAGTGGTTTGATACCAACTACCATTATATTGTACCCGAATTGGACCATAAGCATGAATTTAAGCTGCACTCGGAAAAAGTGGTTGACGAATTCAAAGAAGCGAAGGCTAAAGGATTCAATGCAAAGCCTTTCCTGCTCGGACCGGTCAGCTTTTTACTGCTTAGCAAGGGAAAAGAAGAAGATGTAAACCGGTTGTCCCTCCTGGATAACTTGTTACCTGTTTATCAAGAAATTCTGGATAAGCTTAGTGAAGCGGGAGCCGAATGGGTTCAGCTGGATGAGCCCTTCCTGGCCCTTAATTTAGGGGATGATACAAGGAAAGCTTATGAAAAAGCCTACCAATCCCTTGGTAAGCAAAATGACCAACAAAAAATAATGGTGACTACTTATTTCCAGGGATTACGAGAAAATACTGAATTGGCAGCATCCCTCCCTGTTGATGCCCTTCATATTGATCTGGTGAAAGCACCTGAAAGCCTTGATAAAGTGCTTCCCCAACTTCCTGAAAACATGTCCCTGTCTCTGGGCGTGGTAAATGGCCGGAATGTTTGGAAAAACGAGTTTGACCATTCCCTCACCTTTATTAACCAAGCTGTGAAACATTTGGGCAAGGAAAGGGTCATGGTGGCTCCTTCCTGCTCTTTATTGCTTTCGCCCTATGATTTGGACTTAGAAAGTAAGGAAGATGTACTGACCCCTGAAATTAAAAACTGGCTTGCTTTTGCCAAGCAAAAATCACAAGAAGTAGCCATTCTTGGTGCGTTGGCTGATCCTGACAAAAAAGATCACTATCAACAACACCTGGAAGCAAACCGAAAAGCCATTAAAAGCAGGCAAGAGAGTCATTTAATCCATAATGCCCGCATTAAGGAACGTGCCAGTAGCGTAAAAGCCAGGGATTTTAAAAGGGAACATCCTTTCCCGGAACGAAGGGAGCAACAGCATCAAAACCTTAGCCTTCCGAAATTCCCAACCACTACCATCGGATCTTTTCCCCAAACTCAGAATATTCGAAAGTTAAGGCAGCAATGGAAGAAAGGCGAAATTACAGAAGCCCAATATCAGGCAGCCCTGAAAGATGCTACTAAAAAAGCCATCGACTGGCAGGAAGACATTGGCTTGGACGTCCTTGTTCATGGTGAATTTGAGCGCAATGACATGGTCGAATATTTCGGAGAAAAACTGGAAGGCTACGTTTTCACCCAGTTTGGTTGGGTTCAGAGCTTTGGCACTCGTTGCGTTAAACCGCCCATTATTTACGGTGATGTCGAGCGGAAAAACCCCATGACCGTTGATTGGATTAAGTATGCCCAATCCCTCACTGATAAGCCTGTCAAAGGCATGTTAACCGGTCCGGTTACCATGCTTCAATGGTCTTTTGTCCGGGATGACCAACCCAAATCTGAAACGGCTTACCAAATCGGACTGGCTATAAGAGATGAGGTAAAAGACCTCGAGGAAGCAGGCATAAAAGTCATACAGATTGATGAACCGGCTCTTCGTGAAGGGTTGCCTTTGCGAAAAGAAGATTGGCAGGAATACCTGGATTGGGCAGTCAATGCTTTCCGATTGGCTTCCTCTGTGGTTAGCGATGAAATACAGATTCACACGCACATGTGTTATGCCGAATTCAATGACATCATTGAAAGCATAGCCAACCTGGATGCGGATGTGATTACTATTGAAACATCCCGCTCTCAGATGGAATTGCTGGATGCTTTTGTTGAATATCAATATCCCAATGAGATCGGTCCGGGTGTTTATGATATTCACTCTCCCCGTATTCCCACCAAAGCCGAAATGGAGCAATTGATTCAAAAAGCAGCCAGTTTGCTTCCTGCTGAAAACTTATGGGTTAATCCCGATTGTGGTTTGAAAACCCGTAATTGGGAAGAAACTGAAGGCGCTTTGCGAAATATGGTGCAAGCAGCCAGGGAACTGCGGGAAACCGTTGAAACTGAAGCTTAAAAGGGTAAGTAATCGGGGGTTATTTTAATTGTCAGAAATAGGAAATGGTGTAATGGGTCATCCTTGCACCATTTCCAAAATAAGCTCCTGTTTGAATCTAATCTGTTGCGTTAATGGCAAAAATATGTGTGCTTGTGAATTTGGAACAATTTAACCGGTTGCCGGTACGTGTCAAATGCCATTGTACCCCTCAAATTGGGCGTTTTCTAATGAGCATTGAAGAATACTACTATGGTATTGCGCTTTATGCGGTACGGAACTTCTACGTGGAAATGTGGTACCACCGGGAATGGCGGTCTATCATAAAGATCCGAAGTTTTAAAAAGTTAAATCCGGAAAGCCCGTATCTTAAGCGGATTGGTTTAGGGGATATTTTGAAGAGTCTACAAGAATAATTTCTGAAAATGGCCCAAGCTCATCTTGTTTTTAGGGGGGCTCTGGAGGAATTTTTTGATAATCTTTCAATGGAAGCTTGGGTCATTTTTAATCCTGGATTTTTACTTAGGATTGGTTAAAGGTCATATGCTAAAAAGGAAGTGTATTTAGGGGTATTTAATCCAAGCCTATTATTTGCCAAAACCAGGCTTGTAAATCAACCCCTAACCAACTAAAACTTCCGTTAAATATTAAGGACCATACCAAAAAAGCCGAAGTCATGTAGAAAAAAAGGCTTTTTCTACTTGGAGCCAGGGAGACGGCCATAAAGGTGCCTACCGGCACTGTCAGGAAAATGGGTGTTAAAAAAGCAATACTGGGCAATCCGCAATTTTTACGTATTTTTACCAGAACGCGATGATGACGGGTAAAAAGCGGAAGGTTACGTTTGGCTCGCCAGCGCCTGTTCAGGTTTAGCATGGATTTACTGAAAACAATGAAGACAAAAAAACCACCCATTCCTCCCAGAAAAGTCAGCAGAAATGATACCCAAAAGTTGTAAGCATAGACCATCACCAATCCTGTTCCCATCATGAATTTGGTGGAGGAAAGGCCTAATACTGAAAGCGCTTTTAAAAGCTCTGCCAACATGGTGATAAAATTATGAAAAAAATTTTTGAATACTTTTGAAAGGTTTTATTTTTCTCCGAATGCCAAATCCCCGGCATCCCCCAATCCAGGTACTATAAAGGATTTGGCGGTTAGCTCGCCGTCCAAAGCAGCCAGATAAACCTGGGCTTTTGGTATTTTAGATTGGACATAATCCAAACCCTCTTCACTACCAATAAGCCCTGCCAGTATAACTTTATCAGGCGTGCCTTTTTGCTCAACCAATGATTGATAGCTAATCGTCATGCTTCTGCCTGTGGCCAACATGGGGTCTATCAAGAGAAGGGTTTTTCCTTCCATCTCAGGAGCGGCCAAATATTCCAATCGTATTTCAAACTTTTTTTCATCAGTGTGGTGACGATAAGCTGAAATGAAACCATTATCTGCCTGATCCAGTATTCTTAAAACACCGTTGTGCATGGGAATGGCTGCCCTCAAAATTGAGCAAATAACCAAGTCGTCATTGGGTACTTGTAATTCCGTATCGCCTAAAGGGGTTTGAATTTGCCGGGGTTTGTATTCAAAATCCCGGCTGATCTCATAGGCCATGATTTCTCCGGCCTTTTCCAGGTTAGTCCGAAACCTTAACCTATCCTGCTGGATGTTTTGGTCACGAATTTCCTCAAGGATTTTGTTGAGGTAGCTAGGTGTTTCGTTTAATACCCGAACATTGCCCATAGTGGTTGCAAAGGTAATTGATTTTTGTAGATGCAAAGATAGGGAACCGGTTTTGCCCCGAAACCCCGAAAAAAGTGCTCAATGGATGGGATCATTGACCCTTCAAAATCAAAGACCTCATATTGACCATAAGCTTCTTCAAGGGCCTGCCAAAGCAATAATGCCATGGCTCCTTTGTTTTTAGCCTCGGGAGTTGCTGTTCCTATGAGGTAATAAAGCTTATTTTCAAAAGCCATAAAAAGCATTGCTGCTTCTAAATAGCCATCTTCATTCCTGATGCCTTTTAAAAAAGCCTTGCCTTGTTTAAGCATTTGACCGGTCAATTTTTCCAAGACTGCATAGCCCTTTTGATCAAGGACTTTTTGGTTTTTAACCAGGTTACTCCTCACTAAACCCATGAAGGCTTTCAATTCCTTTATTTTCTCTGGTTGAAGGTTTTTTTTCAGGGCTTTTTTTATGGTTCGCTGGTGATTTTCGCGTAATTGATGGAAGGCAGGAGGCTCGTTTAATAAATCCACCTGGTAGGTGTAGCGGGTATGTAATTTATACCCCTCCCAATAAAAAGGCAAGGGGTAATCAAATTGGGGAGAAAAGTTTAAGCTGAATAAATGAAAAGGAGGCAATTGGCGTAAAAAAGCTTTTAAAATGTCGCATTTTATTTGGTAATGTTGGTGGGAGGTATCACCTTCCGGAAGACAAAACATGATTCCGGCATGCTGGGTGAAAGGGGGTTGAAGGTTTGTTTTGATGAATCCCTTTTTGTTAGGAAATATCGGCCATATGGCTAACCATTTTTCTTCTTTTGGGTATATCAGGCCTTCCCAATCCGGGAATACCTTATCAAGAAAGGAAGACAAAGCATAAACAGAACCCTGTGGCGAGCCGGCTACAAAAGTATCCCACGCTTTTCGGTTTATTTGTTCATTAGGAAGCCGTTTTACATCCATTATTCTATGCCGATAGCCTTTACTTATGAATGATTATTGGTTCAATTTAGCCAGAAAATCCTGGAAAATGGGCTGCCAACCTTCCCATTCCCATTTATTGCTCAGGGCTTCATTGTGAAGCAATATTATGAATTTCCCACCGACCTTATAAGTGGTCTGCCAAAGGGTTTCTAAATATTGAGATCCCTCCATTGGGTTAAGAGCCAAGTATTTTTGAAGGGTTCGGTCCATGACCATAGTGGGTTTGATGGTTAAGTTACTCAATGCATTTTGGCGAAGATTGAACCATTCAAAAGGCTTAGCCATACCCAGTAAAAAGCCGCCCTGTTGGATGGGGCAAAGCGTGTAATCCTCTGTAATACCTGCTTTCTCAAGGACTTCAAAAGTATCAGGCATGTGGAATTTCAAGTAATGCTGTCGGGACTGGTGTACAGGTTGGTTTAAAGTTTGTTCCAGAGCGGATTTTTCCTTAAGGATTAAATCCGGGTTATTAACGGTATCATAGGAGGGATGTATACCAATGGAATAGCCTTCCTTTGCCAAACAATGAATTAGACTTACGTAAGCAGGGTTGTTAAGGTCGAATGTACTATCAAATCTGCTTTGCCCATTGATGAGAAAAAATAAAGTGGTTCTGCTTTTAGGGGAATAATCTATGATTTGTTCATAAGTACTATATGGATCCTGTTTTCCATTACGTAAAACATCGATTCGCTCTTTGAGCGCTCCGGGTTTCCCTTTTATAAGCTGTTTAAAAATGCTGCCTAGCTTATTTTTGAAGGGCTTATTTTTAAAAAACCAAGGGTTGTCTATATCCCAGGTTATCTCATAATCAGCCTGGGTAGGGTTTAGGAATATTTCGCCTGCATGATCTTTTAATACACTGGCCAGCCAATCACAAAAATGATGAACCCAGGGATAAAGGGTAAGTTGATGGCGGTAAGTAAACAATGCGTTTTCATCGTACCGACCATGTTCATCATATTGGTCAATTTGGTAATAAGCATAACCAGTAGCCAGGTAAAAACAAGCTGACAAAATGTCAAAAGAGAGATCAAAGCCTTTTCGCTCATCAGGAAATAAAAGGGGTATTGAATTGTTCCATGTCAAATCAGGTTCTTGACTTCTTATATGATCCTCCTCCAGTAAACCACAATTAGGAATTGAGAGGGCATGCTCGATATTTGTTCCTGAATAATTGATTATCATGGCAGATTCGGGCAAAAGTTTGGCCTCACCAGGCTCTGTCAGGTGAAAATCGGCTCCTAAAATTTGGTCAAAAACAAGGTTGGCAATGTATTCAATGCGAGGAGAGAAATGATTTGTTACCAAGTAAATCAATAAAGGCTATATTTTCCGGTAATTTTCAAGCCAAATCTAAAGGAATTCCTTTTTTCATCCTAAAAATCCCTTTCCTTTGAACTATGAATGTGACAAAAAATTAAAAAAAGCTGGAAAGGGAATGGGTTTAAAATTGTTTTAACAAAATCTGAAGGGTCGAGATTTTTTGATTAACTGATCCTTTTGAATTAAGTCAATAATCTAATGGGATTTTTTACCAAAAGGCCATTTTTCTGGGATGCCGGGCAGCAGATAAGGGCCTTGTTAACAGGAGCCCAAAGAAAGCGATTAAGGGGTTTGGTGCTTTTAAATTTTCTGGGAAGCATTCTTGAAATAATTGGTTTGGCTTCAGTCATTCCTTATATCTTAATGGTGGCCAAGCCAAATTTCATAGCGGAAACGCCTTATTTGCAATCGGTTTACCATTTTTTACCGGTTGATTCCCATGAAGAGTTTTTAATAATTTCATTGCTTGGGATTTTGCTCCTTTTTGTGTTGAAAAATGGCTTCAATATTTTGATTGATTACTGGCAAACTCAGTTTGCCCTAAATGTTGCATCCGATCATTCCAGGCAGCAAGCTTTGTTTTTCCTGACCCGGGATTTTCTGTATCACCAAGAAATCGGGAATCATGAAGTGGCTCATAAAGGCAAAAATATTCCATTTCTTTTTGGCTTTCAGGTCTTGTTAAGGTATATTCAATTTGTCGGGGATAGCCTTATCACTTTCTTGATCCTGGGTATTGTTCTGGCGATTAATGTTTGGATATTTTTGGCTTTGGCTTTGGTATTAACGCCAATCGTCTTAGGGGGTTACCAGGGCACTAAAAACAAGGTCAGGGATTTGGGAGAAAAGCGGAATGTGCTACAACCCTTTGGAAATGCTAGTATTTTTCAGATCAGCCAAGCTTTTCCCATTATCAAGCTTTACCACAAAGAAAAGTTTTTCCTGGACCGGTTTACCCATTATCAATCCCGGATTCATGATCTCCACACGAAGACCCATGTTTTGAGCGGCCTTTCCCGTAAGTTTATTGAAGTGGCTGCTGTCGCCGGGATCCTGGTCATTGCCGTTTATACGGTAACCATCGGAATGGGACAAGGGGAGCTTTTTTTGTTTTTGAGCCTCTATGCCGCGGCTTCTTACAAATTAATGCCTACTTTGGGACGGTTGTTTGATAACGTACTAACCATGAAGGCCAATTCGTTTGCCATTAAATCCCTCCAAGAGCATCAAACGAAATATACCGAACAGGCTTTTCAAAGTGGGCAGGAAACGGAAGTGGCAAGTTTGCCTTTTGAAGATCATATTCAATTAAGCCATGTCACATTTCGATATCCAAATGCCTCAGAGCCTGTTTTAAAAGATGTGAATTGGGTCATACCAAAAGGTAGCATCGTTGGGGTTGCGGGTAAATCCGGCGATGGTAAGTCTACCCTATTGTATGTTTTAATGCAGCTACTGGTGCAGGATAAAGGGGAAATCAGGGTGGATAATCAACCTGTAACTGATATTAACAGAAAAAATTGGCAAAAGCAATTAGGATTGGTCTGGCACCAAAATTTCCTTGTTGACGGGGGCCTTGATGAGAACATTGCTTTTGCTGAAAATCCTGCATCTGTCGATTATGACCGGTTAAACAGGGCTGTTGAACAAGCGGGGCTAAAAGCCTTTGTTGAGGATTTGCCGAACGGTTTAAGGACGGAAATAAAAAAAGAGGGAGAGCAACTTTCAGCAGGCCAAAAACAAAGAATTGCTATTGCTCGCGCGCTTTATCAGAATGCAGGATTACTGATTTTTGACGAGGCCACGAATGCCTTGGATACAGCCACCGAAAAATTAATTTTGCAATCCATAAAAACCCTGAGGGATCAGGGTAAAACAATCGTTTTGGTTAGTCATCGTTTTAGTACCCTTTCGGTTTGCGATAATATTAATGTCATTGAAAACGGACGTTTAAGTAAGTCAATGAATTACCAGGAATTTGTTAGCTTATACCAGGAAGAAATGTTTAAGGGAGAGAAGAAGGCTTCCGAAAAGGAATGGATTTCATGAATTTGTTAAAGGACTTTTTTAAACCCAAACAAAAATATGGCTTAGTTGATATACCCATATCGGTTGATATGCATTCCCACCTTTTGCCCGGAATCGATGATGGCGTTGATTCCGTTGAGGAATCCCTTGATTTGATAAGGCGCCTATCCGAACTTGGGTATCGAAAGTTAATTGCCACGCCCCATGTAATGGGTGATTTTTACCAAAATTCACCCGAAATAATTCAGGATGCCCTTGAAACGGTCCAACAGGCGGTTAAGGCGGAGGGCTTGCCTGTGGAAATGGAAGCTTCCGGTGAGTATTACATGGATGAGTGGTTCCTGGAAAAAGTGGCTAACAACAATGTGTTAAGCTTTGGGGACGAATACCTCCTTGTGGAAACCTCCTTTATGAATCGGCCTAACCAGCTCTTTGAGAGTTTTTTCCAAATAAAATTGAAGGGATTTAAACCGGTTTTTGCTCACCCTGAGCGTTATATTTACCTTTATGAGGATTTTGAGCGTTTTAAAGAAATTTATAAAAAAGGGGTCTATTTTCAAATTAATCTCAATTCGTTGACAGGCTATTATTCGCCTAATGCCAAGTATTTTGCTGAGCGCCTCATCAAGCAAGGCATGGTGGATTTTGTCGGGACTGACACCCACCGGTCAAATCATGTGGATTTGCTACCCAAGGCCATGGAATCCAAAGCGTTTCCAAAACTGAAGGAGCTTACCCTCCTCAACGAAAGTTTATAATTTTCTAAGGCTCTGAGGTCGGTTTCCGGAATATTAGCCTTTTATCAAGATTGATAAAAATTCATAGTCATGCGAATCGATATTATTACACTTTTCCCTGGGATGTTGGACGGATTTCTTCAACAATCCATTTTAAAGCGGGCACAGGAAAAAGGACTCGTTACCATTACTTTACATGATTTGCGTGAATATGGAATTTCAAGGGGTAAACGCAAGGAGGTGGATGACTATGCCTTTGGTGGTGGTGCTGGAATGGTCCTATTGGTAGAGCCTATTGTTAATTGTATCCAAACCCTGGAAAGGGAACGAACTTATGATGAAGTGATTTTTTTGACCCCGGATGGGGAGTCATTAAACCAAAGCATGGTTAATGCTTTGTCCCTAAATGAAAATTTGATTTTGCTTTGTGGCCGGTATAAAGGCATTGATCAAAGAGTCAGAGACTATTATGTGACAAAAGAAATTTCTATTGGGGATTTTGTACTTTCCGGAGGGGAAATCCCTGCGGCTGCGTTGGCAGATGCCCTGGTAAGGGTTTTACCCGGCGTTTTATCGGACGAGACTTCTGCATTGTCTGACTCCTTTCAAGCAGGCCTTTTGGATGCACCTAGTTATTCACGCCCCAAGCATTTTAAAGGGATGGAAGTACCCGATGTTTTGCTTTCCGGTAATCATCAAAAAATTGAAGAATGGCGTTATGAAAAAGCTTTAAAAAAGACCCGGGAAAGAAGGCCTGACCTTTTGGATGATGACGAATCATGATCCGCACAAAATTTTTAACACAGCAGGCATGGAAAAGTATTAAAAATGTCCTAATTTTGCAGCTCGTTTTAGAAAGGGAAAAAGCCTTCAATCATGGATGCCACATTAAAAGCACTTCAAGAAGATCAATTAAGGGATGACCTTCCGGAATTTACACCCGGAGATACCGTTACCGTCCAATACCTCATACGGGAAGGTGGTAAGGAACGAAGCCAGCCTTTCCAGGGAATTGTTATTAAAGAATCAGGGGCTGGTTTGAACTACACCTTTACCGTCAGGAAAGTCTCAGAAGGAGTGGGTGTAGAACGGATTTTCCCTTATCATTCACCCAGAATCAAAACCATAAAGGTCAATAAGCGTGGAAAGGTCAGAAGGAATAAGCTTTCTTATGTCCGCGGCCGAAGTAAAAAACAAACACGCATCAAAGAAAGGCGTGTTTAAAACAGTATTTTCTGAGGTGCTCGAAAAGGGACTTGGTAATCACAACCAGTCCCTTTTTTATTGGTCTTTGTTAACCAACAAAGCTTCCCGAAAACACCTTTTTAACTGTATGCTTTTGCCTTGGCGGCTGTTTACTTCCTTTTGCCAATTCCGAATGGAATAAAATAGCCAATAAAATTACTAACCCGGTCTGAATCAAGGTATGAAAGGGGTTTAAATCAAAGACCGGATTTGATTTCTTAAGAGGTCATCCGATCAAAACGAAAATAAAGGACATTATCTGTATTTTTATCTGATGAATATCCTTTGAAACGTCAAGAAGGTTTTATTAGCCTTAAGCAAATTCAGGGTTAGTTAAACAGATTAATCCCTCATACCGTTAAAAGGTTAACGAATTTGAGTTTTCATCGGGTTTGTCCAACAATGGCTCCAACCAGACAGGAATCGAACATTAACTAAATTTCTTTTAATATCAACCTTTAAGGATTAACTTTGAAAGGTTAATACCCTAAAGCGGGCTTTGCTTAATGCAGGACTATTTAGCTCACCTTAACGAGGCACAACAACAAGCGGTTCAGCACAAAGAAGGACCTTTGATGATCATTGCCGGAGCAGGTTCCGGCAAAACCAGGGTTATTACTTACCGGATCGCTTATTTAATGGAATCCGGTGTGGACCCATTCAACATCCTTTCTCTTACCTTCACGAATAAGGCGGCCCGTGAAATGCGGGAGCGGATTGAACAGATCATTGGCACTGAAGCGCGAAATATATGGATGGGCACTTTTCACTCCGTTTTTGCCAAAATTTTGCGTATTGAAGGCCATCGCCTGGGTTATCCGGCAAATTTTACCATTTACGATACGGATGACTCCAAAAGCCTGATTAAAACATTAGTCAAGGAAGAAGGCCTGGATTCGAAGCTGTACAAACCCAATATGGTTTATGGCCGGATTTCTTTCTGCAAGAATAATTTCATTACCCCCAAGGAATATAATGAGGACGAACAACAGCAAGCCGAGGACATAGCCGCAGGACGTCCCAAGCTGGGCCGTTTGTATGAACTTTACACGAAACGTTGTTTCAGAGCCGGAGCGATGGATTTTGATGACTTACTCATCAATACATACCGGCTTTTTGATCAATTTCCGGATGTGCTGAACAAATACCAGCAAAAATTTAAATATGTCCTGGTTGACGAGTACCAGGATACCAACTATGTTCAGTATCTGATCGTGAAAAAATTGGCCGCTGCAAACCGGAACCTTTGTGTAGTCGGGGATGACGCCCAGAGTATTTACGCTTTCCGGGGTGCTAATATTCAGAATATTCTGAACTTTGAGCAGGACTACCCTGAATTGACAGTGTATAAACTGGAAAAGAATTATCGCTCTACTAAAAACATTGTGGAGGCTTCTTCCCATATTATTCAGTATAACCAGGAACAGCTTCAGAAGAAACTTTGGACCGAAAATTCCGTGGGTTCTAAAATCAAAGTGCTGAAAGCCAATTCGGATACCGAGGAAGGGAGGCTGATAGCCCAGAATATTTTTGAGGAGAAGATGCAAAACCAGTTAACCAATGACCATTTTGCCATATTATACCGGACTAATGCCCAATCCCGTTCCTTTGAGGAAGCTTTGAGGAAATTGAGCATACCTTACCAGATCATCGGTGGGCTTTCATTTTACCAGCGAAAGGAGATTAAGGATTTGTTGGCCTACTTCCGTTTAGCCCTGAACCCCAATGATGAAGAAGCACTTAAAAGGGTTATCAACTATCCGGCTCGTGGCATTGGTAAAACCACTGTCGATAAGCTGGTTGTCACCGCCAGTGAAAATGATGTAACCCTCTGGGAAGTCATTAATAATGTTCAGCAATACGTTAGCGGTGCTCGAATCCAAAAAGCGGTCGATCGGTTTGCGAACATGATTAAAACTTTCGGTATTGAGATTAAAGACAAGAATGCTTACGATGCCGGGATGTTTATAGCCAAGAATTCTGGTATATTAAAAGCCATTGATGAAGACAAATCCATTGAAGGAAAGAGCCGCAAGGAAAACATTGAAGAGTTATTGGGTGCCATGAAGGATTTTTCTGAAAATTCAGAGTTTGAAGATGTTTCCCTGGGTGCTTTTATGGAAGATGTGGCCTTGATTACGGATATGGATAACAAAGACACTTCCCAGGATAAGGTAACCCTAATGACCGCTCATGGGGCCAAAGGCCTGGAATTTTCTTACATCTATGTGGTTGGGTTAGAGGAAAATTTATTCCCATCTCAGATGGCTTTGCAGGAGCGCTCTGATCTTGAGGAAGAAAGACGATTGTTTTATGTGGCGATCACGCGGGCACAGCAAAAACTAACCCTATCTTATGCAACCTCTCGTTTCAGATGGGGCAAGTTGGTTTATTCAGAATCCAGCCGTTTTATTGAGGAAATTGATCCGAAATACCTGGAATACGATGTGGAAATGGCTGAGGCTCAACAAACCACTAACGGGGATGATGTGAAAACCGGTGCCCTGGATCACCTTAGCAAAAAAGGGCCTTCTCCCAAAAAAACCCCAACCCATAAGCCCTCTGCCGATTTTGCACCGGAAGACCTAACGGAACTTGATGAAGGCATGGAAGTTGAACACAGCCGTTTCGGATTTGGTACTGTTCAGCAAATCGATGGCGCCGGTCATAACCGCAAAGCAGTGATTAATTTTAAGGACCAAGGGGAAAAGCGGATTCTGCTTAAGTATGCTAAAATGAAAATCTTACGTAATCAATAATCATCAGAAAGTTTTGTCAATTATGGAATATAATACGCAATTACCAAGGTTAATTCTGCCCGAACACGGCAGGAATATCCAGCGCATGGTGAATTATGCAAAGAATTTGGAGGATCGTGATGCCCGGAATCGGGCTGCTTCAACGATCGTTCATATTGTTGCCCAGATGAATCCCCAATACAAGGATCAAACGGAATTTATCCACAAGGTTTGGGACCAAATTCATATCATGGCTGATTACGAACTGGATGTTGATAGTCCTTTCCCGCCTCCCAAAAAGGAGGATATTATGAAAAAACCGGAAAGGCTGGATTATCCTACGCATTATATTGAATATAAGCATTATGGCAAGAATGTAGAGCTAATGATTAACAAGGCTTTGCGCATGGAACCCGGCCAGGAAAAAGACTTTTTTGTGAATGCCATCGCCAGTTATATGAAAATGGCCTACCGGAAATGGAATGATGAGAAAGTTTCTGACCAGGTAATCCTTCACCATTTAGAAGAATTATCAGGGGGCAAGCTTAAATTGGATAACATTGTAGACCTGAACAAAAACTTTGACCCCAGTTCCCCAAAAAACCAGAAAGGACAAGGTAAGCAAGGTAAGCCATTTCAAAGCAAGCATCAAAGCAAAGGAAACAATAAGGGCAATAAGAATCGCAACAACAAAAAACCCCGGAAACATTAAGCCGGTATTTAATGGAGGCTTTTGAGATAAACGGACCAGTGAGGCTGGAAGGGTCGCTCGAACCCCAGGGCTCTAAAAATGAAGCCCTTCAAGTTATTTGTGCCACCCTTTTAACGGATAAAAAGGTGGTGATAAGGAATATACCGGCCATTAACGATGTCCTTAAACTTATTGATATCCTTGAAGGATTGGGCGTAAAGGTTGAAAAAATAGATGAACACAGCTATTCCTTTCATGCCGATGACATTAATTTAGGTTACCTGGAATCTGAACATTTTTTTAAGCTGGGTAGCGCTTTGCGGGGTTCGGTGATGCTTTTAGGCCCTTTGTTGGGGCGGTTTGGCAGGGGGTTAATACCAAAGCCGGGCGGAGATAAAATAGGACGGAGGCGATTGGATACCCATTTCCTCGCGCTTGAAAAATTGGGCGTAACCTTTACTTATGACCGAAAAAGGGAATGCTTTGATGTGGAAACCGGACAGCTTAAAGGCCATTTCATTTTCCTGGATGAACCATCTGTCACCGGGACCGCTAACGCATTAATGGCTGCCTCCCTTGCAGAAGGAGAAACGACAATCTACAATGCTGCTTGTGAGCCTTATTTGCAACAATTGGGGAAGCTAATTAAACAAATGGGTGGTCATGTTTCAGGTATTGGAACCAATCAATTGGTGGTTCAGGGGACAAAAAACCTAAAAGGTGCTGATCATACTTGCCTACCGGATATGATAGAAGTGGGTAGTTTTTTAGGACTTGGTGCCATGACCCAATCTAATTTATGGATCAAAAATGCCGGAGTTGAATATTTGGGTCAAATTCCCGCTATGTTCCAAAAACTCGGCATTGATTTGACCATTAAGGGAGACGATATACAATTACCCAAAAACCGGAATTATGAAGTGGAAACCTATTTGGATGGTTCTATTCTGACCATCTCCGATGGCCCGTGGCCTCAATTTACGCCGGATTTGCTCAGCATTGCCCTGGTTGTTGCCACGCAGGCCAAAGGCAATGTGCTGATTCATCAAAAAATGTTTGAAAGCCGCCTTTTCTTTGTGGACAATTTGATTGAAATGGGAGCCCAGGTTATTTTGTGCGATCCCCACCGGGCAACCGTAATGGGGCTGGGTCGTGAGCATCCGCTTTGGGGTACCCAGGTCCGTTCACCCGATATACGGGCAGGGGTAGCTTTGCTGATTGCAGCGCTTTCGGCAGAAGGGCAAAGCACTATTTACAATGTTGACCAAATTGACCGTGGGTATGAGCAAATTGACCAAAGGCTAAATGATTTGGGAGCTGGCATAAAACGTTATCATGCTGAGTTCTCATGGGAGCTTTAATGATGATTCATTAAATGGCTTATGTGATTTCGGAACTTTGGATGAGGAATCATCCTTATTAAATTTTACAGAATCCAAATCCTTTTTTATGGTAAACAGAATGCTCATTATAGTTGCACTGACTTTATTTATGCCTTTTGCTTTTGCTTCCTCTCCTGAGCTAAGCCTGAAACCCGGTGGGAAAATTGGTAATGGGGATCAAGTACCGGACTTAACCATGAAGAACCTGAATGGTAAGCAAATAAGCCTAAAATCCTTAAGGGGAAAAATTGTTTTGGTTTATTTCTGGGCTTCCTGGTGTAAACCTTGCAAAAAAACCATGCCCAGACATGTTCAGCTTTACAAAAAGTACAAAAATGCCAGTTTTGATAAGGGTGGTGGTGAGGGCTTTGCCATTTACTCCATATCACTGGATAAAAAGCGGAATAAATGGAAAAAAGCTAATGAGAGGTTTGGCTTGCCATGGAAAACGGATGTGAGTGATTTGAAACATTGGGATTCAAAAGCTGTCAAAAAGTTTGGTATTGAATCCATTCCAAGGTCGTTCCTGGTTGATGGGAAAGGAAAAGTCATAGCGAAAGATGTAAGCCGGAACTTGAATTTTGTGCTTAAAAGGTTGAAAAAATGAGTTCTGTTAAGCTAAAAATTTGACAATTTGTCACAGGAATTTGTTGGCAATGTCTTTGAGAAAGGATGTTTAAAAAACTAAAGCAGATAATGAGTAATAAGAAAAAACAGAATAAGGAATCTATGAACGGAAATACGGAAGAAAAAGACAATAAACATTTAGAAGAGGAACCCGCTACTAATCAAGAGACAAAAGATGAAGGGCAGGAACAACCGGAAAAGGCAGAAGAGGAAAAAGAGGCTGCTGATTTAGAGCAGGAATCAGAAGATGAGTTAGAAAAGAAACAACGGGAATACCAAGAACTTCATGAGAAATATTTAAGGTTGTATTCTGAATTTGAAAATTTTCGCAGGAGGAGCCGTAAAGAGGTTTCAGAAGCCAAGGAAAAAGGGCGTGAGGACATGATCTTAGCCATTCTTCCGGTGTTAGATGACTTTGAAAGGGCTTTGAATTCTATCCAGGAAAATAATGATAACAACTCGGATGAGTTGTATCAAGGTGTTTCACTGATCTTCAATAAATTCAAGAATACGCTTACAGACCAAGGATTAGAGGAAATGGAAGTGGTTGGTCAGGATTTTGATCCTGAATATCATGAAGCCATGACAAAGATGCAGGCTCCTTCAGAAGATCAGAAAGGGAAAGTGATTGAAGAGGTGCAAAAGGGCTATGTTTTAAACGGAAGAATTGTTAGACACGCAAAAGTAGTGGTGGGGGAGTAAATTATGAGTAAAAAAGATTATTATGAGATCCTTGGGATTTCCAGGGATGCCAGCCAGAGTGAAATCAAAAAAGCTTACCGTAAGTTAGCCATTAAATACCACCCGGATAAGAATCCCGATGATCCGGATGCCGAAACCAAATTTAAAGAAGCGGCTGAAGCGTATGAGGTGCTTGGGGACGAAGAAAAGCGGAATAAATATGATCGGTTTGGTCATAGTGGATTTGGAGACCAGGGTGGATTTGGCGGTGGTCAGGGTATGACCATGGAAGACATTTTTGAGCATTTTGGCGATATATTTGGTGGTGGAGGCCGTGGAGGTGATCCATTTGAGTCTTTCTTTGGCGGAGGCCGAGGTGGTTTTCGTAAAGAAAAGGGCTCCGACTTGAAAATGAAGGTAACCTTGACCTTACCCGAGATGGTCAAAGGGGTAAAGAAAAATATTAAGCTTCGAAAATATGTTAGCTGCGAGGAATGTGACGGAAGTGGGGCTGAAGCCGGTAGCAAGAAAACTTCTTGTTCCACATGTATGGGCCAGGGTCAGGTTAAACAGGTAACCAACACTTTCCTGGGGCAAATGCAAACGGTTACTACGTGCCCCACCTGCCATGGAGAAGGAAAAATCATTGAAAAAAAATGTAAGAAATGTGGTGGAGAAGGGCGTTACACCAAAGAGGAAGAAGTGGAAGTTGATATACCCGCTGGTGTCAGGGAGGGCGTTCAGTTAACGGTTAATGGTCGAGGTAATGCAGCCCGAAAGGGGGGCATACCCGGTGATTTATTGATCATAATAGAAGAAGAGGAAGATAGCCAGTTAAAGCGGGATGGGGATAACCTGATCTATGATTTGCAAATTAGCTTTATTGACGCTGTTTTGGGAAGTGAAATAGAGGTACCTACGGTTTATGGTAAAGCCAAATTCAATATACCACCTGGTACGCAGGGTGGGAAAATTTTTAGGCTTAAAGACAAAGGACTTCCCAGACTCCAGGCATCAGGTACGGGTGATCAATTAATTCACGTCAATATTTTCGTTCCAAAGAAGATTGCTAAGGAAGAAAAAGAAATGTTGGAACAAATGCGTAATTCCGGGAATTTTGAGCCGGATCCAGAGGATGGAGGTAAAACCTTCTTTGAAAAAGTCAAGGAAATGTTTAGCGCCAGTTAGATATATTAAGCCCTTTTGTATTTCTGACCATGTATAAAAAACCCAATCATGGGTAACTTTTATCAATCATCCTATAGCTCGAATGAAGCGCCGGAACCGGTCGGAGCCTATCCCCATGCTAAAAGGGTGGGTCCCTTCCTTTTTCTTTCTGGCGTGGGGCCACGTTCGAAGGGCTCTACTGTCATACCGGGTGTTGAATTGGATCAGAACAACCGGGTTATTAACCGTGATGTGGCTAAGCAAACCTATTCTGTTTTTCAGAATGTAAAAGCCATTCTTGAGGCTTCGGGCGCAAGTTGGGATCATTTGGTTGATGTGACAGTTTTCCTGACCAATATGGAAGAAGACTTTCCTGTTTTTAACCCAATCTGGAAAAACTACTTTCCCGAGGACCCTCCATGCCGGACCACAGTGGAGGTTACCGCACTTCCTACTCCCATTGCCATTGAACTAAAGTGCATTGCTTACCTGGGTTAAAGCTTTAAAACCAAACCTTGTCCTCAATGGCCAACATAGCGCTTGACTTGGGAAACTCCTTTGCAAAAGCAGGTTTTTTTAAGGGTGAGCAACTTAAAGAAACAAAAACCCTCCGAGCGAAAACCTTTGATGCCCTTTTAGATTACGTTAAAGCCAAAAAACCGAATGCTGTTATTATGGCATCAGTGGTTCATGTACCCGCTGATTTTTTAAAAAGCTTAAAAGCTTTGACCACTGTCTGGCAATTGAATGAATCCATTGATCTGCCTATTACGATTAATTATGAAAAACCTGATCAGTTAGGAAAGGATCGAATTGCTTCGGCCGCTGCTGTACCAAAAATTTACCCTCAAAGCAATGTTTTAAGCATTGATCTGGGCTCGTGTGTGACTTATGATTTTGTTAATAGCTCCGGGGTTTTTGAAGGCGGGGGTATTAGTCCCGGCTTTCAAATGCGACTGAAGGCCATGAGCCACTTTACGGAAAATTTGCCATTGCTTGGTCAAAAAGAATTAATAACGATTGAATTAATTGGTAGGAATACAGAGGATTGCATGTTATCTGGTACCGTTAATGGATTATTAAAGGAAGTAGATGGTATCATTGATGCCTATAAGCAACAGGTTAAACCCCTTAAAGTTATAATAGGAGGAGGTGATGCCCCGTTTTTTGAAAATAACCTGAAAAACACGATTTTTGCCGAGCCTGAATTAGTCCTAAAAGGCTTAAACCAAATCTTACAATTTAATGCGCAATAAGCTCCTGATTATTTCCTGCCTAACCTTAATCCCTACATTTTTATTGAGCCAGAATTTCAATAGTCCATACTCAGTCTACGGCTTTGGAGAAATTCAGGACACAGAATTTGCCAATTTGGCTTCCGTGGAACCTTTAGGCCTGACTGAAAAAAGCAAATCCAGTTATTCCTTACAGAATCCGGCTTCTTATTCGACTCTGAATTTTACCACCTTTGACATTGGTCTGGCCGGAAAGTTATACCAATACCAAGGTGACAATTATGCATTTGAAGATGAACGAATAAATTTTGGTTATTTGGCATTGGGATTTCCCTTGATGAAAGAAATAAACTGGGGCGCCAGTTTTGGTTTAATACCGGTTAGCCAAATTGGCTTCAATTATAGTGATGAATTTTCTGACCCTCAGGAATATAGGTTGGTTAATAATGGAAAAGGAGGCCTGTCCAAGTTTTACATTGGAACGGGTATTGAAGTGTTTAAAGGGTTTAAGGTGGGTCTGAACGGGGCTTATTTATTTGGGAACAAAGATCGCTTTGAAACCTATCAATTTCAAGACCGAACTCCTTTAAGGTCAAGGACAATAGTAAATGAGACCGTTGGAGGATTTATTTTTGAAGGAGGGTTGCAATATGAATACAATTTAAACAAGGAGATGGCTTTGGTAGCAGGAATCAGCGGAAGGGTGCCAAGAACGATTAATTTTTCCAGGACGGAGGAAACTTTTGCTTATCCTTACAGTCCGGATGAAACCCTTGCCGGGCTATTGGATCAAGGAATTGCTGATACAGTGGGTATTTCCAATCAAGAAGGTAAAATGAAGTTTCCCGGCAATTACAAGGCTTCGGTTGAACTCCGCAAAAAAAATTCCTGGCGCTTAGGACTGGGCTTTGATTATGGCCAATGGTCAGAATTTGCCATTATGGACCGGGATCAAGGTTTATCAGATGCTTACGAAGTGAACTTAGCCGGTCAATTAACCCACGATAAAAAAGGCAGTTCTTTCTGGGAATTAGTGGATTACAGATTTGGCATTAAATATGCTAATTCTTATCTGAAGCCCACTGGTGATCCGCTTGAACGATACGAGGCGAATTTGGGTATAGGTTTTCCCTTGTATCCTGATCCCGATAATCCTACCAGTGGAAGAGACCAAAGATCAGCCATCGATCTTTCATTGGCTTTTGGTACGCTTGGGAAAAAGGAAGGTCCGTTATGGAGAGAAAATTACATGAAGTTTAAATTGGGATTTAGTCTTACGGAAAATTGGTTTATCGAACAAAAGCTTAAATAAAAGAGCCATGGAAGGTTATAAGAAAACTTTTTCCTTGCTTATCGGAGGTTTGATTCTGGGCACTTCCTTAATGGCTTGTGGCATTTTTGGCCCCGGCCAGGAAGAAACCACGGGTGAGTTGAGTAAAGAAGAGGAAATTGTATTGGATCAAGCCATTGAGGAACGCATTCAGGAACCCGCTAAAAAAAGCCAATCACCGGAAGGTGATACCATAAAATCTAAATGGGGGCCTGATAGCGCTACTGCTGTTAGAAAATACAGCCTGTACTATCAATATTATAAGCAGAATAATTACAAAATGGCTTACCCCTATTGGCGTTGGATGTTTTTTAATGCGCCAAGGCAAAGCGAAAATATTTATATCCGTGGGGTGAATATCCTGGAGCACAAATTTGAGCAAGCCCCTAAAGCCCAAAAGGATGAATACCTTGACACCTTGATGATGGTCTATGATAAGCGAATAAAATATTTTAATCAAAAAGGCGAGGTTTTGGGAAGGAAAGGAAAAAACTTGGTTCAATTGGATCCTGATCAGGCGAGAAGGGCCTTTGATATTTTAAAAAAATCCCTGGAACTGAAAGGAGAAGAATCAAAAAGTTTTGTCCCTTATTACTATTTGCAAGCGGCTGTGGAGTTGAAGAAAAAAGAAAAAATGGACAAAAGTCAGTTAATGGATGCTTATAACAAAGCCATAAAAATTGTCAATGCTAATCTCGAAGAAGGTTCAGGAGGGGAATGGCAAGATGCTAAAGGGAATATTTCTACGCTTATGGATCCCTATTTATCCTGCGCTGACCTTATTGATAAATATAAATCCAAGTTTGAAGAGCAGAAGGATAACCTTCAAAAACTTAAATCTTTTCAAAATCAATTGGAAAACAAGGAATGCACAAAGGATCCTTTTTATCTTAAACTTACGGAATCTATTTTTGATAGTGAACCTTCTGCGGACATTGCGGTTTCCCTTGCCCGGCAGTGGAAACAAAAGAATAACAATGATAAGGCCATAAAATTTTATAAAAAGGCTATTGAACTTGAGGAAAAAGACGAAAAGGCAACTGATTATGCATTAAAACTGGCCAGTATTTACAAAGAGCAAAAAGAAAACTTATTAAAAGCCAGGGATTACGCTAAAAAAGCTATCAATCTGGATGATGAAAACGGAAAAGCCCATATCTTTCTGGGTGAGCTTTATATAACCGGTCGTGATCGTTGTGGGGAAAAGTTTGAAAGAAAGGCGGTTTTATGGGCTGCTGTAGATGAGTTTAAAAAAGCGAAACAAGTTGATCCTTCTGTTGAGGAAGCTGCTGATAAAAGAATATCTTCTTACAGGCAACGATTCCCCAAGAAACAAGATGTTTTTTTCAGGAATTTGGAGGAAGGTGATCCTTATAAGGTTGAATGCTGGATCAATGAAAAAACTACCGTCAGGCACAGGCCGGAGTAACGCTTTTAAGCTTTTTTTTATTCTTTTCTCGGCCTGTATTTTAGGGAGTTGTGGGGGCAATGACCTTCGTAAAGCGGAAAAGGTCAGCATTGAAAGGGAAAAAATTCCCCAAGAAACCGGTAAAAAACTTGAAGTCATTTATACCGACTCTTCTTACCTGAAAGCCCGCGTATTAGCCCCAAAAATCGAAAAATTCAAGGAAGAAGATAAAACCTACATTGAAATGCCTAAGGGCGTAAAGGCCAATTTTTTCAATAAAAAGGGTAAGCGTAATAGCCGATTAAGGGCTAATTATGGTATTCGTTATTTAGAACAAAATAAAATGGTGGTAAAAGATAGTGTATTGGTGGTGAATAGAAAGGGAGATACGCTGAAAACAGAAAAGTTAACCTGGGATGAAAATGAGGGTAAAATCTTTTCAGATCAATTCGTAAAGGTTAAGACTCCCGAAGAGATCATCTATGCGAAGGGTTTTGAATCTAATCAAACTTTTACCAATTACAAATTTTACAACATAGAGGGCACAATCCAGGTTGATCAGGAATAAAACTGTTCACCCCAACCATCAGCAATTTTTAATCCCTTTTTTAGCCTTTTTAACAGGCCAACCCAAAGGGGTTTAAAGCCTTATTACATCTCGCAATATTCTCCGTGCACAAAATTTTTTTGAAAGTCCTTAGGGGGCAGATTCGCTTTGTAAGTTTGGTGTCAAAACAGTTTTGGTTAAGCTTTGACTTCCTCTTCCTGTACTTTCTTATAGTCATCCAGGAATTTTTGAAGCCCTGTGTCTGTCAATGGATGATTTAAGAGCTGCAGGATGGTGTTTGGAGGGCAAGTTACTACATCCGCATTGACTTCAGAACAGCGAACAATATGGAGGGGATGTCTTATGGAAGCGGCTAAAACCTGCGTCTGGTAACTGTGAATATGGTAGATATTAGCAATTTGTTGGATTAGGCTAATTCCATCATAAGTGATGTCATCCAGCCGTCCCATAAAGGGTGATACGTATGAGGCCCCGGCTTTGGCAGCAACCAAGGCTTGCCCGGCTGAAAAATTCAAAGTGCAATTGATCCGGATACCTTCAGAGGTAAGTTTTTTAATGGCTTTTACCCCATCTTTTATCATGGGTACTTTAACCACGATTTTATCATCGATTTTGGCCAGCTGCCGGCCCTCTTTGACAATTTGGTCCAGTTCAGTGGCAATGACTTCGGCTGAAATGTCGCCATCTACCTCATAACATATGTCTTTATAATGCTGGAAAACCGCTTCTTCACCTTTGATCCCTTGTTTGGCCATTAAAGAGGGATTAGTGGTTACGCCATCCAGAATTCCGAGTTCATTAACTTCTTTAATGGCTTCCATATCAGCAGTATCAACAAAAAATTTCATAATTTTCAATCTTTTAAAGCGAGGTTATTGAATAATTGAATAAAAGAAAAGGGTAAGCTTCCTGTATCGCACCGCTCAACCAGGTCTTCCTTGCTCCATCTCTGGCCTGGGGAAGTACCCGGGAGCTGGTCGTACAGGGCTTACCCAAATGCAAAATTATAAAAACAGCTGCCTTTTTCAAACCGGAATAAAGTTTTTTAAACCCAAACACCCATGCCCCTTATTGGTCACTACTTAGTGCTAAAGCCTGCCGTGGCTATTAGAATGATTCTGGGTGTCAGTCCAATACTAAGAAAGGTCATTTTATCAGGGTTGTTAACAGGTTGAGTAAATATTATTTACCTGTATTCAGAAGCCAAAGGGTTTAACCATTTGGTTGGTCTATTTGTGTTTGAATTCAAAAAGTGTCGGTCGTAACCCGAGAAGGATTTTAAGCCACCCCTTTCCCATCACCTTTTATGGTTTGTTATTAATTTTTTTGCGCTTGGTAACAGGATGAAATGTGATCCATTTAATTTATCATTTCAATCGGTTTTGGTACATTTTTATGGTATTTTCCAAACCATAGTACAGGGCGTCACAAATTAGTGCATGCCCAATAGATACTTCCTTTAATTCGGGTAAATTTTTATGTAAATGGCTTAAATTGTCTAAATTGAGGTCATGACCGGCATTAAGTCCCAAGCCACTTTCCACAATTATTTGGGCCGGCTTCAAATAGGGCTCAATGGCTTTTTCAGAATCTTTTTTGAAATCCCTGGCATAAGGGGCGGTATAGAGCTCGACCCGGTCTGTTCCCGTTTTTTCCGCTTCTTCAGCCATTTTAGGGTCCGGGTTTAAAAAAATTGAGGTGCGTATTCCTTTTTCATGAAGGGCTTCAATAACGGATTTTAACAAAGTCTGCCCTTCCAGCGTGTGCCATTGGGTACTGGAAGTCAGTGCATCCGGGGGGTCGGGTACTAATGTTACTTGGTGGGGCTTAACTTCCAAAACCAAGTCCAGAAAGGCTCGGGAAGGATAGCCTTCTACATTGAATTCAGTTTTGATTTGCGGTTTCAAATTCCTGACATCTTCATATGTAATATGCCGCTCGTCAGGCCTCGGATGCACAGTAATCCCTTGCCCTCCGTATTCCTCACTATCCCTGGCAACCTTTATCAGGTTTGGAAGATCTTCCCCCCTTGAATTACGGATCAGGGCTACCTTGTTAATGTTAACGCTTAGGCGGGTCATGATTTTTTTTCAAAGTTAGCCTGTTTGGGCCGAATTTCCTTATAATCCTGATATAGGGTATTTTCTTTTGAAGGGTTTAAAGCGCATTATGTTTTTTTAGGCCCGGTAAAAAAGGACATGAATCAATGATAGGAAGTAAACTGTTGCAAATTGGCATGAACGAAACCGATTGGCTTAAAAGACTGAGCGAAGTTTAATTCCGAAAATCTCCTAAATGGGAATAAGCGAACGCAGATTCTAAGAAAGGCTTTTGCGTTTTAAAGACCATGCCTGGGGTTTTTCCTCGAAAAGGATTTTGGTTTGTTGCCAGGTTGTTCGGAAAAGGGGTGATTCCCGGTATCGAGCCAAATCTTGTTGTTTTTCCCAATGACTGTAAGTGAAAAATACACGTGGGTCATGGGTGTCTTGCCAAAGTTCCAGGTGTTTACAGCCGGGAAAACCCCTGATTTGGTCTTTGGTTTGTTCAAACAAATCAAGGAAAGTGTCCACTTTCTTTTCCTGAAAAGTCATTTTTACCACTCGGATAATCATTCGCATTCTACGATTATGGTATGTCCTGTATTTAATCCCAATAATTGGCCGGCGTTACCTTTGTTTATGGCAATCTCCAGGTAGCCACTGGTGCTAAAAAGGGCCAACGCTTCCCCTTCCGGGACATCTTCATAGTGCCGGCTAATGGCTTCTATGTAATCTTTTTTGCTGTAATTGATATTGGCATTTTGTGGGTTGGAATACCTTTCCAGGGTTCCCTGGTCAATGTTGGTGATCGCATTGCCGAAATTATCTATATAAATAATGGCCCCACGGATGCTCTTTTCTAATAAAATGGGGCGTAAATTAGCCCTTGCCACCATTTCCTCAAGGGGTTCGCCCATTTTGTCAATGCCGGACCCCTTTAAAAGTTGAATGGCTGTTTCGACCATAATATTTCTCAGGGGAAATTTCAGGGCGTTTTTATCGGTCTCGATTAATTTTCTGATTTTTTGGGGTTGTTCATCTGTTATAAGTGAAATCAAACCATTATTTTTGGCAATGAAATATTGATTGTTGACCTGGGCTAAAACAAATTCTCCTTGCGTATCGAAATCCGATTCAATACTCACAAGATGAATCGTGAAATCGGGGAAATCCCGGAAAGCATTACCCAAAATAAATGCGGCTTCAGCCAGGTTAAAGGGTTTGACTTCATGGGTAATATCCACAACCTTTGCATCGGGGTACCGAGCATAAATCAATCCCTTAACCGATGGAACATAAAAATCCCGCAACCCCAAATCGGTTGTAAGTGTTATTATACCCATAGCCTAATCCGTGTTCACAGGCAAAGGTATTGAGTTTTTATTGTAAAATTTTAAATAGAAGCGGTATTGAGCGAAATTAACATCAAACTCGAAGAAATCCACCCGGTTGAGGTACTTGGAAGCAACAATGAGAACCTTAAAGTGATGCAAAAAGAATTCCCGAAGTTGAAGCTTAATGTAAGGGGTAATGAAATCCGGGTTAAAGGGGATGCACAGGAAATTGAAAAATTCGAAAGCAAACTTAACCGCATAACCAAATATGTCATGAAACACCGGGAACTACCTGAGAACCGGTTGACAGAAATTCTCAATACCAGTGATGAAGAAGAAGTGAAGACCGGAAGCGAAGAAGATATCCTGGTCTACGGCAATAATGGCCTGATCGTTCGTACAAAGACCGAAAATCAGCAGCGGCTTTACCAAGCCACCCATCACAATGATTTGATCTTTGCTACCGGTCCGGCCGGTACGGGAAAAACCTACACAGCGGTTGCCATTGCGGTCAAAGCTTTGAAAAACCGTGAGGTCCGTAAAATTATTCTGACAAGACCGGCTGTGGAGGCTGGTGAAAGTTTAGGTTTTTTACCCGGTGATATCAGGGAAAAAGTGGACCCTTATCTGCAACCCCTTTATGACGCCTTACACGACATGTTGCCCCCTGACAAACTGAATTACTATCTTGAAGACCGCACAATTGAGATCGCTCCCCTGGCTTTTATGCGGGGCAGAACTTTGGACAATGCCTTTGTCATCCTTGATGAGGCTCAGAATTCGACAACGATGCAGTTAAAAATGTTCTTAACAAGAATGGGGCCTAATGCCAAGTTTATAGTCAATGGAGACCTTACACAGGTTGACTTACCACCCAAGCAAAGTTCCGGACTGGTAAAAGCCATAAACCTCCTTAAACACATTGAAGGCGTTGAAGCGGTAAAATTAACAGCCGAGGATGTCATCCGCCATAAGCTTGTTAAGGATATTATTAATGCTTATGAGGAGGAAGATGAACAGCAAGGAAAGGCTAAGGAAAACGGCCAATGAATTCCTTAATCCGGGCTTAATAAACGTTACTATTACTGGATTAGGCTTGCGTTTTAATCATTACGGGTTTTTGAGGCTTTTCGGTTTGGTTTGTTTCCGTTATTGGCTAAGCGCTGTTTTTGCTATTAATCCTTAATCAGCCTATTAGTCTTGTAAATATTGACCCATGGAAGAAAGTGTTAAAGAAACGGATTTTAAGTTACCGGGACAGACCCATTTTTACAGGGGGAAGGTCCGGGATGTTTATGAGATCGATGGCCAGTATGTAGTATTTGTCACTTCTGATCGCATCTCCGCTTTTGATGTGATTTTACCCCGGCCTATCCCTTATAAAGGGGAAGTACTGAACCTTCTTGCAGCCAAATTCTTAAAGATGACAGAAGACATTGTGCCCAATTGGCTCTTGGATGTGCCTGATCCGGCAGTTTCCATCGGGAAAAAATGTGATCCGTTACCCATTGAGATGGTTATCAGGGGGTACCTGTGCGGGCATGCATGGCGGGAATATCAAGCCGGAGCTACCCATATTTCCGGGAACCCATTGCCTGAAGGCATGAAGCAATTTGAGCCTTTTCCTGAACCCCTGGTCACCCCTACCACAAAAGCCACTTCGGGGCATGATGAGGATATTTCGAGGGAAGAAGTTATTCAGCAGGGTTTGCTTAGCGCAGAACTGTTTGACCAACTGGCCGAATTAACCCGGAAACTTTATCAACGCGGGCAGGAATTTGCCAAGGGGCGCGGTCTTATATTGGCAGATACCAAGTATGAATTTGGCTTGTTGGAGGGGGAAATCATTTTGATCGATGAAATTCATACCCCCGACTCTTCCCGCTATTTTTATGCGGATGGTTTTGAAAGGCTTTTGACCGAAGGGCGCAGTCCAAAGCAGCTTTCTAAGGAATTTGTCCGGGAGTGGCTGATGAAAAAGGGTTATCAGGGAAAGAAAGGTCAGAAGATACCTGAAATGCATGATGACAAGGTAGCAGAGATTAAAGACCGGTATATAGAGCTTTATGAAGAGGTAACCGGGGAGGCTTTTCCCTTTTCCGACCGGAATAATCTGCTTGGACGCATTCAAGAAAATATTGAACAAGCCCTGAATAAGATCCGGCATTAAGGGTTTTCAAATGGTTGCTAATTACTCCCGGATCTCAAATAGGTCTCTTCTAATCTTTAAAAGTTTGGTGAAAGCAGGTATTTCGAATAAAAGTCATTGATCTCTTTAACGGCATCATCTACGGTATCCACAAGTTTGAATAAAAACATGTCTTCTTCACTGATATTTTGGGTTTTTTCAAGCATGGCCTCTTTCAACCAATCAATCAAACCACTCCAGAAATCACTGCTAACCAGGATAATGGGAAATTTTCCGATTTTCTTGGTCTGGATAAGGGTCATGGCTTCGAACAGTTCATCCATGGTACCCAGCCCTCCCGGAAGTACGATGAAACCTTGTGCATATTTCACGAACATAACCTTTCTAACGAAGAAGTAGTCGAAATTAATCAACTTGTTGGAGTCAATGTATTTATTGGGTTCTTGCTCAAAAGGCAAATCGATATTCAATCCTACTGATTTGCCATCATTGGTTTGAGCCCCTTTATTGGCCGCTTCCATAATGCCCGGACCTCCTCCGGTTATTATTCCGTATCCCTCATTGGTCAGTGATTTGGCAAGCTGTATGGCTGTTTCATAATATTCATCACCTGGCTCGCTTCTGGCTGAACCAAAAATAGAAACACAAGGCCCTATCTTATTTAATTTTTCAAAGCCCTCCACAAACTCACTTACGATTTTAAAAATCTGCCAGGAGGATTCTGCCTTTACTTCTGACCAGTGCTTGTCTTCAAAAGCTTTTCTTATTTTGTGGTCTTCAAAAGATTTCTCGTCCATTTGGGAAACTGTTTTTGGTTAAACAATGGTTTTTTAAGATTTTAAGTCCTCAATCAACTGGTTAAGGGCATCTATCAAATTGGCTTTTCTTTCATATTTCCTGCTATGGGTGTGGTCGGATTTTTCTTCCTTACCATTGCTTTGTTTTGCTTTAAGCTTTTTCAATGTTTTTTGTTTCTTATTCCTAAGGATTTTCAATTCCTTGATAAGTTTCTTCCGGTCTTGATCATCGGCAATCCAATGGGTTAATTGCCGGAAGACGTTTAAATTTCCCCTTAAATGACTAATCCCTAATCGTTCTAAGTATGCCAGGTAATCATCCACTAACTGAAATCGTCCCTTCCAGTCCGGTTTTTTAAGCAATAAATGGCGGAAAAAGGAGTTTTGATCTTTCCCCCCATATTGGGCAAACATTTCCGCTACGGTCAATAAAACATCATCACTCCGTGTATCTTTTAACTTTTCGCCTTCTTTCAGGGCTACTTCGGGCTTGATACTTGCCAGGCTTTTCAAGGCATTTTTGACCACATGGTAAGCACTGTCTTTTAAGCCTTTTTTATAAGCCGATATAAGCCGTTCATTTACCCGAAAGCCATTAGCAAGGGTTTGGTAAGCCTGAGCCCGAACATCCGGCTCAGGATCGTTTTTTGCCAAATTTAATACATAGTCCCTGAAATCCGATTTTACACTTTTCCCGGAGTAGTTTTCCATTAAGGATAAAACCTTTTTCCTAATAGGCCAGTGGGGATTATTGATGGCATCGTTGAGAAAATTCCTCAGTTGTTTTTTGGACATTGAATCCAAATAGCGGGATAGATGGTTAAAAGCTTCATATTGATCCAGGTATAAAGGGGCATTCCTGAATTGAAAAAACCATTCTTTTAAAGATTTGTGGAAGGTCTTCTCCGCAAGTAAATTCCGCTTAGCGTCAAAATTAATCAACTCAGGAGGTCCTTCTGAAGAAAAGCGGAAGGTATCTGTAGGGTTCTCGATCCAAATTTTTTGACGGTTTACCTTTTCTCCCTGGTAAATGGCTACGGTCACCGGCAATTTAAAAGTGGGGAATTTGTTTAAATTCTGTGTTTGCTCAACGATGTATTGAATTTCCTTATTAGCGGTGTCATAGTCGCTTTTTATGTCCAGTTCCGGGTGTCCGGGTGAGCGGAACCATTGGTCAAAAAACCATTTCAGGGGCTTTCCGCTGACTGATTCAAGCGCCAGTCTCAGGTGGTGGTGTTCTGCTGGTTTAAAAGCCCGTTGTTCTAAATATTTTTCTACCCCCGCAAAAAAAGCCTTATCCCCGAGATAGGCTCTCAACATATGGAGGATGCAGGCTCCTTTTTGATACCTGTGGGCATCGAATAATTTACCGGCATGGGTATAATGGAATTGAATCAAGGGCAATTGCTTTCTACGGGCTTCCCGTAAGTACCTCTTTTTGTCATTTTGCCATTCAATAGAGGCAGTAGCCTTACCATATTTATGCTCTTTCCACAGGTATTCACCATAAGTGGCAAAAGCTTCATTCAAGGCGATATTAGCCCAGGATTCACAGGTTACCAAATTCCCGAACCAATGATGGATGAGTTCATGGGCAATCAAACTTTCAAAATCCTGACTAAGGTATCCTCTTCTGTTTTGCTGAATGCCGGAAAAATGAATGGTTGCTGATGTGTTTTCCATGGCAGTGGCGATGAAGTCCCTTACTGCCACTTGCGAATATTTGGCCCACGGGTAATCGTATCCGAATAAGTTCGAGTAAAGGTCCATCATTTCTTTTGTATTACTAAAGATCATCCGGGCATAAGGCTTGTATTCCGGCTCTACGTAATAATTCACCGGGACGCTGTCCCGCCACTTATCCTTTACTACGGCATAATCCCCGATGGCCATCATAAAAAGATAGGGGGCGTGAGGGAGCTTCTGCTTCCAATAATCCGTTCGCGTCCCATCGGCATTAAGGACACTATATACCTTTATACCGTTGGACAAGGTTTGAAACTGAGTGTCTACGGTGATGTAAATTTCCTGTGTTGTTTTTTCATTGGGCCTGTCAAGCGTTGGAAACCAATAAGAGCTGTATTCGGTTTCTCCTTGCGTCCAGATTTGGCGGGGTTTGCCTTCCAATTTTCCTTCAGGGTTTATGAAGAAGAGACCACGGCTACCGGCCACAGAACCCTCTGTTTTATCCTTAGTCTTCAGGGTGGCTTTGTAACGAATGAATATTCTGAAAGTATCCTTTTTCTGATAAGTTCGGGGCAGATGTATTTTTAGTTTTTTCCCACCGTAATGGTAGTTAAGGGTAGTTTTTTGACGGTTTTTAACCAAAGCCACCTTTTTTAGATCAAAGCGCTTTGCATCAATAAAAAAAGAATCCACCGGGTAAAAATGGGGTGTGAAAGTAAGGGTTGCTTTTCCATCCAGGGTTTGATTTTGCCAATTGGGCTGAACATCCAACTTGGTATGGACCAAATCCATTTTTTTGGTTGGCGTTGGCTGATAAGGGGCTTTATGCGTTCTTTTTTCCCGGGTTTCGGAAGGCGTTTTTTCTTTTTCCTGCTTAGAAGGCTGATTTTGCTCCAATACTGAACAGCCCGATAAAAGAATTATTTTACAACATAGGAACGTGATTAGCTGCTTCATACCGAATAAGTTAATTCCCAAAAAGAACCTTTTTACAAACTTAATATTATTCCGTTTTTATTCAACAGGGGTGCATTGAATCTTTTTTGGTTTTTTAACCATTGGTTTGCCTCATTTATCTGTTTTAGTCAAAATCCCATTCTTTTTATGGTCCGTGATGCTGTTCAATAATTTGAGAAAAACGCCTTTACAATTTTAGTCGTATAGGTTACGTTTAAGGCTCGTAGTTGTAAAGCGGGTGGAATTATTTTCTAAATTCGCAAGCTTCATTAAAAATGCGATGTTGAACCAAAGGCCAATTAAGTTGAAATGCCTCTATAAGCTGTTTTATGTAAGCATTTGTATCTGCTTTTTTACGGGAATTAGCGCTGTAAAAGCGCAGAAAAGCGGGGAAATCCGTGGTTTTGTTTACAATGAAACTTCCGGTGATCCTATCCTTTTTACCAATGTCATCATAAAGGGAACGGACAAAGGCACTACAACCGATGAAAACGGTTTCTATTCCATTGAAAATCTCCCTGCTGGTACTTATACCCTCTTATGCACACATGTAGGTTTTGATACGGCAAAAAAAGCGGTGGAAGTTCAAAAAGGCAAAATTCAAAATGTGAACCTTTTTATTAAAAGAACCACCATTAAGATTGATGAAGTGGAGGTTTGGGATAATCGGTTTAAAAAGGAAAAGACCGTTAACGTCAGTGAGTCCAAAGTAAACCCCAAAGAAGTGAGTAAAATACCTGCTATTGGAGGTCAACCCGATTTTGCTCAATACTTACAGGTTATGCCGGGTGTTACGTTCACGGGTGACCAGGGAGGTAATTTTTATATCCGTGGCGGAACACCGGTTCAAAATAAGGTGGTAATGGATGGAATGACGATCTACAATCCTTTCCATTCCATTGGGTTATTTTCGGTCTTTGATATGGACTATGTCAGGAACATTGATGTTTACACAGGAGGTTTCAATGCCGAATATGGAAATCGTATATCAGCCATAATGGACGTACAAACCAAGGATGGCAATAAAAAATTTATAAGCGGCGAAGTTTCAGGCAGCCCTTTTACTTCAAAAATACAGTTAGAAGGCCCCATCAAGCGCTATAACCAGGATGAAGGAGGCATTTCATTTCTTTTTAATTCCCGTATTTCTTACCTGGATAAAACATCCCCTGTGCTTTATAATTATGTGGAAAATGATGGTCTTCCTTACCAATTTCAGGACTTTTACGGGAAAGTGACTTTTACAGGTTCTGATGGTAGTAACGCCAAGGTTTTTGGTTTTAACTTCAATGACAAGGTTAATTACCGGAATACTGCTACTTATGATTGGAATGCCACAGGGGTCGGAACCCAATTTTTGCTTTTGCCTTCCCAATCCTCAAGTACTATAACCGGTAACTTTGCTTATTCCGATTATGAAATTACCGAGGACAGACCGGATGAAAACCCCCGTTTTAGCTTTATCAACGGTTTTGAAGCGGGTTTGGATTTCAAGTATAATCCGGATGACGATAAGATTAAATATGGTTTTGACATTAGTGGGTTTAAAACCCAATACCAGTACTTTAATTCTGTTGGACGGAAACTGGATCAAACAGAATTCACGACACAAATAGCTGGCTATGCCCGGTACAAAAAAGTATTAGGAGATTTTGTGCTGGACCCCAGTTTGAGGCTTCAGTATTATGCTTCTGTTCAGGAATTTTTCCTTGAACCCCGCCTTGGGGCTAAATACAATATTAATGATCATTTAAGGGCTAAAGTAGCCGGCGGACTTTATTCTCAAAACCTAATGAGTGCCCGTTCGGACAAGGATGTCGTGAATTTATTTTATGGCTTTTTGTCCGCTCCCAATGATCTGCCTGAAACCTTTGACGGAGAATCCATTGATTCCCGTTTACAAACGGCTCGTCATGCCATAGCCGGTTTTGAGGCGGACATTAACAAAAGCATTACCTTGGAGTTGGAAGGTTACTTCAAGGATTTTAACCAACTGACCGATATCAACCGAAATAAAATTTTTGAAGACAGACCCGAAAATCAGGATAAACCCGCTCGATTGAGGGAGGATTTTATCAAGGAAACCGGCAAAGCTTACGGGTTGGATTTTAATGCCAAGTATGATAAATCCCCTTTTTACTTTTGGGTGGTTTATTCCCTGGGCTTCAATGAGCGTTATGACGGGCAAGTCGAATATGATCCCCATTGGGATCGCCGGCATAACCTGAATATTATGGGAACTTACACTTTCGGCCCCCGGAAAACCTGGGAGGTTTCCGTTAGGTGGAATCTGGGTTCCGGATTCCCTTTCACCAAAACAAAAGGATTTTACGAAAACCACAGGTTTTCGGACCGTGGTCTGAATACAGATTTAAGAAAGGCCAACGGAAATTTGGGTATTGTTTACGGGGAGCGGAATAAAGGCAGACTGCCGCCTTACCACCGATTTGATATTTCGGCTAAAAAATATTGGCAATTGGGCCCTCACCAAAGGCTCGAAATCACTGCCAATGTGATAAATGTGTATAACCGGAAAAATATTTTTTATTTTGACCGGGTCAGGTTCGAAAGGATTAACCAATTACCCATTCTGCCAAACCTTTCGGTAAATTACCAATTTTAAGAAATGGTTTCTCCCGTTAACTGGGTTTAATGGCTTAAGATTCCTTCTCAGGAATATTGATAGCAATGCCTGGCATCCGAAACTTGGCCAACTACCGTTGAAAATATGAACAAATTTTCAAATATATTGTTAGGTAGGGTGAATCTCAAAAAAATCAATTATGGAATACTTGACCAATGCCCAATTCAGGGCCAAAATCTTCGATTATCAGAATAAGCAGGACTGGGAAAACCAAAATGATAAGCCGGTGTTGTTGGATTTTCATGCCGATTGGTGTGGTCCTTGTACCATGTTGACCCCAATCCTGGAAAATATGGAAAAGCACTACGGGGATCGGGTTGATTTTTTCAAAATTGATGCGGATCAAGAACAGGAATTGGTTCAGGCGTTTGGTGTACAAAGTTTGCCATCCTTGCTCTTTATCCCGCTAAATGGAAAACCTCAAATGGCAAAAGGGGCCGTCCAACCGGATAAACTGAAAAAGGCCATTGAAGACATCCTTTTGAATGCGGAAGTCAATGAAGATTACAAGGAAAAATGACTTTTAATAACCTGTCTGATGTAACGGGCTAAGGCTTCCTCTGAGCAATAGTCCCTGTAGTAGGAAAGGATCCTGGATTGTAGAGCACTTAGCTTTTCCGGTTTGGGCAGCAAAGTGCTCAAAAGAGGACTTAATTCCTCCCATTTATTCAACTGGTATCCGGGAAATTCCTTGAAATACCAGGTTTCAGGTAAAGGTGGTGTAACGGGTATAGATCCCTGCCGCAAACCCTCAAATAAACGGAAGGTGATGTTGGAGTAATTGCCTTCGGGTGCGGGTACTATTTTGGTTTTGTTTAGCATTGCTGCATAATGAGGTGGCTTCATCCCTTCCGCAAAGGCGTTGGTCTTACGGATATCAAGCTCCCAACTGCTGGTTTGCTGAATCTTATCTACCTGGTCAAAGAAGGCTTTACGCCGGTGAATTTTTCTGCCACTGAAAAAAAGATCCAGTGACCTTTCCTTCATAGAAAGAGGAGTCAATGAGGGTACCGCTCCATGATATCCCAGGGGTATGGTAAAAGCTTTAGGATGCGTTTCTTTTGGTGGATAAGGAGTAAACAGGATCCCGGTCTTTTCAATATAACGGGGTAAATGGCCGTCCTCATTGCTGAGGTAAAGCACAATGGTTTGGCTGTCTATTTTGTCATCCGGTAAATGGGTTCGGTGGTCAGTAATGATAAAGGGGAAATCAGGGAAAAAAGGCTCCTCCTTTAATTGTTTGAAAGCTTTCCTGAGGAAGGGAATCTCACATAGATCCCGGGAAGCGTTCACTTCCACGTTGGAAAGGGCTAATAAATAAAATTTGTTAGCGGCCATTTTCAGCTTATTTCTGCGGAGAGGGCATTTAAAAGGGTTAAGTAAGAACCGGAAAATTTTTGGTTCTCATTTGAGCGTTCATCCGGGCTAAAGGTGCCTTTTTCGTTTACAAATTTCGTTATGAGGTAGTTAGGCGCCCACTCAAAATAATAATTATCAACTTCTATGTTTTCCGGGATTGGGTCTTGCCATAGCTCTGAGCCGGGTTTAGGCGTTTCTTTTTCAAGGATTTGGCTAAAGGAATCCGGGAGATTAGCAGGTATTTGCTTCCGTCTATCCGCTAAAACATAAACGGGAATGGCTTGTTGCTCAGCCAGCAATCCTAAAAATAAAGACCCGGTTTTGTTTTTGAATCGCCGGCCTCCAATGCAATCAGCCCCTAAAAAGATGGCTTTAATCTGGTTTGTATAAAGCCTTACTGCTACATCTTCAATAACTTTTACAGTGAAGCCTGTTTTAGCCAGGTATTTCGCTTGTCGAATTCCCTCTTTGGCCGGCCTGCCAATACTTTGGATGATTTTCGGGATTATGCCCTGGTTCATCCAATGAGCAGCTAATGCCTGTAAAGTGCCGCTATTGCTGTGAAACAATACAGGGCCATTCAATGATGGTAACTGGGAATGCATTTCCACTGCGATTAAGTGGTCAACCCCGTTCCATTCGTTTTGATAAGCCTCAATGGCTTTACCAATGCTGATGTCTTCGTTTTCTGCTTGCTTAGTGGTCAAATAATCCAGGAAATGATGCATGACCATGAAATCCGGAAAATTTTTTATCACTTCCGAACAGGCTTTTTGCAGTTCCCCGGTTTGAACGGGGTTTTCCAGGTAATGCTGTAAAAGCGTGTCCTGCAATTGTTCAAGCAATAGGGAGGAGCCGGATTGATTATTCGAAAGAACCGGCTCAAGTTTATTCAGTAGAGATTGAGGCATAAGGGTTAAAAAAAGTATTGAATTTAGTGTTGTCAACTTGGAATTTAAGGCTTTAGAAAAGCTTTGAAAAAGCGTTGTTTTTTGCTTTATTCGAAAACTCATTAAAACCTTCTCAATATTAGGAGTAACCTAATGGACAGTTTAAAATTAACCGTTACATGGGAAAATGAGCTCAGATAAAAGTAAAATCCGGCAAAAAGTTTGGCAGGAACTCACGGAACAGAAGGCAGGGGCATTTCCTTTTCCGCTTTATGGGAGAATTCCCAATTTTAAAGGCGCTCGCCAGGCCTCGGAAAATTTAGCTGGTTTGCCCGAATTTCAGGATGCCCGGGTGGTAAAAGTAAACCCGGATACACCGCAGAAGCCAGTTCGCGAAAGGGTCTTAGCTGCCGGAAAGACGTTGGTTATGCCGGGTCCCCGTCTTAAATCGGGTTTTTATGTGCTGTCCGGTCTACAGGACTATGCGCAAAAAGCCAGTGTTAAGAAAAATGTGCCTGATTATGGTGTTTTGACGCCCTTATCCCAATTGCCTGAAATCGATATTGTAGTCATGGGTTCCGTTGCAGTCGATTATTCCGGGGGGCGGGTCGGGAAAGGGCATGGTTACGGAGAGATCGAATATGCCATTGGCCGGGAAATGGGATTAATCGATGAGCAGACCCCGGTGATTACCACGGTTCATCCCCTTCAGGTGAAAGCGGAAGTGCCAGTGGACGCCCATGATGTACCGGTTGATTACTTGGTCACCACTCAGGAAGTAGGTACCACCCGAACTTCCTACAAAAAACCTGAAGGGCTGATCCGGGACCGGATAACCTCATCGATGGTGGAGGAAATACCCGTTTTGGCAGAATGCTTAGCATGGAAAGAAGAGGGGTCATGAATCGGGGGTGCACGACAAGATTTTGCTTAAGCTATGGGTAGCTTGGGAGCTCCCAAATCACGGGTCTTATACCCGTGGCTTAAAAAAATTTGGTTCTACCCCATTTTTTGTGGAAATTTAGTGCTGTGGTTTTACATGGGGCCTTCGGGATTTTTTCGTTGCCAACCAAGGCTGATCCATTGACGTGTAGGCCCAGGAGTTTTTTTGTTAAGATTTTATATGGGAATCTCCCACTAACCAGGCTATTTTTTAATTGTCCGAAAATCAATTTTTTAAATTTTTTTCTAAAATTTTATATGGGAATGTGGTAGAACCTAAAATAAGACTGGATTGTCTAAAGCCTTCTTATCCGCACCCAATTATCCCAATCCCGGTTCACCTTAGTTGCCCGTAGTGCTCAATTCCCAAATTACAAACTCTGGGAAATCATTAAAGCAAGTATATAAGAACTTTGGCGATCAAACCTTGAATGCCAATCAGCAGCCAAAAGGTGTTTACCTGCTCCAGGTTAAAAGTGATAATGGAGGGGTGACCCGGAAGGTTATCGTTTAATAAAGATCAATTCTGGCCTGCTTGGAAAGCCTGGTTAGTTGCCTTTTGAAATCTATTAACCCGGCTGGGTTTAAAACCTGACCGTTCTAATAGGGGCGGCTGTTATTTATTGATGGCCAATGATTTACTTAAAAATTTGATTTTTTTCCCCTTCTACTGTTTACGAAAATTTTTCCCAATTTATTAAGGTAGGAGTAATGTAACGAATAAAAAACATCTAACAAGAAATTTTAATTATTGTTAAACGGGTCCCAAATTTGGACAAATAGATTTTTATAACCTTTAAAATCATTTTATGGGCTTTAGCAAATGGGTAGTAATCATCACAGGATTTTTTTTATTGGCAAGCTGCGAAGAGGGATCTATGGCTCCGGATGACAGCTCCTCTGGTAATAATGTTACTGACAGTGGCAAGAATCATTTTCCGGATAGTTTGGTGGGTTGTGAAACCCGGGAGGAGCGGGAATTGGTACAAAAAATCCGCGAATACCGAGGGGCGGAAGGTTTGGATTCCATACCTGTTTCTAAGGCCCTGTCCAAAGTAGCGGATCTGCATGTAAAGGATTTAATCGAGCATGCGCCGCATACCCAATCCAGGAATTGTAACCTGCATAGTTGGTCTAATACGGGTAATTGGTCGGCCTGCTGTTATACCTCTGATCATGATCATGCGGAATGCATGTGGGACAAGCCCAGAGAATTGACGGATTATGAAGGGGATGGGTTTGAAATTGCCTACGGCGGATCAGGAGCCAATGCTTCTGCTGAAGCAGCGCTTAGTGCCTGGAAGGATAGCAGGTCCCACAATACGGTGATTATCAATGAAGGACAATGGAGGGACATCAAATGGGAAGCAATGGGTGTGAGCATAAAAGGCGGATTTGCAGTGGTCTGGTTTGGGCAGGAAGGTGATCCTGAGGGTTCACCATCAGCATGTAAGAAATAACCTGAAATTAAAAAAATGACCAATATGGGTATTAAAAAGTTAGCAATCCTATTGTTTGGCGTGTTTTTCTGCTTTACGGGAATCGCTCAGGAGATAGCGTGGCAAAAGCATTTCGGAGGCAGTGAAGATGATAATGCCAATTGCGTGCGCCAGACGGATGATGGCGGGTATATAGTGGCCGGTTGGTCCAATTCTGATGATCAGGATTTGAGTGGTAATTATGGACTTGTTGCCCGCTCGGATTATTGGCTGTTAAAACTGGATAAAAAGGGCAATAAAGAATGGACAAAGCGCTATGGGGGCACCCGGACCGATAAGGCTACTTCAATCCGGCAAACCAATGATGGCGGCTTCATTGTAGCCGGGATCTCGGGTTCCTCAGACAATGATGTAAGCAGTCATTACGGCAGCGGGATAGTCAGGGATTTCTGGGTTTTAAAACTGGATGGTAAAGGAGATATAGTATGGAAAAATAATTACGGTGGTCTTGGTAATGATTACGCTTTTGCCGTCCGCCAAACATCGGATGGCAATTACGTAGTAACTGGGCATTCCAGTTCTGATTCCCGGGATGTTAGTGAAAATTACGGGGGTAGGGATTTTTGGGTAGTGAAATTAAAAGCAGGAAACGGGAATGTGATGTGGGAAGAAAATTATGGTGGCAGTAATACGGAGGAACCTACTGCCATACAACAAACTTCGGATGGGGGTTTTATCATTGCCGGCCATTCCATGTCTAATGATAAGGATGTTTCCGGTAATCACGGAAATTGGGATTATTGGATTGTGAAATTGGATGCCAACCGAAATATAGCATGGGAAACCCACTTAGGCGGCTCCCGTCCTGATTTGGCTACTGATGTTTTGGAGACTTCGGGAGGTAATTATGTGATAGGAGGGATAACCCAATCAAAAGACAAGGATGTGAGTGAGTCTTTCCTGGGTGAGGATTATTGGGTTACCAAATTAAACGGAAACGATGGATCCCTGATTTGGGATCAAACCTTTGGCACCGATGCCATAGAGCAATGTACTGCCATCACTCCTACTAATGACAATGGTTATGCCCTGGTAGGGGGTGAAAGTCAATTCTGGTCGGTAATAATTGATAAATCGGGACAAAAACGGTGGGATAGTCGCTATGGAGGCTCTAAGTATGAAAATCCTTCATCCATTCAACAAACCAATGATGGGGGTTATATCATGGCCGGTAATGCCGAATCAAGCAGCGGGGATGTAGGTGGTAATTATGGCAAGTCTGATATTTGGGTGGTGAAGGCAAAGCCAAAAGGCGGGGCTACTTCAAGGGGTCAAAAATTCAGGAATAAAGAAGCTTTAAAATGCTTCCCGAAACCTGCAAAAAACCAATTCATCATTCAGCTATCAACGAACAACGACCCCCAAAGCTACCAACTCCAAACCCTCACCGGCCGCACCCTCCAATCCGGCAAGCTGCAAGGTAAAGGCCAACAAACGGTAGATGTGAGTGATTTATCAGCCGGTGTTTACCTGCTGCAAGTGAAGACGAAAGAGGCTGTGAGGACGAAGAAGGTGGTGGTGGAGTAATAGTATACAAACCCTAAGGGTTTACGAAGACACTTAGGGTTTTGTTGAAGGGGGTTGATTTTTTAAAGATTTTAAACCAAAACTATTTTATATGCTTATGGAACGAATGAAAAATAACTGGTTAAATCATAACCTTAACCCTTTGTTTAATCAAGCCAAAATAAAAGGTTTCTTAATGGGTTTGTTTGCATTAGTAAGATTCCAGCCTAAAAGAATATTACCGGTTGTGGATATAGGAATTGGTATAATAAGTTTCTTTTTTTTGGTCCCGACCCTAATGACCGCTCAGGAAAAGGAATATGATTGGGAATTTCAGTATCCTTCCCCACAAGGTAATAGGTTGAATGGTGTTAAGGTTGTTAATGACCAAACGGCTTTTGCGGTTGGTGATTATGGCACCATTATAAAGACTTCCAATGGGGGTAATACCTGGAATTCTCAAGAAAGCGGTACGATAGTTAGTTTGAAAGATATTTATTTCACAAATGCTTCCAATGGTTGGATTGTTGGTGCCGGTAAGGATGGCACTATTCTTCATACTAAGGATGGTGGAAAAAATTGGGAATCTCAGACGAGTAATACAAGTGATTGGTTATTTTCTGTTCATTTTGCAAATGATAAAATGGGATGGACTGTAGGAGCTGACGGAACCATTCTTTTTACAAAAAACGGTGGTAAAAAATGGGAAAATCAACAAAGCAATACTACTAATTACCTGGAGTCGGTATATTTTACAAATGATTCCGTTGGTTGGATTGTTGG
>CAZJWK010000001.1:0-329 GCA_964549595.1 uncultured Sphingobacteriales bacterium | reverse complement strand
GAGTGATTCAGGTAAAAGTTGGAAAACTCAACAAAGTGGCACAAGTTCAGATTTAGAATCGGTATTCTTTGTTAGTGAATCGGAAGGGTGGGCTGTTGGTTTTAACGGTACAATCCTTCATACCACTGATGGAGGAAAAAATTGGGTTTCTCAATCAAACCAGACTAATTCAAATCTCTTCTCGGTTAATTTTAGGAAAAATGGTGCTAAAGGACTCATTGCCGGTAGTGGAGGTCTTGTTTTGAGAACTTCAAACGGAGGTGCTAATTGGACGTCTGTTTCCAATAGTACAACCAATTATTTAACGGATTGTCAATTTACTGTAAAGG